>CAYUIQ010000259.1:0-11886 GCA_964444795.1 uncultured Planctomycetaceae bacterium
ACTGCTTGCAAGCAAGCAGTGGCACACGACTTTTTCAACGGGCCGTTAGCGTAGCCCCAACGGTGCGAATGTACCCCGATCGGGCGTCCCACGCAAGCCGGGGGCGTCTCCTTGCTGGCACCGTCCCGCGGGGCGTCGTATAATGGCGCGGTCGACGAGCCGCCAGCGGCTCGACTTTCCACCCCCCTACCCACCGCAGGAACACATCCCATGAAAACGCGACTTTTCCTATTGTCCCTGGCCGCTCTCACACTCATCGTCCCGCTGGGCCTCGCCGGGACAAATGCTTGCGCCGCCGAGGAGTCGGGCAAGACCGTCGCGTTATTCGACGGCAAGAACCTCGACAACTTCGACGTGATCGGTTGTACCGCGGTGGTGAAAGACGGGTCGATTCTGATCGAGTCGGGCAACGGCCTGATACAAACCAAGGAGCGTTACGCCGACTTCACGCTGGAGCTCCAGTGGAAGGCACTGAAGGACGACCGCTGGGACTCGGGCATCTACTTCCGCTACACCAGCGTGCCGCCCAACCGACCCTGGCCCGCCCGATATCAGGTCAACATGAGAAAGGGCATGGAAGGCAACGTCGGCAGTCTGGACGGGGCCACCAGCACGGGCCTGATCAAAGCCGGCGAGTGGAACCGTTTCAAGCTGACCGTGACCGGCACGAAAGCGGCCTTGGAGATCAACGGCAAAGAAGCATGGAAGGCCGACGGCGTGCAAGTGCCCGAGGGGTTCATCAGTCTCCAGGCCGAGGTGCCCGGCGGCGGCCAGTTTCTCTTCCGCAACGTGCGCATCACCACGCCGTAGATGGACCGGCAGCCCAGAAGAACAAGCGACGCATTCTCCCAGCCCCCCGGAGAACCTGGGAGATACGGCGAAGGGGAGGAATATGAAAGACACCAGCCGAGTTAATCGCCGGGATGTTCTTAGAGTCGCCGGTTGCGCGATGATCTTTTCATCCGTGACGTCCAGCGGCGCGATGACATCCGGAGCCCCCGGTCCCATTCACACCAATAATTCTCTGCTTGGCGAAGGGGCTGAAGTCAGGATCACGCCCTGCGAAGGATGGCGGGACAGGACTAGTGATTACTCCATGACCATCAAGCTCGGCAAGGAGGGACTGCCCGCGGGAGATTCGCTGGGCATGGTCCATGGTTCACTGATGGACCGCTGGCAGTTTACTTTCCCCAGCCATTTCTGGTACAACCGGCAGCCCTGGCAATCAACCGACCAAGGCGAGCGCAACCACCTTGCCGCCACCTGTAACAAGGCCGGTGTCAAACTGGAGGTCAAGCTCGGACAGCCATTGCCGAAGGGACATGACAACCGGCCTTCCCATTTCGTCAAAGCACTGAGAGACCGCAAGCGAGGCGTCCTTGAGATCTCGGCCAGCGAAGAGCTTAAGGAAGGAGATGTGATCGAGATACAATGGAAGGACGTGAAGGCACCGCCTTATGCCATGCGCTACTTGTTCATGCCTTTCCTCTTCTCGAAACTGCCCGAACTGGACCGCGATCTTCCCATACGAAGAGGCGAGTTCGACGATCTGCCGCGAATCAGGATCAAGGGGCACACGGCGGTGGCTCTGCATGTCACCTGCCGGCCTCTCCAGGGAGTACACGAGACGTTTTCCCTTAACGTGGCTGCGATTGACCAATACGGCAACCCCGCGGAAGACTTGGTCGGCGACGTGCAATTGAGCGCTGACAAGTCACTCGCCCTGCCGGAATCGGTCAGGTTCGAGAAAGAAGACCGGGGCTGTAAACGCATCGACGGCCTGTCCGGATCAGAGCCGGGCTGGTTCAGAATCAAGGCGGTACAGGGGGGTATCTCCGGACTCTCCAACTACGTGGTCGTTTCCCGGAAGCAACCGCCCGCGCGCATCTACTTTGGAGACATGCACACGCATACACTGGATTGTGACGGGACGAATGATATCCACGAGCATTACTATTATGCACCGAAAGTCGCCGGGCTGGATTTCGGTTCCGTTTCCTGCCATGCAGAGTACTTTGGTTGCGCCGCCGCGTGGCAACGCTATCTCGACGAGACCGCCAAGGCCAACCGGCCCGGCAAGTTCATCACGTTCCCTGGGTACGAATGGGCACAACAGGGCCACACGAACGCCTATTTCCTCTCGGAGGAAGACGCGGTGCTGATATGGGGTGAGAAGAGAATGAAGGCGATCGGTAATCCGCCCGATGATCCGGGGTTCAGGGTCGGCGCCGACGACGAAAAGGAGTACATGAAGATTCTCAGAGAACTCAAACAGCCGGCTTTTTCCATCGCGCACGTTCATACCGCCTACACCGAAGGCATCGACGATTCGGTACACTGGCTGGACGAGATCTACTCCTGCCACCGTCACGACAGGACCAAGAGAGAAAACCGCTTGCGCAAGAATCTCCAACGCGGACTGCGGCTGGGAGTGGTGGCCGGCTCGGACATGCATCGTCTGACCATGGGGCACCTCTGCAAAGAGCCGGGTAAGCGCTGGCCGCAGGGCGGTTGGGAAAACTGCCAGTACCAGACAGCCGGTCTGCAGGCGACCTATGCCGTCGAGTTGACCCGTGTCGGGCTCTACAAGGGAATGGAGAACCGATGTACCTACGGAACATCGGGTGCCCGTATCGTGCTCCTGTTCCGTTGCGGTGATTCCCCGATGGGCTCTCAGGTCGAGTTGGCGGCGGGGGAAAAACCGGACTTCGAGATAGACATCGGCGGCACGGATACCTTGTCCGAGATCGCTCTATGCCGTTACGACGGAACGAACTGGTCCGAGCCATTCAAGGAATCGGTCAGCGGCAAGGACCGATGGTCGGGACGCTGGCAGGACAGCGATTTCTCCGGCAGCGGTATCTATTACGTCCGCGTCACCCAAGCCGATGGCGAGCAGGCATGGTCCAGCCCAATCTGGATATCGTAGTCACGGGATCCCGAGGCACGATGCCGACGCTCAACGAGAGAGACACGACCATGACCACGATCAAGAGCCGCTTCCCCTTTATCATCGTCCTGGCCGTGGGCCTATCCTCGGTTTCCTCCTCGGCCGTCGCGGCCCAAACACGACCGAACATCATCTTTCTGCTCACCGACGACCAGCGCGACAACACGTTTGGCGCCATGGGCCATCCGTTTGTCAAGACGCCGAACGTCGACCGGCTACTGGGCCAGTCGGTACGATTCAGCAACACCTATATCGCGGAACCCGTCTGTTCCCCAAGCCGCGTCTCCTACCTCACGGGCATGCACGAACGGGTCCACGGCGTCGGCTTCACCTCGTCCTACCAATTGACCGAAGCTCAGTGGGAGCGAACCTATCCCGCCCTGTTGCGCAAGGCCGGGTATCACACCGGGTTCGTCGGCAAGTTCGGCGTCGAGTACTACACCTTCCGGGGACAGGCCGTCGAGAAGTTCGATTTCTGGTGGGGCCACGACGGATGGACCAAGTTTCTGCCCAAGGATTTCAAAAGCCCCAGTTGCACGCCGTATCATGGCGCGAAGGAAGACGTGATCACCCCGATCATGGGCGAGGCCATGACGAAGTTTCTCGACGGGCTGCCGAGTGGCAAGCCGTTTTGCCTGTCGGTCAGTTTCAACGTCCCCCACGGCTCGCAAACGACCAGCATGTATCCCGACTATCCCGGCTGGCACAACATGACCCGTCCGGCCAACGAGAACCCGAAGCTCGTGGGCAGTCCGTTTTACGACGAACTCTACCGGGACATCGACATTCGAATCCCCGCCGCAACGGGAACCGATCCTTACCGGTTTATCCCCAAGTTCATCATGGACCAGGACAAGGGCCGGAGGACATCGACCTACACGTATGACTACACCCGACCTACCTGCCTGGAGCATCACGTCCGCTACTACCAAACCATCACGGGGCTCGATCACGTCATCGGCAAACTGCTGGACGATCTCGATCGCCGCGATCTGGCCGCCAACACGGTGATCCTTTTCGCCAGCGACCACGGCCTGCTGATGGGTGAATACGGCATGGGCGGCAAGGCATTGCTGTACGATTTGGCCTCGAAGATTCCTTGTTTCGTCCACGATCCCAACCTGCCGCCCGGGCGCAAGGGCCAGCAGATCGACGAACTGGTCTCCAGCCTGGACGTCACGCGAACCATCCTCGATTACGCCGGTGTCTCTGCTCCCGAGTTCATGGAAGGCGCCAGTCTACGCCCGCTGATGGAAGGGAAAGACGTCCCATGGCGCGAGGAGCTTTTCCTGGAAAGCCACTATACCGGTCGCGACACGCCGTTTCAGGAAGGCATCCGCTTGGGTAAATGGAAATACATCCGAATGTACGACGGCAAGGGGCGCTACGACGATGCGGACGTCGATTTCACGAACCGGGACCCCGTTTTCGAAATGCTGTTCGATCTGGAAGCCGACCCGGCGGAGATGAAGAATCTCATCCAGTCCAGCGCCGGGAGCGAAATCCTCGCGACCCTGCGCAAGAAATGCGCGGCGCAATCCCAGTCGCTCAACCGGCGGCGACGAGCGTTCAAGAATGCTGTCGAGTTTCAAAGGCGTTGATGCGGGAGTCGGTGACTACGCCGTTTTCCCCAATAGTTACTTTTCAGATGAGCGGGCAGAAAGGTAGTTCGCGCGACATTAGCGAATGGAGGACGAAACGGTGACTGTAACTGCCTTGACACGGGGGGAACAAGGGCGGTTGAGTTGCCAGTATGCGTTGATGGAGAATCCATCAATTCTCGCGTGGCAGCCTTTCGCCCCCCGAACAGGGGCTAGCCAGTCTGGCAACCTGGGGGCTGGAGCCTGTCGCCAAGTCTGGGGGACGATGCGCTTGACACTAGTCCAAGCGGCGCTACAATCAACCGGGTGCAGCCGCCAGAAATGGACTTGCTGTGTTCTGTAAGGCGGGCCAGAATGACGGGATACTGGTGTGGCAGACCCCGAACCCAAAGCACGGAGTTGGCTGGTTGACTTTGTTCCCGATGAAATTCGGATGCGTTGCTCATACAAACGCGTTGGAAAACGAATTGTACAATACACGGTACAACTGGAAATCCGAATAGGCGACGACTGGCGACCGGTTGTACGTTACGATAATGCTCACGGGTTTTGTCACCGCGATACCGTTCACCCTGACGGCAGCCAGGAGAAGGTACCCGTGTTCTACGGCAGCGCAAATGATACATTCACTCACGCGATAGATGATTTGCGGGCGAATTGGGAAGCCCAGCGCGCACGTTACCTCGGAGAAATCAAGAATGTTTGATCCTCACGATTTCGCAAAGATGCAGAGCGAATTGGCGTCGGAATTCGCCAAGTACGTTTTGGATCATCCGGACGTTGATGATTTACTTCCGGAAGACGCCTACGTTTACTTCGAGGTTGCTGGTGATGCCGCATTCAACGAGTACAGCAGGAAACTCGCGTTGCGGCGTCGAGACGAAGAAGGAATGGAGATTGTCTGCGTGCGAGTTAGAGGTCTTGCGCCGCCACAAGGCTCTCGGCTGATTGACCCCCAGATAACGCCAACACCGCATGTCGTGTAGAGGGAGAGACAGGTTAGAAACCTACCCTACGTTCACGCCGACGGAAAAATCATCGCCTCGGCAAACGACTCCTGGAAATGATAATCGAAGGAGAGGTCGACGTGCTCGGTTCGCCGGGCTAGTTTCTCGGCTTGCCGACGGGCCACAAGTGACATGGCCGTCAACCGGGCACCGGCCAGCGAGGCGTTGCCCTGGTAGCGAATGCGGTCGCGCTCGATCTGTTCGGGCAATAGGCCGATGCGTTGGGCGTTGGTTCGACGGATGAAATTGCCGAATCCGCCCGCCACGAACACCCGCCGCAGGTCGGCCGGCTCCAGACCCGCGCGACGCAGGAGAACAACGATTCCGGCGCGAATCGCCCCGCTGGCCAACTGCAATTGGCGCACGTCGCGCTGTGACAGGAGGATCGGTTTGCCCGTGCCGGTTTCGGCTTCCGTGGCAATCACAAAGGCCGGATGATCGTCGTGAATGACGACGCGGTGGCGCAGGTCCTCGGGCAGATCCTTGGGCAGATCCACGGGCCAGGTCATGCGCCCCTCGGGCGAAATGAGCTTGCAGCGCAGAAGTTCGGCCGCGACGTCGATCAGCGCCGACCCGCAGAATCCGATGGGTGCCACGCCGCCGATGACGCTGTAGTGGAGGCCGTCGTCAATGGTCACCTTTTCGATCGCGCCGTGTCCGCCGCGCATACCGTGCTCAATCCGCGCGCCCTCGAACGCCGGTCCAGCCGCCGTGGCCGCGGCCAGGAGTTTTCCTTCGGCAGCCAACACGATCTCGCCGTTGGTGCCGATGTCGACCAACAGACTCGGACCTTCCTTCTCGGCCATCTCCGTAACCAACATGCCCGAGACCGTGTCTCCGCCGACAAACCCGCCGATCACCGGTAGTACGTAACCAACGCCACGCGGATGGATCGCCAGCCCCAAATCGGCCGCGGCCAGTCGCAGCGACCGGCCCACGCCGGGTACAAAAGGCACCTCGCCGAGGAACTGCGGATCGATGCGGCAAAGAAGTTGTTGCATGGTCGTGTTGCCGGCAAAGGAGACTTCGTAGACGTGTCGCCGAGCCACGTCTCCTCGCTCGACCAATTCGCCGATCATCTCGTTGACCGCATCAAGCACGATGCCGTGAAGTTCGGCCAGGCCGTCGGAGTTTTCGCGGGCATGGAGGATGCGGGTGAGCACATCGTCGCCGAATCGAGTCTGCGGGTTCAATCGCGAGGCAACGCCCAGTTCTTCTCCCGTACTGAGATCCACGAGCATGGCAACCAATGTCGTGGTGCCGACGTCCACGGCCACGGCAAAACACTGGCCCGTCGTATCGCCCGGCTCGAAGTCGATGAGCCGCCCATCGGCGGTAACGGCCGTGCCACGAAACTGATTCTCTCGAAGCCGGCCGGGTATCCGTCGGGCCATCTCCAAGTCGATGTCGAAAAGTCCTAACGCGTTTTGCAGGCGGAGCAGATCGGCCGCGTCGTCGCCCCTGGCCGGCTCGGGCATCTCGATGTATCGTTTGGCCACCGCCGGATCGCGCGCGTCGATCGATCGGCCTTCCCAATCCGAGAGGATCTGATAATGCGATGCCAGCAGCGAACCCTCAGGCACCTCGACGGTCATCGGCTCGGCCACGGGTGTCTGGCAAGCCAAGCGAAACCCCTCGTCGATTTCCTCGGCCCCCAGTCGCCGCAACTCCGCGGGTCCCGGCGGGCTGGGCCCCGGCTCGCCGTTCGTGCCAAGCAAGCGGACGCGGCATTTGCCGCAGGTGCCTTCACCACCGCAGGGGGAATCGAGGGTGAGCCCCGCGCCGGCAGCGGCCTCCAACAAGAGCGTGCCGCGACGCACTCGGGTTGTCTTACCCGATGGCTGAAACGTAATGGGGATTTCCGCCTCGGGCATTACGACTCCACGGTGCGTTCGTCCTGTTCGGCCTGTAGCAACTCGATGAATCTCAGGGCCGTAGGGGTGAAGGCTTTGCGCTGACGATAGATGATGCCAATCGGGCGTTTCAATTCCGGCGCGATAAGCCGGACCGAGGTGAGCACCTGGGCTTTCGTCTCCTTGCGTATGGTCGGCTCGGGCAAAACACTGATTCCAGAGCCGATTTCAACGGCCTGTTTGATCGTTTCGATGTTGTCGAATTCCATGACCATCTTCACCGGAACCGAACGCTGTCGCAAGTAGCGATCGATTTCCTTGCGGATAATCAGGTCGCGATCAAACCCGATGAAGTTCTCGTCTTGCAGATGTTCGGCACTGATCGCCTTACGCTCGGCCAGTGGATGCCCCGGCGGACAAACGACCACCATCCTCTCCGATCGCAGCGGCACCACGGTCAGGTCGGGGTTGGCCGCCGGATAGGAAACGATACCCAGATCGACCTCCGCGCCCATCACGGCATCGTAGACCTTGTTGGGCCGGAGAAACTCCAGCCGGACTTTCGCCCGGGGGTAGTCGCGCATGAATTGCTGCATGCAGCGGCCCATGTCGTGCAGCCCGATCGAATAAATGGCCGCCACCCGCACCAGACCCGTGATCTCCTTGCGCAACGACCGCACCCGCACGTCGACCGCGTCGTACCGTTCCAACACGTCGCGAAATCCCTCGTAGCAAACCTGCCCCTCGGGTGTCAGAATGAACGGCCGTTTGGAGCGATCGACCAACTGCACGCCAAAGAAACGCTCCATGCGATGCACCGACTGTGTGGCCGCCGACTGGCTCACGTCGTTGGCCGCCGCGCCGCGCGAGAAGCTATGGCGCTGGACCACATCACAAAAGATCCGCAGAGTATCGATGTTCATAAGCGGATCTTATCATAAGTACCGCTTATGTCAAGCATAATTTTTCGTACTACCCCTCCAGGTCGGCAGCAACGAAATCGAGGCCGAGATCTAGCAGAGTCTGCCTCTGGGGCACCCCGGTCTCGGGGTCCCAACCCATCACTTCGTTGTACTCCCGAATTTGCGTGTCGATGTCGACCGTAACGCCTTTCAGCGGACCACCTTCCAAAGGCGGCGACCCGATGAGCCGACCGGGGACGGCGAAATCAATGTTCCGGACACCTTCCCGGAGATTGAACCCGATCCGCAGGGTGGCGATCCGGGCGCCGATGGTCTGGATGTCGTCCAGCGAATACGGTGTGCCGGTGGTCAGCGAAAGGGCATCGGCAAGCACCTCCGGCGGCATGTTACACCACGCGAACATGCACAGTCCGGCCGAGGACGACGCATGGTGGTGGCTGCTGAGCACTCGATGGGCTTCGGCCTTGCCCGTGTAGGCGTACTTGTCAAACTCCTCAGTCCACAACCCCGGAGGGGTAAACGAAGCTTCGACGGTCCAGGAACCCATCTGCGTGTGCCGGCCGGGCGTGGCGTCCATCTTATAGCTGGTGGCCAAACCGGGGTTCAGCCGGGGGTCGTGCATGGGGATCTCTTCGCCGCGGATGTGAATGGCGTACTGCTCGGCTCCCTTGCCGATACGCTCGGCGCCGACCTTGGCTCCGTCACCAAGAACGCGGCCTCCAAAACCGCGGCCCTCGGCGATCTGCCGCGTTACCTCGACGATCGCCTCGTGATTACCCCAAGTGAGTTCCACGCCTTCAGTGTCTTCGGTGGTCAACAGCCCGTTCTCGAAGCATTCGATGGCGAAGGCGACCGTGCAGGCGGCGCTGATCGTATCCAAACCGTAATCGTTGCAGATCTGGTTACAGAGGTTGATCGATTCGAGGTTGTCGTTAAGGCACATCGTGCCAAAGGCGCCGAGCGTTTCGTACTCGGGCTTGTGCGTGCTGGACTGGTAGGGACCTTCCTCGACCACCGTCTCGCCGCCACAGGCGATGGGGCATTTCCAGCAACCGTATTTCTTCTTCTCCAGGGCCGCGACCGTGTCGTCGCTGATCTTGCTGGCCGTGGGGAAATCGTCCGGAATGCCGCCCCAGTTCTTAATCGGGCAATCGCCGCTGGCCGTCGCGCCGGCGGTCATCCCGGATGTGCCGTACTGGTTGAAGAATTTGTAGCCGTCGGTCTCCATCAACTCGTTGCGGTGTCGCTTGACTGCTGCCTTCAGGCCCTCGGGATCGGCGGCCGCGGCAACCGGCTCGCCGCCGACGGCAATGATTGCCTTGAGCCGCTTGGAACCCATCACGGCACCCAGTCCGCTGCGTCCCGCGGCGCGACCCTTGTCGTTAATAACGCACGACAGCAGCGATTGCCGCTCGCCCGCCGGGCCAATACTGGCCGATCGGGCCTTGGGGCCGTAGGTCGCTTTGGTCTTGTCTTCCATGGCGTCGCAATCCAGTCCCCACCAATCGTCGGCGGGGATCAGCTTCGCCTGGCCGCCTTCCAGCACCAGAAGAACGGGCTTCTCGCTAATTCCGCAAAAGATCACGCCGTCGAAACCGGCGGACTTCATCGCCGGCGCGAAGGACCCCCCTGAGTTGGCGTCTCCCCATCCACCCGTCTTGGGGCTCTTCCCTACCACGACGTAGCGATTGCCCGTTACCGCCGGCCCGCCGGTCAGCAAGCCGGTGAAGAACCCGAGATGAGCCTCGACGCCCAGCGGATCGACGCCCGGCTTCTGGAGTTTGTAGAGATAGTAGGCACCCAGACCATACCCCCCAAGATACCTAAGATAGAGATCATCCTCGGGCGTTTCCACGGAGACTTGCCCCGTGCCCAAATCGACCATGAGGATCTTTCCGGTGGTTCCAGGTACGGCCATGCCATCAACTCCCTTTGTGCGAAAAAGTTTCTGCCGGTTAGTCCCTCACTTATAGGAAAGGACGGGCCAGTCGTCAAGCGATGCGGCGGATCAAAGCCGATTTGACGCGGTGCGGCACCCTTCGCATAGTGTGGTGGATCTTGGGTAGGCGAGCGTCGGTGAGTTGTACGATGGCCCTCCGAGGCCGTCGAAGAGAGAATTGGGGGGCTCCAACGACGGCTTCGGAGAGCCATCGTACACGCGGAGCCAAGCGAGACAGCTACTTTTCAGGCCGTACGACGACGTTGGGCAGATCGTGCCCCTCAAAGAAGGCGCACAGATTATCCACCGAACCCATGGCCATGTTGTAGAGGGCTGCTTCGGTGTATCCTCCCATGTGGGGCGTTAGCACGATGTTGTCCAGCCCCTCGAAGAGCGCCGCGTTGGGTGGCTCTTCGGCATGTGCATCGAGACCCGCGCCGCCGATGCGGCCTTCGCGCACGGCCGCCAGCAGTGCGTCCTGATCGACCACCTCGCCCCGGGCCGTGTTGACGAGGATGGCCTTGGGCTTCATTTGGGCCAGTTGCGCAGCGCCGATCATTCCTTGCGTCGCTTCGGTCACCGGCAGGTGCAGGGAAATAAAGTCGGCCGTGGCGAGTAGTTCTTCCAGCGCGACCAACTCGACGCCGTCGCGACCGGCCACTTCGGCATCTAGAAACGGATCATGTACGATCACGGGGCAGCGAAACCCCTTCACTCGCGCAGCCACGCGGCTGCCGATGCGGCCGTAGCCGATCAGGCCGACGGTTTTTCCGGCCAGCGACATGCCGTACATGTTCTTCCACTGGCCGCCGCGCACCGTGCGGTCGGCCAGGGGGATGTCTCGCGCCACGGCCAGCATCAGCCCGACGGCAAGATCGGCCACCGAATCGCTATTGGCCGTCGGCGTATTGGTCACGGTCACACCCGCTCGGGCGGCTGCATTGAGGTCGACGCGATCGACTCCCGCCCCGTATCGGGCAACGATACGCAACCCGGGCACGGCCTCGAACACCTCGGCCGTGAAGTAGTCCAACCCGGCGATACATCCCTCGCAGCCGGCGAGCCGCTCGATCAGTTCTTCGGCCTGCAAAGGACGGCCCAGATCGTTGAACCGCAGTTCGTAGTCCTTGGCCTGTAGCACTTCCAGCGGAGCCTTGATACGCTTGCCGAACGACGTCGAGGTGATGAGAATCGTGGGCACGAAAGGCTCCTGGGGGGATGTGGTCGAGTTGCAGGTCACGCCGCCCCCCGGCAAAGCCGGGGGCTGAGGGGGAGGAAATCACTCCGGCCGATGGTAAAACGAGTCCCAGTACGCTCGATCAACCGGATAGGGATCGACCGGCGCGTCGGGAGCGAGATCCTTGGGGATGAACCCGAATCGCTGCATCTCGCGGATGTAGTGCTCGTTGGGGCGAAAGCCGGGCATGTCGAACCGTTTGCCCTGCTCCAGCCGGTCGTGGGCGTTGCGGATGGCGCCGAGCATCTGCTGGTAGAGCGGGTCGTCGGTCGAGGCGAAGACGGGCTACTTGCAGAGTTGCAAACCGCCGGCTTCCTTGGCAAAAGGTGCCCGCAGCATGTACGACTTCTACGGCCGGCTCAAATTGCTCAACGGT
>CAYUIQ010000260.1:0-11875 GCA_964444795.1 uncultured Planctomycetaceae bacterium
CTTAACGGTTGACACCCCCCCTCTGGATGCCATAATGGCGGCTGTTGGGCCATTGTTGTCAACGATCACGCGAGCGGGAGCGGTGCCGTGACGTTTCGTCCTCAATCGTCGCCTGGTGGATTTGTCCTTCTGGCCGCCGTGATCGCCTTGGGCGGTCTGACGCCGGTCTTCGGCCAAGCCGCAGTCGCGAAAGCCCCCGTTCCCGATGCGGCGGCGCAGGGCAAGGCGTTGAAGCTCATCGCCGAGATCTTCGAGCAGCAGTGGACCGGGGCCAAGACGACCGCCCAGAAGACGGCGCTGGCCCAGAAGATGATCGAACAGGCAGCGCGGACCGCCGATGATCCGGCGGGACAGTTCACGTTACTGCGCGTGGCGCGAGATATCGCCGCGCAGTCCGGGGACGTGACCACGGCGTTTGCGGCGATTGAGATGCTCGATCGGGGTTTTCATATCGACGCGGTGAAGATGAAGACCGACGCACTACTGATGGCCGCCAAGTCGATCGTCCGGGCGGAAGATGCCAAGGTGGCCGGCGAGGAGTCCGTCGCCCTGGTGCGTGCCGCGATCGCCCAAGACGATTACCCCACGGCCGAACAACTGCTCCGCGTCGGCCAGTCGTCCGCCCGTAAGTCGCGCGACGCCGAACTCATCCGCGATTTGACCGATCTGGGCCGCGGCATGAAACGCATTACCCGAGCTTACGAGGCCGTCCAGCCAGCCCTAAGAGTGCTGGACGAAAAGCCGACCGATCCGGCCGCCAATCTATCCGTGGGCCGGTTCTACTGCTTTGTCAAAGGCGATTGGCAATTGGGCGTTTCCATGCTGGCCCTGGCCGACAACACGCCATACCAGACCCCCGCTCGGAAGGAACTCGAAGAGGTTTCCTCGCTCGAGCGACAAGTGGCCCTGGGCGATGCCTGGTGGGACTTGGGACAGCAGGCCGACGCCAGTGAGCAAGAGGCCCTTCTGGGCCGAGCCGGCGTTTGGTATGAAAGGGCCCTGCCGCAGCTCCGTCCTGGCCTGACCAAGGCGAAGGTGGAAAAGCGGCTAGACGAGGTTGCTGCGCTGCAGGACAACTCCGGCAGCATGCTACTGGCTCCGGTGGAGCCGGGTGGTAAAGTACCTCCTGGGATATGGGTGGATCTATTGAAATGGGTCGACGTGGACAAGGACCGAGTTCGAGGGACTTGGAGACCGACTGACCAAGGGCTCGTGGTTACGCCACAGACATGGTCAAGTCTGATGCTTCCCATCCGCGTGCAAGGCGGTTATGACCTGGAGTTCGAGTTCACCCGTACTACGGGCATCGATACGGTGTGTTTTCCCTTACCGGCGGGTCCGGAGTCGCCTACGCTGAGTTTTAGCATACTGGGGGGTCGGTTTCATGCGCTCGAAGGCATTGAGCATCGAAGCGTCCACGAAGGAAACCCAACCAATGTGACACCGGGAACCTTGGTGAACAATCGCAAGTACAACGTTCGCGTGAGCTTTCGGCTTGACGATAAGAACGCGAGATTCCAAGTCTGGGCAAACGGGACGCCGTTCATTGCGTGGTCCGGCAAATTGGAAGCAGTCGGTGCGGGGTGGCCTATGCCGGACAAGAGCCGCCCGGCGCTTGCCGCCTACAACGTCACCGCGACATTCCACACCGCGCGGATTCGAATCGTCTCCGGCAAGGCGACTCGCGTGGCGCGTGACTGAAGCCGTAGTGTGGACTCTTCCCGCCAAATGCGAGTTGGATTAGGAGAAAGGCTCTTCAGGGTATTTCGTAGCTGGTGGTGCGTAGGCCCGTGCCCGCCACCGGGCCAGTACGGGTTCCTCTACTCGATTCATCGATGCGCCGAAACTATTGCCTCGCCTGGAGTTATGACGGAACCGCACGGAATTCGTCCCCGGATTCGCTGAATTCTTGCCGGTCCGGCTGCGAAGCTCTTCTTGTCCCGAGAGGCGGATTCCGCTAAGTAGATACTGCTGGAATCGCGTGCGAACGAAAATCAATGCCCCGGAGAAGAGCCCACTCGTGAAAGACCCGCCGCAAGAAGAACAACAAGAAGAAGATCCGCCGGAAATCGCGCTGGTCGGCGACCTCACGGAGAATCAGCCGACGCTGTGCGAGAAGCTGCTGGAGGTCGAGCCGGGCGGCGAGTGCGTCCTCTACATCGATTCTCCCGGTGGCAGCCCCTACTGTGCCATGTCGCTGATGTCGCTGATCGTGATGCGTAACCTGCAAGCGACCGGCATCGTGACGGGCGAATGCTCTTCGTCGGCCCTGTGGCCATTTGCCGCATGTACGCGGCGGATGGTGACGCCGTATAGCGTGGCCTTGTTCCACCCGACGAAATGGCAGAGCGAGGAGAACATCGATCTGTCGGAGGCTTCGGAGTGGGCCCGCCATTTCGGCCAACTGGAGTCGGACATGGACCGGCTGCTGGCCGAGTTGTTCGGAGTGCCTCTGGAGCGGTTGGCTCCATGGCTTCGGCCTGGGCGTTACGTCTCCGGGGCCGAGATGGCCGAGGCCGGTCTGGCCGAGTTGATCCCCTTGAAACCCTTGAGTTTTCTCGCCCCGCCGGATGACCGGTAATTGGAACCCCACATGGACGGCGTCATGCGATATGGAAAAAGGGTCTCTCGTCCGCTGGTCGTTGCCGTCCTGTCCGGCGCGGTGCTGGCATGGGGCTGTGGCTCCGAGCCGGAACCCGAAGAGAGCCAACCGCCGGACGACCCCCTCGATCACGCCGCGCTGCGGCTGACCCTGGCAACGACCGACACCCAGCTTCGCGACGAACTGGACCGGATCATCGAAGAGCAGGGCACCCCCAAGCTGCTGGCCGCCAAGACGGCTACCGGCGAAAAGAGCGTTGCCACGGCGCTGGGCGAATTGAAATGGGACGAATCGGTTGCCTCGATTTTTGCGGAGTCGGAGAAGTTCTTTCCGCCGGGCGCGTTCGGGTTTGGGCGCGAGGAACTCGATCAGGCCATTGCCTTTGGTAGACCGTACGACAAGCAGCGGCGAGCATCGCGCGAGGCATTGCAGAGCGAAGATTGCAGATTCGGGATCGACTTCAACTCCGGTTTCTCGGCCGACTTGTCGTTCGTCGACACGGTACGGCTTTGCGTTCGCCTGGAGGCCTTCCGGGCCGCCGAACAACACGCCGAAGGAGATCTGGCCGAGGCCATCCGGTCGTTTGCCGCCATGTTCCAGTGGGCCGCCTGCCTGGCCGCCGAACCGCACGCGGAGGTCCGCCTCCAGGGGACCTTTGTCCGGGCCGAGGCGTTGGCCGTGCTCCGAGTTCTGGTGCAACATCCGGCGATTACGCAAGAGCATCTTGCCTCGCTTTGCCAGCGGATCGAAGACCAATTGACCGCCTGGCCCAGCGACGGAGACGCCTGGATCGGCGATCGGGCGTTGGGTCTCTTTTTCTACGAAGCGACCCGAGCCGGCGAGTTGCCTTCACTGCTGACGACGAAGGAAATCGAGCGACTTTCCGGCACCGGTATCTTCCAGCGACTGGACTCCGACGAGGCGGTGCGCCACATCGACCAGGACGAACGATACTACCTCGACGCAATGCGCAGAATTATCGACGGCTGCAAACAGCCGCTCTATACCCGAGGCAAGATCTTCGGGCAAATCCGCCGCGAGCTGGCCCAATGGCCGTCGTCCGAAGGGCATCCGGTGATTGCCGAGGAATTGCTGTTGGCCAACATGTACGAAGCCCATGCCATCCAAGCCCGAGACCGAGCCCACTGCGAGGTCTGGGCACTGGCGCTGGCGCATGCCGCGAGACGCCCGAAGCCGGACTTCACGGTCAATCCGGAGACCGGCAAGCCCTACGTGCTGGAGGAGGATCGCGACAAGGGTCTGATTCTGCTGCGCAACGTCGACACCGGTCCTCACGGCATCAAGAACATGGTCGTGATACCCGCCCCGCTCGGTTTCCAATGGAACAAGCCACCAGACACCGCTGCCGCGGCCTCCGATGAAACGCAAGAGTAGCCGACGAGACTTTCTCCGCGGACGCGCAGCCGCCGACGTGGTGGCCGATTCGCTCCAGCGCGCGCTGCCGACCGGGAACGAGGCTCCCGGGGCGGGTGCCTCGGCGTCGGGCTACTTGCTGCGGATCAGCCGCCGGGCCATGGCCTGCCAGTTCGAGATCGTTCAAAACGTCGGGCAATACAAACAGGGCACGGAAATCGCCTTGGCGGCCCTCGATGTCGTCGAAACCCTTGAGGCTCAGCTTTCGGTCTTTTCCCCGTCCAGCGAGGTGAGCCGTCTGAACGAAGCGGCCGCCCATGGGCCGGTCGCCGTCGAGCCGAGGCTGTTCGGACTGCTCCAACTGGCTGCCGAGCTTCACCGGCAAACCGGCGGCGCGCTCGATGTTACGGCCGGGACCCTGTCCGAGGTTTGGGGATTCTCCCGGCGCGAGGGTTCCGTGCCCGATAAGAAGGAATTGGACGAAGCCCTGAAGCGGGTCGGTACGCATCTGCTGGAATTGGACCCCCGCGAGCAGACCGTCCGGTTCCGCCGCCCGGGGGTCCGAATCAACCTGGGATGTATCGGCAAAGGGTACGCCTTGGACCGGTGCGCCGAGGCGATGACCGAGGGAGGCGTCGAACATTTCTTGATCCACGGCGGAGGCAGCAGTATTCTTGCTCGGGGCGACGAAGGAGTGACCGGCGGAGCTTCACCGGAAGACGCCGCACGAGGGTGGGTGGTTGGAATCCCTCATCCATGGGTCCGCGGGCGGCGAGTGGCCGAGGTGCGCCTGCGAAATCAAGCGTTGGGGACCTCCGGTTCGCGCACCCAGTCGTTTCGCCACAAGGGGCGTCGTTACGGCCACATTCTCGATCCCCGCACGGGAACGCCGGCCGAAGGCCTCTTCTCATCGACGGTCATCGCCCCCACGGCAGCGGTAGCCGATGCCTTGTCGACCACGTTTTTCGTTTTTGGTCCCGAACAAGCCGAGGAATTCTGCCGACACACACCCGGCGTGGCCGCCGTGCTGGTTTTTCCCGCCCAGTCTGGCGGCGGCGTGGCGGTTCGGTCGTTTGGGCAGGAAGAGGTGGAAATCCGCATATTCGATACGCCTGGCGACGCCGAATCGTAGAATACAAAGGGCCGCACAGCGCGAAAGTTGCGGGAGAATCCGGCGAAATGTGGCCATTCGTGTACCATCGCGTTGCCGTCGGGCCTATAATGCGAGTTTGTTGCTTTGGGTCGCCACCGGCGGCATATTCCCAAGAACCACGGTTGTCATGTTCGATTTTCTGGGTCACGGCTCCTATTTGGCTATTGCCGTCACGCTGATACTCACCGGGTGTGGTCTTCCCATTCCCGAGGAGGTCCCTATCGTAGCAGCCGGAGTGCTCAGTTCGCCCGACGTCGGACAGCTCAATCCGTGGTTGGCCCTGGCCTCCTGCATTGTGGGCGTGTTGATCGGCGACATGGTGATCTATTGGGTCGGATATCATTTCGGCCGCGGCGTGGTACGCAACCACCGCTGGTGGTCCCGTCTGGTTTCCCCCGAGCGGGAAATGAAAATCGAGGAAATGATCCGCTGCCACGGGATGAAGGTGTTCTTCGTCGCCCGGTTCATGGTCGGAATTCGAGCGCCGATTTACATGACCGCCGGGATCCTCCGCTTGCCCTTCCTGCGTTACTTGTTCATCGACGTCGTGTGTGCCACGATTGTCGTGGGGTTGTTCTTCAGCCTGAGCTACTTCTTCGGGCCGAAAGTGGGCAAGTGGATTCACGAGACCGGTATCCTGCTGACCATTGTCGTGGTGTTGCTCGCCGTGCTGGCCGGCGTCTATTTGTGGCGCCGTCACCGACAGTCGGTCCGCGAGGGAGGGGAAGTAGGGACTGGGAAGTAGGGACTAGGGGCTGGGGGACTGGGGACTAGGGACTGGGAAGTAGGGATTGGGGACTGGGGAGTTGTCGTTCGTTTGTCTGTTGAATTCGGAGAGGGTCCGATGTCACGATTGCCTGTCCCATGGGTCGTTCTGGGGGTCGTTCTGGGGGTCGTTCTGTTGAGTGGCTCGTCGGTCGTAGGGCAACCGCCGCCGGGGTACTCGACGTCCGGACCCGTGATCCTGCCGCAACGGATCCGCGACGGCTGGCTTCGCACCAGCATCGTCTCGGGCAGGATCTCCGTCGTCGGCACGCGATCCGGGACGACCAGTTCGTCGTCGTCGGGCACGAACCGGACCGAGCGGCTGAAGATCCAGGGTGCCCGGACCAGCGGAAGCGCGTTCAGCGTTCCCACCGTGGAGTACGAGTTTTCGGATGCCCGCCGACAGATCCTCGTCGACATCAGCCAGATCAACCGTGTCCGGTTTCGGCAATCGGCCAAGAATAATTCCGATGCCGTGCCTCTGGAATTCGTGCAGGCGCCGGGCAAACCCCTATCGCTAACGGTCGGAACGGCCCCGGGGCAGATCACCCTGGAGGCAGCCGGTATCTGGCATCTGGCCCTGTCCCACCCCAAGCCGTGCGAAGAGCATCTGGTGCCCTTGCTCGCCATTCTGCGCCCCGGATGGGATTTCTTGGGGGCGGTCGCCGAAATAGAAGAAGAACTGCTGCGGATCGCCTCGTCCGAGCGCGTTCCCGACCGCCAACGCTGGGCCGCGCTGGTGGAGCAGTTGGCCGATCAGCGGTTTTATCGCCGCGAGACCGCCGACCGCCAGTTGCGCGAGTCGGGCCGGGCCGTTGTGGTCTATCTCGTCCAACTCGACACCAAACGACTGGACGCGGAGCAACGATTCCGAATTCGCCGGATCATCCTCGATTTGTCGAGCGACGAGGAAGACGATTCACCCCACCTGGTGGCCTCCTGGTTGGCCGGCGATCTGAAGATCTGGTTTGCTCTGCTTTCCCGTGGCGACGATGCCACCCGCCGGCTGGCCGCCAGGCAGATGGCGGCTCTGTTGGAACGCCCGTTGGCCTTCGATCCCGACGCCGAGGAGGCCACCCGCTGGACCCAACTTGAGAAGCTCCGCGCGGAATTGTTCACTCCGTAGTGCGATAGCCGAGCACGAGCGGACCCGGTGGAACGCGACACCCCCCCGGGAACCCCCCGTCCGAGCCGGTGGCACCTACCGCTATTAACGCTTGAAAGACTGGGAGACGGCGTAGTATACTGTAGTTTCGTTGCCTACCGTGGGCGTTGCCTAACGTCGCAAATCTCGCGAGGGTGGACCGGTTTGCTCGGTCATCCTCGCGTTGTCTTAGATGCTGCTGTTGCCAATTCCCGCCGAGTGTCGCGGATTTTGACGTGGAACGATTCGGTTGGGGTAACCAACCACATAGAAGTGGTTTTCCAAAGGACAGACGATGAAGTATTGTACGAGCGTGATTCTGCTGGCCGTGGTTGCCGGGGGCCTGGCCGCCGGGATGAGGATGTCGGATCACACGGCCGAGATCGGACTACTTTCCACGGCCCGTGCCGATACCGACGGCGAGAACCCCACGGCGAAGAAACCACCCGGCTTGCCGCCGCTGACCGTTGATCGCGGCGCACCGCTTTTGCTGGAAGAACCGGAGGCCCCCGATCCGTGGGCAACCCCGGAAGGCCCGAAAGCCGACAACAGCGCGTGTTTCGTCTGTCACACCAACTACGATGAAGAACCGATGGCCGTTTTGCACCAGAAGAAGAACGTTGGCTGCATCAAGTGCCACGGGCAGTCGTTTGCCCATCGCGACGACGAAGACAACATCACCCCGCCGGATGTCATGTTCTCGGCCAAGACGATCAATTCCAGTTGCGGCGAGTGCCACGATACGCACGACGCGCCGGCCCGGAAGGTGATCGCCAAGTGGCAAGAGCGATGCCCGGCCAAGACCAATCCCCGCGACCTTGTCTGCACGGATTGTCACGGCCAGCACCGCTTGAAGTTCCGTACCGTCTGGTGGGACAAGGAAACCCGCAAGCTGATCATCCGCGACAAAGAGCGTGTCAAGATGGCACCCGATCTGACGAACCCGGGCGTCAAGAAGGAAAGTCCTCTTCCGCCCAGCGAACAGATGGAGTAGGCGAGAGAGAAACGGAGTACCCGCCATGACGGTTGGCTGCCTGGTCGATACGACCCGTTGCATCGGCTGTCGAAGCTGTCAGGTTGCCTGTAAGGGGGCCAACGACCTGGCGGCCGACGAGACGCAGTTCTTCGCCGCCGCCGGCGGATACCAGAATCCCCGGCATTTCTCGCCCTACACCCGCACGCTGGTCACCTATCACGAGATCGACCGGCCAGACGACCCTCCACGCTGGATCTTCGTCAAGCGCCAGTGCCTGCACTGTACCGATCTGTACTGCGCCGAGAACTGCGCGCCGGAAGTGTTTCATCGCACCGCTTCGGGAGTGGTCGCCTTCGACGCGCCTGAGTGTATCGGCTGTGCCGCGTGTCTCGACTCCTGTCCGTTCGACGTGCCGGCCATCGACTACTGGGACGTCGACACGCCCCATATCCGCAAATGCGACTTCTGCCTCGGCCGTCAGGAAGCAGACCTTCCGGCGGCCTCGGTCGACGGCCGTCGGCTCAATGGCCCGGCCCTGCAACGCCATCGGCAGAGCTTCTCCACCCCGGGCTGCGCCAAAGCGTGTCCGACCGGCGCCCTCCAGTTTGGCCGCCGCGATCAGCTTCTGGCCGAAGCCAAACGCCGCATCGCCGCCGAACCGGAGAAGTACGTCAACCACGTCTACGGCGAAACCGAGGCGGGCGGAACCGCCTGGCTCTATCTGGCCTCCGTCCCTTTTACCCAGCTTGGATTTCCCGAATCACTACCCCCGCTCGGCCAGTCGGAGTTGCTCGGGGCGACCAATCGGTCCCGCAGCCGGTGGCTGGGTCTGGGGAGTTGTCTCGCATCCCTTGTCGCCGGCATGAGTTGGTTCCTCCGCCGCCGTGACACAGTTCGACGGACGAAAAACACCGCTGCGGGCGAGGCGGAAAATCGACCTGGCGACGCGTAGGTTACCCCCCGGTGTGCGTGGGGAGCAAATCGGGAAGGTGAACATCGAGCGTCCCTTTACGCCGCGTTCCTCGGTCGGTATAGTAAAGTTCTCACGAGGACAATGCCGGACGAAGATCCTGTAGCACACATCACGGCGCAACACGCAATAACATCGCGTCGATGCAAATCGCAAGTGACTTGTAGAGAAAGACTTAAGACCAACGGGGCGTAGCTCAGCCTGGACAGAGCGCTGCGTTCGGGACGCAGAGGTCGATGGTTCAAATCCATTCGCCCCGACTATTCTTCAAAAACGGCCGTTCGGCGAAAATGTCGAACGGCTTTCTTCTTGCTAGATATAGACTTACGTCGCTTAATGTACGGTTCAAACTTACGCAGTCGAGAACCTCCCTTTTGCCCGCAGAGTTTGAACCGCGCCAGATTTTGACCAGGTTTTGACTGAAATCATAGGCTCTGAGGGCCGTTTCGACTCGGTTCAAATCCAATCGCGTCGTTTGGCTAAGTTGCCGCTCCACGTCGGCCTGCTGGTGCTTCAGATCCGTCGACTTGGCCGAGAACGTGGCCTCGTCAACGGCGCCCGTCAGGTGGGTGTTGAGGAGCCGCTCCTGCATGTTGGCCAACTCGGTACGCCGCTTGCCCAGCATGCGACGCCGGTGGCGTTCCACCTGCTGCTTGTCGTTGAAGGTGGCCTCCAGCGTCTCGCGGAACCAGGTGGCCGTCTCTTCCGAGGGGAACCGGAACGCGTCGAGATGTTCGATGATCGCCGTTTCGAGGTCCGACTCTCGCCAGCGGAGCGTCGGGTGGTCTTCGGCCGGATTGTTGTTCCCGCAGCGATAGTAAATGTGCTCGCGAATGCTTCCGTCGCGCTGTTTCCGCCGGATGCGTTCGCCCGTGATGCCGGCCCCGCAATGCTCGCATTGGAACAGACCGCCGGCGTACGCCAGACCGGGGTTGCCCGTACGCCGGTTCCGGCCGTGAAGAATGTCTTGGCAGGCCTCGAACGTCGCCCGGTCGATCACCAATCGGTATCGGCCGAGATAGACCTTGCCATGGCGGTGCAACTCGCCAATGTAGAACCGGTTGCTCAGGATCCCGGAGAGCCCCGTGCGGGGGAATCTTGGTTGGCTCTTCCGGTAAACATGTCCCTCGGCGGCCAGCTTGTTGGCCAGGGATTGGAATGTATACTGGCCGCTTGAGTAGAGTTCGAAGATGCGGACGAGCGTCCTGGATCGCTCCGGGTGCGGGATGACCGGCTCGTGCTTATCGTGAACGTTCAGGTATCCGAACGGCGCCAATCCGGTTGGCCAACCCTGGCGGACCTTCTCGTCGATGCCCTTGATGACCTCGCTCCGCAGGTTGTCGCTGTAATACTGGGCCACCGCGGCCATCACGTTAAACGACAGCGCTCCGGCGGCGCCGGGCCCGAACTCATTCTCGACGAACGCCAGCTTGATACCGTGGTCGTCTTCGAGTTCCTGCAGCCGAACCGCGTCCCGCATATTGCGGCAGACACGGTCCAGTTTGTGGGCGAAGATGGCATCGATCCGCTTACGCTTCGCGTTCTTCTTGATCCACTTTAGCATCTCATTAAACGCTTTGCGATCCGCCCCGCGCTTCGCCGACTCCGCAACGACGAACTCGCGGACAGTAGTCCAGCCTTGTTGAGCCGCTCTGTCACGCATGGCTCGCAGTTGCGCGTCGATGCTGTAACCTTCTTTCTGCTCGCGGGACGACACCCGCGCCCATATAACGATGTTCATGCCTTGTCTTCCTCCTTCGCTCGAATGAGCAGTTCTGCAAATCGTTTGACGTTCATCAAGATCTCCATTGCCTCTTGCGTCGTCACCGGTCGACCGTAGGCCCGCGACCAAACATCGATCGTGTGGGCCAGCAAGTCGTCGGAGACCCAAGCCGTGGTCATCGGCCAATCTCCGGACGCGCCGAATTGGCCAGTGACAGACAGCTCAACCGGCCCCGAAAGTCCAGCCCTTTCGGGCCTGAGTTCCCCAGGTTTCCCGGTATCTTGCGCGCCCGGCGGAAGGTGTTTGCCGACTATTGCAGCCATGCGTCCACCTCCGCCTCTTCAAAACGCTCGCGGATGGTACGAACCAATCGGTCGACCGCATGCCAACTGCAGTTCAACCGCTTGGCGATCCGCAGCTTGGAGACCCCCTGGGAAAGGAGTCGGCACACGGCCTGGCATCTCTCATCCAGGCCGGCGACCACGGTCTGAACGTCGAGGACCACCTGAAAGTCATCGGGAAGATCGAGCGGGCCGTGCGCACCGGCGGTCTATTCGCCATGGCCATGCCTCGCGGGTCGGGAAAGACTGTGGGTTGCCAGACGGCCGTCCTCTGGGCGGCCTTGATCCGGGAACTAGGGAGGAACTAGAGGAACTATGAGGAACTATAAGGAACTATAGGAACTAGGGACCGGAACTAGGCGGAACTAGGGACAGTCACCTATTTTGTGGCTGTAAATAGGTGACTGTCCCCTATTTCTATTTCTATTTCTATTTTTTCCTATTTTTTTCATTTTTTCGAGCGACATAGCGGACAACATCAAAGCCATCTAGCTTCCCCATGCCGTCATAGGTCATGCCAATCTTCTCCATGACCCGAATGGACGCCTTGTTCGGAATCTGGGCATGGGCGGAAACAAGAGAGAAGCCCCAAGTCGAGAAGCCATGCTGGAGAGTTGCCGCAGCCACCTCAGTGGCGAGCCCTTGCCCCCAGTATTCGGGCAAGAGTCGCCAGCCCATCCCGACCTCGGAGCAGTCCTGAACTATGAACTAGTATGAACTAGGGACAGTCACCTATTTTGTGGCTGTAAATAGGTGACTGTCCCCTATTTCTCCAGTATTCGGGCAAGAGTCGCCAGCCCATCCCGACCTCGGAGCAGTCCTGAACT
>CAYUIQ010000261.1:0-11846 GCA_964444795.1 uncultured Planctomycetaceae bacterium
ACTCGACGCAATGCCGGTCGAGGATCGGCTGGATTTCCTTGGGGAAACTGAACCCGCGCACCGGGCCGTAGAAGGGGGTAAGCCGTTCGGGGCCGGATTTCATGGCCAGCCCGGTCGGGTTGCCGGCCTCCGGACCGCGGTTTTTGTGTTCGTGGCAACCGACACACGAGGCCTGCTCGCCGGGCATCAGCGTGGCCCAGGATCGCATCGTCTGGATCACCCGGTTCTTCTCGTCCAGGGCCTGAAAGTAGATGGGCGTTCGCGCCGGCACGCGGAACATGGCCGATCCGTCTTCATGTACGGTGGCGTCTCCGAGGATGGCCTTCACGTCCCAAGCGCCCGTTCCCACGGCGATCGGCGTGACCACGGTGGCACCGCCGCCTCGGCCGCTGCTCGAATTGCGGCCGATGTTCATCTCCCGATATCGCAACTCGACCACGCGAAGTTTCTTGATTGTGCCGCGGGGGATGCCCGCCAGACCCGGGCCCCGATAAATGTCTTGCAGATGACAGACACCCGTCGTCTTGCGATAGTCGACCATCGAGGGCCGCAAGATGGGGACCGGCCGGGCCACCACGGGGATCGGCTCCAGCGACGAGATGCGCGAGTCGGCCGAGAGCAACTCGCGGCGCCCGTCGAACGTCATGTAGTAGAGATGGAACCGCATGTGGTTCTTGTTGTCGAAGCGACCGCCCCGGACGCTCAGGTGATAGGCGATGGGGTCGTAGCTGACCAGCAACGACTGCTGGTCGAGCGGGAACGGGTAGCAGTATTGGTCGCCCGTCTGGGCGTATCGGTCGGCCCTCGGATAGGCCGGCGTCTCGCCCGAGGGGAGTTCGGTTATCCCGTCGAGCCCCTGTCGCACTTGGGCCGTATCGACAACGCCCAGCTTTCCGCACTGCGGGTTGTGATGACCGCCCATGGCCGCGACGATTTTGCTGGTGCCGGGGATGCCGCGGGGATGGAACAGCGTGGTCGGTTCCCAGGAGTTGTTGCCGTAGAATTCGGTCTGGCCGGTGCCGTCGGGGTTCATCTGCAGCAGGCCTTGGGGATAGATCTGCGAGCGGTCGTTGTAGTCCCACCGCATGTAGACGACCCGGCCGTCGTCGAGCACCGTGGGCCAGAGCGTGTGGACCTGGTCGAATCCGACACGCCGGACGCGGCCGCCGTCGGGGTCGCAGATGAAGAAGTTACTCACGTCCGGTCCGGCGCAATCGACCGACTGCACGACCCGGCTGGAGACGAAGAGGATGTTACCGTCGGGCAGATAGCAGGGGTCGTAGCTGGCCCCGTAGGTATCGGCCCCGGTAATCAGCCGGGTTTCGCCCGTGGCCAACTCCATCTCGTGGATCTGGTAGTATTTGTCGTGGCTGTCTTTTCGCCAGGCGAAGAGCAGTCGCCGGGCGTCGTACGAGAGTGCCGGGTCGCGGATGATTCCGCCGGTGTCGGTGGGGATCAGATCGGCGGTGGTGGCGAAGTTGCCGTCGGCCAGTGCTTCGTTGCCAAGATCCATCCGGCAGAGCCCGCCGTATTTATTGCCGGCCCATTGGGTGTATTCGGTGTAAGCGAAGAACCCGCCACCCATGTTGTGGTGCTTGGCAAAGATCACTTGCCCCGTCTTCTCCAACAACGGCTGCAGCCGCAGTTGCCGGCGTACCAGGCAGGTTTTGACGTAGAGGTCCAGCCAGCGACGATCTTCCGGCACGACCTGCCCGGCGACCAGTGCGTCGAGTTCCGACTGGAGTGATTCGCGTTGCAGTTCGCACTCGGGCAAGACGTTCTCGATCAGCTTGCGTTCGAGCGAGGCGTCACGGCCGGTCTTGAGGAAGCTCGTGAGATCGCCCTTGCCGTCGCGATAACCGGCGACCCAGTCGCTCATTCGTCCGGCGCTGTCCTGCATCAGCCAGTCGGTCTGGTGCGGGAAATCTCGCCACATCTCCCAGGCAAGTGCCGAGCCCAGGGCCATGTCGACCTCGATGTCCGCGGCCTCGAACTCCGCGCGCACCGCCAGCATGGTCTCCTGCCAGGTGTCTTTCTTGCTGTACTTCTCGGCCGCTTCAGGCCGGAGATCGGCCAGCACGAGATCCTGCCGCTGTTCGGGAGCGCGAAAGGGAGCCGTCTTGGTCGTGAACCCGACGTCGATGTACTGGCCGCCGGCCGTCTGGTGACAGTGAACGGCAATCACGTTCTTGCCGACCTTCAGCGAGTTCCGGGCGTCTGCCTCAATAGGAAAGATCGCGTAGTTCTTGATGTATCCCGTGGCCCGGGCCGCCAGGATTCCGTTGATGTAGACTTCAAAATCCTCGTCGTGGCAAACCTCCAGTGACAGCTTGCCGATGTCTTGGTCCTTGGGAAGCACGTACTCGCCACGGAGCCAGATGTCGGGCGTGTTCCAGACGGTATGGACGCGGCCGCCGGGCGTTCCGTGCGTGCCGAAGCCCGCCTTGCCGGTCTTCCACGGCTCGCACTGCGGCGCGTCCGGCCGCTGCCAGCCTTCGCCCGGGTCGGTCGTTGCGTATTGCCAGGTATCCTCAATAGCCGCCGATCGACCGGCAGCGCAGAGGCACACAAAGATGGCGATGACTGGAAGAAATCGGGGGTTGCCCATGTTGATTTTCTCTGGATCTGACGAATGGCTCTTCTGTACTCCGCCGCCACATGAGCCGGCGCCTGCGGCTGGGCGTTAAACGCAATACAGTTCGTGCCTTCGCGGGAATTGATGTTGGCCCGGCCCAACTACCAAAACCACCGATACACAATCATCGCGCCGAGGCTCAGCATCAGCAGCCCGGCCAGGCCGAGGACCGTGTTGGACCACCCTTGGTAACGGTCGTCTTCGTCCAGCGCGGCGGCGGTCCACTCAAGTTCTTCTTGCTGGTCGGGGAGCTTGTCGAACACGCCGCGGATGAACGCCCGGCGGTCGTCGGTTGCCCCGGTGGCGGCGAAATAGCAGCCGCCGAAGAGCATCGGCTCGACCTCCGACGGTTGCTCGGGATCGAACCCGAAACCGGCGGAGAGAATGCCCGTCAATCGCGTCCGCACGTTGCGTCGTACCTGGCATAATAGGGCGTAGAGTTTGGTGTTGCCCGGCTTGCTCAGCGAGTCTCTCTCTCGAAATAGGGTGTAGACCCAATCCTCGAACGACCCGCAGGCATGGGCGCAGAGGGCTCCGAGCCGCTCGGCGGTGGGCGGATTCCAAAGCGGGAAACCATGGCCGAATCGTTGCGCCGCCGAGCGATCGCGACCGACGCGACGCACCAACTCGCGGAACCCGCGCTCTTCTTCCATGCCGGTGACCAGGGCGGTGACCGCGCAGCGGAGTTTGAGCACACGGGTGGCCGTTTCCAGGTCGCGGCGCACGGCCCGTTGCACCTCGACCCCTTCGCGCGGGCCGCGGCGAATGAGTTGGTACGGTATCAAGGTGAGCATGCCGTTGATCGGGCAAAGCGGCTGCCGAGTCCGTCGCAGCAGTTCGCACACGTAGGCCAGCCGCTGTTCACATTCGGCCGAATCACCCGGCGAAAGCGTGACCGATCGCTTGGGTACGTCGGGGACCGCCTCCCCCGGCTCGGCCGCGCCTCCGGCGACCATCGTTCCGCGAATATCGGAAGTCGGCGCCCCGCCGCCGGGCAAAGGCCCCGATGCGCCCGCGACCGGCAGCGGACCACTCTCGCTTTGCGGGGCCGCATCGGCGACGATCGTTCCGCGAATACCACCGCCGGGAGCAGGCGATCCGCCTGCGCGGGCCGGCGCCACCGGACCTTGGGCCTCGGCCTGACGAGACTGCGCGGCCAGACGGCTGAGGCATGAGGTATCGGTGCAAACCAGATAGATGCCGTCGGGGTTGGCGTACCAATGAAGCGCGGCGGGCCCCTGGGGAGTTTCGCTCATGCGGAAATCGATCCTCGCGCCGTCCATCAACGCCCGCTCGTCTTCCTCGCCGCCGGAACCCACGACCAGGAAGCACGGTGTATCCGTCAGGCTCAGGCCATGGCGTTGCAGTTCGGCCAAGCCCGCCTTCCAGGCGTAATCGATATCCGGATATCGCGAGACGTCGCCTTCCATCCACAGCTTCAGCACCTTGTAGACGACCACCGGGATGACGAACAGCAGGAGGGTGATCGCCGTGATGCGAGTCCAGTTGACCCAGTAGTTCCACGCGGCCCGATCTTGGGTGGAGTAGAACCCGATGAAGGCGGTCACCACGCAAATAATCAGAAAGATGGCCACCAGGATAGCCACCCGCGCGGGCAGGGAAATCGAGAGCATTCGCCGCGGCGCCGAGAAAAGCCTCCCTGGCGAGGTGAGCAGCGCCCGAAGCGGCCAGGTCAGTGCGTCGATGAATGCGCGAATATAGTACATCGTAACTTAGGTCTTTCAGCGCGTTCTTGAGTTCTCTACCGAACGAGGAGCATCCAGGCGAAAATCGCGTTCAGCGCGGTCAGCACCACGGCGACCAGCGACGACCAGACCAACGACGAGGGACCTTCCAGCGGCGGTACGCCTTCGCCCGGCACGCTGGCGTCGGTCAGCGGCGGGCGGCCCTGGCCAAGCCGGATGGCCATCGCCGTCTGCCTGGCCCAGGTCTCCAAATCGGCGGGAAGACCTCGGGGTTCGGCCAGCGCGGCGGCGGCCACCGGATCGCGATACAACCCGCGGAAGCCCAGCACCACGCAGACGTAAAACACTTCCAGGGCGTCCTTCTTCGGCAGCGAGGCCGCCTCCTTGGCCTTCATGTAGAATTGCTCGCTGCGCAACCGCGTGTTGAAGCTCTCGACTTCCAGGGCGTTTTCTTTCCACCAATTTCGCCCGTCCCAGGGAGCATCGATCAGCACGTCGTCGATCCACGAGACCAGGGCGTACTTGGCGGCCAGCCAGTCGGGCGTTTGGCCCAGCCCGGCCTCGGCCTGATCGAGCCACCCGGCGATGCGCACCCGCTCCTCCTTGGCCGACGGCTCCTCGCGGCGATCAATTCGCTCCAGGAGCCCCAGCACATGCAGGAAAACGCGATCGATCGCTTCACCGAATTTCGGGGTCATCGCTGTCTTTTCTTACGATCCCTTGGGAACGGCAAACAGGGCAAACTGCAGCGCCACCTGCTTCCCCCCGACGGAAACCACCAGCTTCCGTTCTCCTTGG
Organism: uncultured Planctomycetaceae bacterium; assembly: GCA_964444795.1. Classification (GTDB taxonomy): domain Bacteria; phylum Planctomycetota; class Planctomycetia; order Pirellulales; family Thermoguttaceae; genus JABMRP01. Next base: position 5,140 of record CAYUIQ010000261.1, read on the forward strand.
AGGTCGGCACGGTTGACGATCAAAGTATCTTTCAGCCGCATGGCCAGGGTTTCCGTGTCCATGACCTCTTTCCAGGCCGTATTGTCTCGATTGACTTCAAAATAGAGCCAATCGCCCGTCGGCGGCAGCGCACGCGGAGCCTGGGGCAGGGGCGTCAAGTGGAGCCCCTCGGCACCATACTCGAACAACTGGTCGACCTGCCGGGCACTACCCAGCTTCCAATCCAACTCGCCAGGCGACAGCAGGGCCAGGCACTGCTGCTCAGGTAGCATACCGCGCGATACGCCCACGAACCACTGCCAATCGGCCCCCAGCCATTTCGACTCCAAACTGACCCGCATCCCCCGGCCTTCGCCCACGAAAAACCGCTGCTCGTATTCGTAGTCGCGAATCTGCTCCAAGAGCGACGCGATCCGCTCCTTAATGTAGCGGAAGATTCGGGCCAGATCGTCGTGGTCGTAGTGGGGAATCTCCGCTGGACGCCGCTCGGGAGAGAAAATTGAAAGCTGCCCGACAATGCGGCACAGCTCCGTGTAGGCCAGCAGCGGATGAACGCCGGAGGCAAACGCCAAGACGCCCAACGCGGTACTGGCCGCGTTGAGTTGCGAGAGCATCAGCAGGCGGTCCAGATCGCCCGGCTCCTGGCTGACCAGCGTGACGTTGCGGTTGATCACCTGCTGGCTGAGCACTTCGATCTTCTGGCCGATGATGTCGTGGATGGCGCGGACGATGTCGCGTCCCAGCGGCGGCCAGGCGTCGACAGCCAGCACGGGCGGGATGTAGCTCTGGTCGAGCGTCGGTGTGGCTTCCTTCTCGCCGGACCGTTGAATTTGGGCCAGTGGCAAAAGCTCGTAGCCCTGAAGATCCTGCGTGGAGAGCATGACGCGCACATTCAGCGCCCGCAAGGCGATTTCCTGATCGTTGCCGCCGGCGCTCTCGTCTTGCAAGGAGAGCTTGCTCTCGACGTAGCGGTGCTTTCCGCTCTCGGCTCCCGTGGCCACGTTGGGGCGTCCCAGGTTCAGCTTGGGCACGGCCAAAAACACCTGGACCACCGATTCGCTGGCGAATGCTCCCTTGAGGTCCACCCGGTCGAGTTCCTGGCCCGGGTCGATCGAGATCAGCGTGCCGTCGCGCATCCGGCCGTGACACACGTCGACTTGCACCTGGTAGTTGGCAATGGCCTCTTCGCTCAGTTCGACCTTCCGCAAACCGTAGTTGTACTCGTGATCCCAGTGTCCAGAGGTTTCCAGGGTCTCGGCCCAGGAGCGATCGGCCGCCTGGAGATGATGGGGGCGTAAGAAGAGGCCTTCAGCCCAATGGACGGGCAGATTGCGCATTTTTCACTTCCTCTGGCCGGTGGTGTACGGACGGGCTGGACGCGCGGGCCGAGGCCCTCGGGCATTTTTCGGCCACGACCATCCGATGATATGTTACCGCAGATGGGTTGGATTCTACCAGAGTGGAGTCACCATTATTTCCAAACACGGCCATTTCACGATCCGCATGAAGAAGGGGACAGGTGGCCCAACGGCTGAAGTGTTCCCATGCTGCTACGTTTGGCGGGACGACATCGTGCCGTCAAAACCTTTGCAGTCGCCCCTGCTTATCTATACTGCGCGTCCATCCTAATCCGTCCCGGTTACTGGACACCTGGGGCGGCATACCCCGGCAGGCGGAGATCAACATCCATCCGGTCCTACCCTTCTGGAGCCGGTCCATTTAGAATTCACCAGGAGCACCTGGGTTCCACTGCCTCCCGCAACCCACGGAATCAAATCGGGGATATCAACCATGGCCGGGCGTTCTCACGCTTCACCGCAACACACCTGGCGTGGCCGGGCAGTACGTCGCCCCTCGGGAGCCGGTCGCGGGACGCGCCGCGTGCTGATGACCCTTTTGGCCGCGGGGTTGATCGCCGCGATGGCCGGATTGCTCTGGTGGTGGGTTTTCCTGCCGTCGGTGCATGTGGTCTGCCTGCCGGTTGTCGAGTACGACGCCCTGGCCGTGGCGCCGATCCCTTTTTCGGCCGAGAATACCGACGGCTTGCGCGGCACGTGGGTTCGCCGGGAGGCCACCGTGCTGGACGGCCTGGGAACGTCGCGCGGCATGGCCACCTTGGCCAACCGCTTGCAGGGCATCGTATCGCGTCCCAAGGATACGCTGATTCTCTATCTGTCCGTCCACGGTGTGTCGCACGACGGCACGGCCTACGTGCTCTGCAGCGACTATCCGCGCAAAGGTTATCTGGCCGAGGGAGAAACCGGCCGGTATCGTCTGACCGATCTGTTGGACCAGGTGAAGCAATGCCCCGCGGCGGTCAAACTGATCATGCTCGACGCGGGCCACCTCGATGCCGATCCGCGGCTGGGAATGCTCGTCAACGAGTTCCCCCGTTTGTTGGCCGATGCGGTCGAGTCGACCGACGACCCGGCCCTTTGGGTGATCACGGCCAATGGGTCGATGGAAACTTCACACATATCCCACGCCTGGCAACAGTCGGTCTTTGCCCATTACATTGCCGAAGGGCTGCGCGGCGGGGCCGATCGCAACGACGATGGAACCGTCGATCTCGATGAGCTATTCCACTTCGTTCGCGGCAGAGTCGTGGCCTGGGTCAAGCACCAGACCCGAGGCCGAGAAAGTCAGACGCCGATGCTGCTGGCCGGTGGCCAAGGAATCTGTGATCCGCCCGAAGGATTGACGCTGTTGCCCGTGCAAGACGACGAACCCGCCGAGGAGACGGCCTCCGAGGACGAAGAATTGCCCGAGGCCGGGCCCAGCAGTGGTCGGCAAGATGTCCGCGAGCTATTGGACCGGGCCTGGCAATGGCGCGATCGGATGCAGACTCGCGGACGGGATAACCCGTGGGCGCCGCAAGACTACGCTCCCCATCTGTGGCGCGAGTATCAGCGGCTCTTGCTGGGTTACGAGTTGCGTTATCGGTGTGGCGCGGCGTTCGATGCCGGTGCATTGGGCGAGGATCTGCAAGCTAACGTGCTCCCGCCCGTGGGGCAAGAAGATTTTCTCCACGGCGACGCACTCCCCTCGCAGATCGGCCGCGCGACCGTCTTGGGGCGACTTTTTGAGGCCCGGCTACAATTCAACCGCAGTCCCGGCCACGCGAAACTTGAGCAAGAGGCGGCCGGCGACCCACTGGTCGAACGGGCGAGTCGGGTTTTTGTCGAGAGCGTGCAACTGCGAAACGACCTGTTGCTCGATGCACCCCACTATGCCGCCTGGCACGCCGCCGCATCCCGGACGAGTTCCCGCCCGATCGAGCATTACCGAGCCATTGTCGAACTCCTTGAAGAATTGCCCGAATATGTGCTTCTCTTGGAGTCGTTTGAAGACTACAAATTTGCCGGGGCGTCGCGCACGGTGGTTGAAAACAAGCTTGAGGCCTTGGACGACCGAAAAACCACGCTCCAGCAGCTTCGCCGGACGATCGAACAGGACGGGCTGACATCACAAGTCGAGTTGGTTCGGGAGACGGCGCGGGAGAAGAACGCCCGGGGAGTGTCCCGCAAGATCGAGGCTCTGCTGGGTACGCCCCTGTTGCCGGCGGCGCAGCGCATTGAGCTGCTCGACTTGTTGGCCGGCCAGGCGCCGACTTCGCCGGAGTCGGACGCGGCGGAGCGTTCGGACAACGTTCCCCCGGTTATCGCCGCCTGGCAATGGGATCGCCGCCGGGAACAGGCCCAGCTCGAAGTGTTGCTGCTGCGTTTGGCCGACCCGCTTTGCGACGTCGATCTGCCCCGCGAGTTGGCCTCTTCGGCGAGTCCGTCGAGCGAGGACGCTCGTTGGAAGGCCTTTCGGCAATTGGGCGTCGGCTTGGGCCGTTTCTATGAAGATCTTCCCACACGTGTACTCACCGCGGCCGGGACCCGAAAGCCACACGCCGCCGGCCGGTTGCTTCGGCTGGTCGACGCCCGAGACACCCGGCGAATCGACACCGACATGGTACAGATCGCCGCCGGCGGTTTTCCTCAAGTGGCCGACCTGATCGCCGGCCGCGCGAAGATCGAAGGCCCCGACACGCTGATCCTCGACCGCGACGGGCCGGTGACGCTCGAATTGGCGGTCGACGCAGCCGGCGGCTCGACCGGCGACGTCCGCGTGACTTTGCGATACGACCCGGCCAAATTGACCGTCACCAGCGCCCGGCGCGAGATGCCGGTACTGCCGGGAACGCCGAACGAGGTGTCGTTGGACGCTGCCCGCCGGGCGACGTTGAGTTACCGCGTGCAGCCGAAAACCGACGTCGAGTTCGCCGAAACGTTGACCTTCGAGGTCGTCTCGGGCGGACAGCGGGTGGCCCACGAAGTCTCTGCCCGGCTGGCGGCACCCGATGTTGTCGAATTGCTCGTCGAGGGGATGCCCGGCACGTTTGAAGCTCGCGACCGGACGGCCTCCGGCGGCGGCCAAACGGGAGCCGACCTCCGATTGCGGCCGTTCCCCAACCGAACAACCGCTTATCGCTTCGCGTTGCGCAATCTCTCGGGAGAGGAAAAGACGGTCAGCGTGATCTTGGCCGCCGTGCCGAAGCCACCACCAGGACGCCGCGCCTCGCCGGAGGATCCGCTTGACGACTTCGGCCAGTTGCGGCGCAATTACACGCCGTTGACGGAAGCTCCGGTGGTGGTGCAACTTCCGGCCGACGGGCAGCCGGTGCCGATCGCGGTGCCGCCGCCGGAACCCGCCCCGGCCGAAGAGACCGCCGCGCCGGCTGCGCCCGACGACACGGCGCCGAAACCCGACGATCGGCCCGTGCTCACCCACGGTCTGGTTTGCATTACGTCCGACGCGGCCGATCCGCAGCGCCGGTGGATCAGCCGGGTCGATTTCGCGCCGCTGGCGCCCAAGGACTACCTGGAGCCGCGCGTCGGCTATGACTTGACCCGTCGGCGCATTACCGTCGAGGTGAAAGCCCGCGATGCCGACGCCGACGGCGCCGCCGACCTGTTTCCCGAGGTGAACGAAAAAGAGCCGATCACGCTTTTTTGGGAAGCCACCGACGACTTGCCGCCGGGTACCACGATGAAGGAAACGGGCGACCTGAAATCGGCGGACGCCACCGGCACTCTGTTTGCCATTGTCGAGCCCGACCCGATGGGTAGACCCGTCGAAGTGCGGCTGACGGTGGACGGCTATCCCCGGGCGTTCACCTACCTGGTCCGGTGCGACCGGGCTCGCCCACGGGTGCCCCGCGAGGACCGAACCCTGCGGCGGATCAAGATCACGCGTCCCGAGCCCCGCGATCCGTTTCGCATTCCGTTGGCCGAGCCACTGGTTGTCGAGTTCCAGGTCGACGCGCCCGACGATGCGTTTCGACACGCCGACGACGTGGTGGAGATCGGGATCGACGAAGACGCCGACCGCGTGTTGAAGCCCTCGGAGCGGAAGCAGTTCTTCGCCGACCGGCAAGTCGATATCCGGCTCGACGAGATCGGCCCCGGCGGAGTCATGCGGTTCGACGCGTCGGTGGGCGATTTCCGCGTCGAACTCGACCCGGGCGGATTGAAGAATATCGAGGTCGACGTCATGGCCCAACTGCTATTGGCCACGCCCGACAGCAGCGCGGGACCGACCGCTGCGCAGGATTTCGTGCCCATCATCCTCGATGGTCAATCGCCCGAGATTCTCGACGTCGACACGCCGAGCCGGTTCATCAACCAGGGCGCCGATCTGGCCGTGACCGTCGAGGTGAAGGACCTGGGCGGCATCGAGAAGCTGCAGATCGGCTTCGACCGCAACGACGACGGCAAGTTCGAAGATCCGGAGAAGCCCGAGGAGTTGTTCCAACCGTCGGCCGACGGCAAATGGCGGGTCGCTTTGCCGACAAAGAAGGCGGGCACGCAAATCCTGCTGGTTCGGGCAATGGACAAAGTCGGCAATCCGCCCAGCAGCCGGACCGTCGAGATCACCGTCGAGTCAACCGGCACGACCAACGGCTCGGGCGAAGGGAAGGGCACGATCGAAGGACAGCTCGTCATCCCCGGCCGCCGTCCGGGCACCTCCTGGATCGATCTCAAGTTGGAAATCAAGGGCGTCGGCCCTCCCTCGAAGATCGACAGCCGCGGCAAGTTCACCTTCACCGGCGTCCCCTTCGGCGCCCACACGATCACGGCCGAAGGCATCGGCGGCAACAAGTACCGCACCGGCTCGGCAGCCGTATCGCTGAGTGCGGCCAACAATCCGGCGAAGGTTGAAGTGCCGATGAAGTAGGGAGTAGCGATTAGCGATTAGTGTGAGTCGTTTATCCCGGGCACTTGTGTGCGGAGTTTCAGGAATGTCACCGACCCCTCAGCCCCCGGCTTTGCCGGGGGGGGTGAGTACCGTGCCAGAACGATCAACGGAAAAGGACTGGCATGATTCACGCTCCTGTCAAGGCGGGATCATAGGCGCGCGACGCCGAATTAACAGAAACGGCCGGGCGACCGAACCACGGCATAACCCCAACCTGGGAAGCCGTTTCCGGAGATCATCTGCGCGGCGCGCTCGTATATCTCGTTGGCCGGTTCCTACTGGGGGAAGGCAGCGAATTGGCGCGCACTTTCACGCCGAGTTGTTCCGCGGCCGCCGGGCCGGTTGAGGGCACCTAAGGTGTTGTGCATTAGGGCTTTTTGTGGTATTTTCGGCGCTGGCCCCTTGATGAGTTGGCGCGCATCGGCGCGCCCGTTTATTCAAATTGGGGTGAACGATAAACA
>CAYUIQ010000262.1:0-11843 GCA_964444795.1 uncultured Planctomycetaceae bacterium
CCCCAGGCACCCATGCGGTTTTTTCAACGGGCTAAACGAAGAACCCATAACCAATACTCCAACCAAGCATCCCCATGCTCCTACTTGCCGTCGAAGCATTTGTCAAGATCGCACTGGTCATCGCCGGCCTGATGGGCGGCACCTCGTATTTGGTGCTGTTGGAGCGGCGGATGGCGGCGTGGATCCAGGATCGGCGCGGGCCGAACCGCGTCGGCATCCCGCTGACGAAGATCCGCATCTTCGGCCTGGGCCAGCCGATTGCCGACGGTGTGAAATTCATCTTCAAGGAAGAGTTCACCCCCGGCCACGTCAACCGCCTGGTCTATTTCATCGCGCCGGTGCTGTTGCTCAGCGCGGCCCTGGCCGTGTTTGCCGTGGTGCCTTTTGGCAGTGTCTTGCCTGCCGTCGAGGTGGGCGGCCAGTCGTACGCGGTCGAGCTGGTCATCGCCCCGAACATCAACGTCGGCATGCTCTACGTGTTTGCCGTCGGCGGGATCGCCGTGTATGGGGTGATCCTGGGTGCTTGGGCCAGTAACAACAAATACGCCTTCTTCGGCGGGATGCGCAGCGCGGCCCAACTGATTTCTTACGAGATCCCCCTGGGACTCGGTGTGTTGGGCGTGGTGCTCATGACCGGCTCGCTACAGTTGGACAAGATCATCACCCAGCAGGCCGCCGGTGGGTGGAACGTGCTGGTCCAGCCGTTGGGCTTCTTCGTGTTCGCCGTGGCCGCTTTCGCCGAGTCGGGCCGGTTGCCGTTCGATCTTTCCGAAAGCGAGCAGGAACTGGTCGGCGGATACCATACCGAATACTCCGGCATCAAGCTGATGATGTTCCTCGTGGCCGAGTTCCTACACATGATTGTGGCCGCGTTTTTGATCGTCATCCTCTTCTTCGGCGGATGGCATCTGCCGTGGATCACCGGCAGCGAGCATGTCGTTAGCGGACTGCTGTTCGACGGATGGGTGGGGCAGTGGCTCCAAGCATTGGTGCGCGTGGGCGTGTTGCTGGCCAAGGTGCTGGCCGTGATCTTGTTCTTCATGGTCGCCCGATGGAGTTGGCCCCGGTTCCGCTTCGATCAACTGATGGCCTTGGCCTGGAAGGTCGCGTTGCCGCTGGGCATGGTCAATCTGGTGGTGCTGGCCGTGTTGGTGGAATACGGCGGACAAATGGCCGGCGCGCTGGGGATAAACGAAGTCGTGTTGGTCGCCGCCGTGGGCTGGGTCACGCTGATCGTCAGTTGGGCGGTCACCGCGGCGTTCATTCCTCCGCCCGGGCAGAGTCGGCCCATGTCGATCGGCCCAGCCGAAATAGCCGGGCAGCGGGAGGAGACCGAATCGTGAAACGAGACGACGAGAACATCCGCTGGATCGAGGAGCCGGCGCTGGGTTGGACGGGCAAGACGTTCCTGACGTTGTTTATCGGCGGCCTAACGACCACCGTACGACATCTGTTCAGCCCGAAGGTAACGGTCAGCTTTCCCGAACAGCGGCACGAGATGGCCGACCCCTTGGGTTACCGGGGCGTTCACCGGCTCAACCGCGATGAGCAGGGGCGGGTGAAATGCGTGGCCTGTTTCCTTTGCGCCACCGCCTGCCCGGCCCATTGCATCGACATCATCGCCGCCGAAAGCCCCTGGCCCGATCGAGAGAAGTATCCCCAGAGCTTCACCATCGACGAACTGCGGTGCATTTTCTGCGGCATGTGCGAGCAGGCCTGCCCGGTCGACGCGATCGAATTGACCAGCCTCTACGACCTGTCGGGCAAGAGCCGCGAGGAGATGATCTTCAACAAGGAGAAGCTGCTGAGCATTTACGACAAGACGAAAGACGCCGAGCCGATGCAGTCGGCTGCTAAGCCTCCGTCCGACAGTCCCGACGCGCCGGGAGACACACCGTGAACGATTCGTCCTGGGTATTCATCCTTGCCACCCTGATCGGCGCTCCGGCGATGTGGGCGCTGCTGCCGGGCCGTTCGTCGCGTGGACGGATGGCCGGCGTGGCGCTGGGGTCGGCCGCGGGAGGATTGCTGGCCTCGCAGTTGCACGGCGTCGGCGAGTGGGTGGACAGCTCGTTTTTCGCCATTTTCGCCGCCGTAACCCTGGTCGCGGCCGTGGCCACGGTCACCATGCGCAACCCGGTCTATTGTGCGGTCTGGTTCGCGCTGTCGCTCTTGGGCACCGCGGCGCTGTTGTTCCTGCAGGGAGCCCAATTCCTGGGCGTGGCCACGGTGGTGGTCTACGCCGGGGCGATCCTGGTGACCTTCCTGTTCGTGTTGATGCTGGCTCAACCGGAAGGCCGGGCCGCGTACGACCGAATGAGTTGGGAAGCGGCCCTGTCGGCCACGGCCGGGGCGGTTATTGTGGGCATCCTCACCATGACCATCACCACCGAGCTGGCCGGTCCCCGAAAGACGGCCCAAGACGTGGCTCTGTCCAATCCCGACGGCGCGGCACAAGCGATCGAAGAACACGACCGGGCATTGGCCGACGGCGTACTGACCGAGCGCCACGTTGCCCGATTCGGCGGCGAGTTGTTCGGGCGTCACCTGGTGGCCGTGCAAGTGGCCGGCGTGTTGCTGTTGGTCGCCCTGATCGGCACCACGGCCATCGTTGCCGGTCGTGAGCCTCTCCCGGAAGAGACTTCCGCCGAAGACGAGAACCAACCCGTTTCTCCGGAAGCGAGGCGAGAAGCATGATGGAACACGAGATAGCCTGGCTGCACAACTACCTCACCGTCGGCGCGTTGCTGTTCGGCATCGGCCTGATCGGGTTTCTCAGCCGGCGCAACCTGATCGTCATGTTCCTGGCCGTCGAGATGATGTTGCAGGGCGTGTCGCTGAGTCTGGTGGCCTGGTGCCGTTTCAATAACGACGGGGCCTTCGGCGGCCAGATGCTCGTGCTCTTTATCATTGCCGTGGCCGCGTGCGAGGCGGCCGTCGCGCTGGCGTTGTTTTTGATGCTGTTCCGCCGCCGCGGCACGTTGGACATTGCCGTGTGGCAGCAGTTGCGCGAAGAAGACCAGCCGGCGTACGTCGACCAGCAGATTCCCGAGTTACCCGAGCCGGCTCGTACCGACTGGCCCAAGCTTCCCCCGGCCGGCGTGCGGCCGGAAACGGATCCCGAGCGGACCGATTACCGAGATTATGTCTGACCCTATCAAAACGCTGCTGATTGCCATTCCGGCCTTGCCGTTGATCGCCACGCTGGTGACCGCCGTGCTCGGGCGCCGGTGGTTGCGCCAGCGGAGCCACTGGCCGGTGGTCGTGGCCGTGGCCGGCTCGTTCCTGGCCAGCCTGCTACTGTTGTTCCACGTGAACGGCGATGCTCGTGAAATGGCCAAGATCAAAGGCGACAATGAACCGGCCGGCTACGAATCGATCTACACGCTGTGGACCTGGGCCGCCGTGGACGATGCCTACGAGCTTGACGCCGCGACCGGCGCACAAGGAAGCCAGGCCAAGGATTTCCGCATCGACGTGACCCTTCGGGCCGATCCGCTGTCGAGCATCATGCTGGTCGCCGTCACCCTGGTCTCGCTGTTGGTGGTCATCTACTCGATCGGCTACATGCACGACGATCCGGGCTATTGGCGGTTCTTTACCTATCTCGGGCTGTTCATCTTCTCGATGACCATGCTCGTGTCGGTGAGCAACTTCGTCTTGCTCTACGTCTTCTGGGAGGCCGTGGGGCTATGCAGCTACCTGTTGATCGGCTTCTGGTTTCACAAACGCGAGGCCTCCGCGGCGGGTAAGAAGGCGTTCCTGGTCAACCGGGTGGGTGATTTCGGCTTCGCCCTGGGCGTGTTCCTGCTCTGGACGACGTACCACACGCTCGATTTCCACGACACGACCACGAAGGACGACGGTACGGTGGCCGTGGCGATGGCCGACGATGAAGTCACCAGCGCCGGCGTGCTGGGGCAAGAGCGGCTCTTGAATAAAGACTACGAGACCGGCACGGTGGCTACGGCCATTTGTCTCTTACTGATGCTCGGCGCCTGTGGCAAGAGCGCTCAGTTCCCGCTACATGTTTGGTTGCCCGACGCGATGGAAGGTCCGACGCCCGTCAGCGCGCTGATTCATGCGGCCACGATGGTCACCGCCGGCGTCTACATGGTGGCCCGGTGTAGTCCGCTTTTCTGGGCCTCGACCGATGCGCAGCATGTCGTGGCGGTGATCGGCGGATTCACGGCTCTGATGGCGGCGCTGATCGCCTTGACACAAACCGACCTGAAGCGGATCCTGGCCTACTCGACGATCAGCCAACTGGGCTTCATGTTCCTGGCCCTGGGCACCGGCACGCTGGCCGGAGTGGTGGCCGCCATGTTCCACCTGTTTACGCACGCCTTCTTCAAGGGCCTGTTGTTCCTCGGCGCCGGCAGCGTGATGCACGCGATGGGCGGGGTGATCGACGTGCGCCGCTTCGGTGGCCTGCGGCGGCTCATGCCCGTGACCCATTGGACGTTCCTCTTCGGCTCGCTGGCTCTGGCCGGCATCATCCCCTTTGCCGGATTCTATAGCAAAGACACGATACTACTTGCCGTCCATGCCAAGGAGGGAGCGTTCTACGCGGTGTTGTACTGGACGGCCGTGGTCACGGCCCTGTTGACGGCCTTTTACACTTTCCGCGCCTTCTTCCGGACATTTTACGGGGACGAGCAAATTCCGCCCGAGGCGGGCCACCACGCCCACGAATCGCCCGGCGCGATGGTCTGGCCGCTGCGGATCCTGGCCGTGGCTTCGCTGTTGGCGGGCATCGTACTGTACCAGTCGGCCAGTTTTGACTCGTTCATCAAGAAGACCCCGTCGCTCGATTATCTCGCCAACCAAGCCGAAGATGCGGCCGCCGAGGCTGCGGTAGCCGAGCACGTGTCGGGCGAGCACGACGCGCACTTTGCCGTGATGGTCCAAAGCGCGATCATCGCTTTCCTGGGAGTGGGACTGGCCGCGTTTTTCTACCTCGGTGACCGCAAGGAAATCGCGGTGGTTGCCCGGGCGATGGACCGAGCGGGTTTGTATCGGCTTTCGCATGGGAAGTTCTACTTCGACACGATCTACAAATTCCTCGTCGTCTGGCCGCTGGAGGGGATCGCCCGGCTCTGTTATTGGATCGACCGGTACGTGATCGATGCGGCGGTCGATTTTTGCGGCATCGTGCCGCGCGCGTTGGGAGCGTCGCTCCGCCCGTTGCAGAGCGGCCTGGTTCAGTTCTACGCCCTGGCCATGGTGCTGGGGCTGTTGATCCTGATCGGCTCGTTGTTGATGTGTACCCTTTGAGTTGAATTGATGGACAATGTACTCCTGATCGCCGTTGCGTTGCCCTTGTTGGGGGCGGGGTGCGTCTGGGCACTGGCCGAGACCGGGCGCAAGGTGGTCCGTATCAGCGCCCTGGTGACCACGCTGCTGACGCTGGTGCTGGCGGTCGTGTTGATCAGCCAGTATCCGGTGGGAGAGGCCGAGTTTGCCGCCTCCGAGACCAAAGTCTCCTGGTTCGGCGGCGAGAACGGCCCGATCGACGTGCGCTTCAGCGTCGCCCTGGACGGCTTGAGCTTGTGGATGTTCGGGCTGACCGCCCTGTTGATGGTCACCTGCGTGTTGATCAGTTGGGAGGCGATCACCGACCGCCCGGCCGCCTTCTACGGCACGCTGCTGCTGCTGGAGACGGGCATGCTCGGTGTGTTTGTCGCCCGGGATATCATCCTCTTTTACGTCTTCTTCGAGTTCACGCTCATCCCGCTGTTCTTCCTCATCGGTATCTGGGGAAGCGAACAGCGGCGTTACGCGGCGGTCAAGTTCTTCCTCTTCACGCTGGCCGGCAGCGTGCTGACGTTCCTGGGACTGCTGGCCATCGTCTTGTGGAACGCCTATCACAGTGTCGACGGGGTGATGACCTTCTCGATCCCCGAGTTGACCGCCAGCCTGAAGTTACATCAGATCGACCCGGCGGTACAGTTGTGGATATTCCTGGCCCTGTTTGCCGGGTTTGCGATCAAGGTGCCCCTGTTTCCCTTCCATACGTGGCTGCCCCTGGCCCACGTGCAAGCTCCCACCGCGGGCAGCGTGGTACTGGCCGGCGTGTTGTTGAAGATCGGCACCTACGGGTTCGTCCGCTTCAGCCTGCCCATGCTCCCCGACGCCACGGCGGCGTGCATGCCCTGGGTGTTGTGGCTTTCGGCCGCGGGGATTATCTACGGCGCGCTGGTGGCCCTGGCCCAAAGCGATATCAAGCGGCTGATCGCCTATTCCAGCGTCAGTCATCTGGGTTTTTGCATGTTGGGAATCTTTTCGCTCACCCGGCTGGGTATGCAGGGCGGCGTGTTGCAGATGGTCAGCCACGGCCTGTCGACCGGCGGCCTGTTCGCCGTGGTCGGGATGATCTACGAACGCTACCACACCCGAAAGATCGCCGATCTCGGCGGATTGGCGCATCGCTTGCCGCTACTGACGTTCTTCATGCTGGTGCTGACGCTCTCGAGCATCGGTCTGCCCGGGCTCAACGGATTTGTCGGCGAGTTTCTGCTGCTGTTGGGCATGTTTCAACGTGCCTGGACTGGTGTGTCCGGCGACTGGGTGATCCATCTGCGGATCATCTCGGTGTTGGCCGTTTCCGGCGTCGTGCTGGGGGCGTGGTACATGTTGCGACTGGTCCGGCTGGTGTTTTTCGGCGAGCTTCGCGAACCGATTCGCGCCGAGGGCGATCCGGCGCCCCGGGATATGTCGTTGCGCGAAGTGGCCGCCTTGGCCCCGCTGCTGGTGTTTATTGTTTGGATCGGCGTACAGCCGCGGTTCTTCCTCGACCGCATGAGCCCACAGCTTGACGGGATCGCCACCCAAGCGGCCAAATCGTTAGACCAAGAGCCGCCGGGACCTGAAGAGACCTTGACCGACGCCAACGAAGTTGCCGCCGCGGGAGAATCGACTCGTGACCACTGAAACGGTGAAACTGCTGACTCCCGAGATCGTGCTGGTGACGGCATCGGTGGCGATTTTCGTGGCCGGGGTGTTTCTCCAGGGACGCGCCACCTGGTGTTTCGGCGCCGCTGGGGCGCTGCTGCTGGCCGCGCTGGGGTTGGATACCTCCTCGCCGTGCGAAGTTGTCTCGGGCGGCGGACTGTCGATCGATAAGCTGGCCGTTTTCGCCCGGTGGACGGCGCTGGCGGTGGGCATGCTGCTGGTGTTGCTCGCCTGGCGCCGCAACACGACATCGGAATATGTCGGCGCGCTTCTGCTGGCCGTTGCCGGACTCTCGCTGGTCGTCGGCAGTAGCGATCTGGTGCTGCTGTTCTTGGGATTGGAGCTCATTTCCATCCCCACTTACATTCTGCTCTACCTCGATCGTCACGACTCGGCCGGGCAGGAAGCGACGCTGAAGTACTTCTTCCTCAGCCTGTTGGCCTCGGCATTCCTCCTTTATGGATTCAGCTTCTTATACGGAGTGGGTGGATCGACCGATCTTCGGGCCATCGCCGCGGGGATTGCCGAGACTGGCGCCGGCGGCTTTTCCGACCTGGCCAAGATCGCCCTGGTGCTGATGGTTGCCGGCTTGGGGTTCAAGATCTCGGCCGTTCCCTTCCACTTCTACGCGCCCGACGTCTACCAGGGAACCAGCCACGCCAACGCCGCGCTTCTCTCGGTGCTGCCCAAGATTGCCGGAATGGTCGTGCTCTTGCGCGTTGGCCTGGCCATGCCGGGCGCGGAACACGCGGCGTGGATCGTTACCGTCGCACTGGCCGTGGTCACGATGACCGTGGGAAACGTGATGGCCTTGTGGCAGAACAATATCCGGCGGCTGCTGGCCTATTCGTCGATCGCCCATGCCGGCTATCTGCTGATCGGTCTGGCCGTCGCGCTGGCGGCAGGCGGCGGAGCCACCAATCGCTGGGGCACCGGAATCGGTGTCTCGGCAATCCTGTTCTATCTGGCCGTCTACGCCGTGGCCACCATCGGCGCGTTTGCCGCACTGGCTTATTTGGGGTCGCCCAAGCGACAAGTCGACGGGGTCGACGAGCTGGCTGGCCTGGGACGCACCCGGCCGTGGCCCGCGGTCGTATTGGCCGTTTGCATGTTCAGTCTGGCCGGCATTCCCCCGCTGGCTGGCTTCTGGGGGAAACTGACCCTGTTTGCCGGAGCCTTGGGAGTCCAGCCTACGCCCGATCACTCGGTCGGCCTCTGGCTCGACGGCCATCTCCAGGCCGGGTTCGTCGTCCTGGCGGTGATCGGCATGCTCAACGCGGCGGTGGCGGCCGCCTATTACCTCCGGGTGGTGGCCACCATGTACTTCCGCTCGCCGCTGGGCACGCCTAAAGCTCAGGGAGGGGCCGGCCCTTGGGTCACCATGACTCTGTGTGCCGTGTTGGTCTTGGCCGTCGGCTTCCTGCCCGGCCTCCTGCTGGATCGTTCGAACCAGGCCGGCGAGGCCACGATCGAGCAGGCCGCCGCGTGGCGGATACCGGCCCAAGACGACGAATGAGTGGCCGATGGAGCCGACAAATCAGCAAGAAACGGGCAAGTCCATAGAAAACGAGCCGCGCACCGGGGAGTCTGCCCCACCTGTTTCCTGGGTGGCGGCTCGCTTGTTCTGCCCACGTTTGAGGGAGTATAACCAAAGGGGGTGACAACAGGGTGTCACCCCGCCTCCAAGTTGTTCGGCAATTGCCGCCAATCCTTCCGCGGACCGTCTATATGGCACGCCTTCGAGCCCCCGGAAACGAACTGGCCAGGCTGCTCGATTCCGTCGAACAACCGATCTACGTCGTCGACGACCGGGCACGGCTGATCTTCTGCAACCGGGCGCTTGCCGATTGGACGGGCCGAAAGCCGTCGGACCTGCTCGGCCGGCGCTGTGCGTATCATTGCAGCCCGCAAGTCGGCGATTTCGACGCGGACCTCGCGCTGTTGTGCCCGCCGCCGGAGGTCCACACGGCCGCGGCGGACCAGCCGGCTACCGTCGCCTGTCGCGCGGGCGACGGGCGGTTGCGCCGCCGGGCGGTGAGGTTCGTGGCCCTGGGCGATGATCCGGACGAAACGGCCGGCGTCTTGGCCTTGGTTGCTCCGACCGATCTGCCGGAAGATATCGACGCGGCGCCCGTGCCCGAGAATCCCGTGGCCGAGGATGCCGATTCGCTCGTCCTGCACGACGCCGTGCGCCGCTTTCGCCAGGAGGCGGCCGGCCGTTATCGGGCCGACCGGCTCATCGGCCAGACAGCGGCCATCCGGCAGGTGCGGCGCCAGGTCGAATTGGCCGCCGCAAGCCGCGCTTCGGTCACCATCACCGGCCCCCCGGGAAGCGGTCGCCAGCACATTGCCGCAGCCATCCACTACGCCGGCGCGCCCACGCCGGACGACCCGCTCATCCCGGTGGCCTGTTCCGTTCTCGGAGCCGACCTGATTCGCTCGACGATGGTGGGCCTGCAATCCAAGGGCCCCGAAACGTCCGGCCGAAGCACGCTCCTGCTGAGCGATGTCGATGAACTGCCCGGCGAAGTGCAAGCCGATTTGGTCCGCCTGATCACCTCCGCGACGTTCCGCTTTCGCGCGATCGCCACGGCCGCCCGCCCGCTGGCGGAATTGGCTGCCCGTGGCCCCTTCTCCGAGCCGCTGGCCGCCGCGCTGGGTACGATTGCCATTGCCCTGCCACCGCTGGACCAGCGACGCGAAGACGTTCCCCTGTTGGCTCAGTTGTTTCTCGAAGAGGCCAACACCTGGGGCACCAAACAACTGGGCGGATTCACCGCCGAGGCGATGGATCTGCTGGTCGAGTACTCCTGGCCGGGCAATGTCGACGAACTGGTGCGGACGGTCGCTGAAGTGCATCGCACGACGCTCGGTTCGGTCGTCACGCCGGCCGATCTGCCCAAGCAGATCCATCTCACCGCGGAAGCCGCGGCCCACCCACGTCGCGTCGAGGAAACCATCGTGCTCGACGAATTCCTCGGCCGCATCGAGCGCGAACTGCTCGCACGGGCGATGCAGCGGGCGGGGGGCAACAAAGCCAAAGCAGCGCGCCTTCTGGGGCTCACCCGGGCGCGTCTCTACCGACGCCTACTGCAACTCGGCCTGGGAGAAGAGGACAAGGGAGAGGCATGAAAGCATTGGTCATTGGTCATTGTTTTTTGGTCATTCCCGCTTGCCATCCACCATGACCGACCCTACGATACATTGGGCGACCGAATTGCCCGGACGACAGTTCGCCCTGCCCGAGGGGGCCGGGGAGGCCCGGTTGATCGTCTCCGAACCGACGGGACGCTGGGCGGTCGCGCTGCGGCGGCAGGTGACCGATACGTCGGTTGGCGTCCACCAGACTCGTAGCCTAGCCGATGCGTGGGACGTGCTCCGAGCATGTCCGGCCAGTTTTTTGGTGGTCGAGGTGACACGGGGGAACGTGCGGGCGTTGCTCGAGCGGATGGCCCGTCTGCCAAGGCAATTTCCACTGGCGCGGATCGCCGTGGTCGCCGATCGTCGGCTTCACCCCTGGCAGTGGCTGTTTCGCGAGGCCGGGGCGATCCACTTCGTCTCCTCGCCACGGTGTCTGGCACCGCTGGCGGAGACGGCGATCAACCATTTGGCTCGGGCTCCGCGCCGGTGGCGCTCGTTGACCGAGCGTCTCTGGGACAGCCTGCCGTGGTCGCCCACGGAGTGATGATTTCGGCGTGTCCACAAAAGATCGAACGACAACATCCTACCGGAGAACCATCCATGTCCGAGGCCCAGTTGACCACCGCGGCCGTTGAAGAAGCGTTGCGCGATTTCCAGGATCCCGAAACGGGGCGAAGCATCGTCCAGCAGGAACAAGTCCACGACATCCAACTCGACGGCGACCGCCTCTCGTTCACCTTGGGACTCACCTCCTTCTGCGCCGGGCTCTGGGAGGACGTCCGCGCCGAGTTGGCCGCTCATCTCAGCGCCCGACTGCCGCAACTTGCCGAAGCGACGATCGACGTGGCCGAACACCATCGCCCGGCCGAGAAGCAGGGCGAAGTGGGTTTGTCGGCGAAATGCGTGGTGGCCGTCGGTTCGGGAAAAGGGGGCGTGGGCAAGAGCACGGTGGCCGCCACCCTGGCCTTCGGGCTGTCGCGCGCCGGTTCGCGCGTCGGGCTACTCGACGCCGACGTCTACGGCCCCAGCATTCCGCACCTGCTGGGCACCAAGGACCGTCCCAAGATGGTCGACGAGCAGATTCAGCCGGTGCGGGTCGACGGGATCGCCGTCATGTCGATGGGGTTCATGCTCTCGCCCGACGAAGCCGTGATGTGGCGCGGCCCGATGCTACACGGGGCGATCACCCAATTCCTCCGCGACACGGCCTGGGGTGAACTGGACTACCTGATCATCGATATGCCCCCCGGCACGGGCGACGTGGCGCTGACGCTTTCCCAGCTCTTGCCGCTGGCCGGCGCGGTCGTGGTTTGCACGCCTCAAGACGTGGCCCTGTTGGACGCGGCCAAGGCAATTACCATGTTTCGCACGCTCAAGATCGACGTGCTGGGCATGGTGGAGAACATGAGCACGTTCGTTTGCCCCGATTGCGGCAGCCACCACGATATCTTCAGTTCCGGCGGCGCGCGGCGTCAGGCCGAGCAGTCGGGTGTGCCCTTCCTGGGCGACGTGCCGCTGAATATCCAAATTCGCACGCGCGGCGACGAGGGGACGCTCGCCGCGGTGCTGGACGACCCGGCCCTGGCTCCATCGCTGGCCAATCTGAGCGCCAATCTGGTTCAATCGTCCTAACAAAGTAACCTTTAGCTAGTTAAACGGTTTATTTCCTACGAAGATTGTGTGGTCATTATCGTTATTCTCTGTGTTTTCCATTTTCTCTAGACCTCCATACCTAATTATCTTTTTCC
>CAYUIQ010000263.1:0-11791 GCA_964444795.1 uncultured Planctomycetaceae bacterium
CGTACGATGGCCCTCCGAGGCCGTCGCTGTCGACAAGCCGCGGGTTCTCGACGGCCTCGGAGGGCCATCGTACGGGGTCTTGAGGTAGTTCTTAATTCTCCGGTTGGGTGGCTGTTTCTTCCGGCGGCGGCTCAAGCACGGCGGCGCCGGTCAGGTATCTCAGCAACTCCGAATCGGTCGAAAGGATGATCGTGGTGTCGCGGTCGAGGATCTTTCGATCGGCATCCAGGGTGCGCATCATCCGGAAGAAGGCCGGATCCTGCCCGTGCGCAGCGGTATACGTCTCGGTTGCTTCTTTTTCGGCATCGCCGCGCACTTCGTCGGCTTTGGCTTCGGCATCGGCCAGCTTCTTCCTCCGCGCGGTGTCGGCCTCGTCGCGAATCTCCTTGGCCTTCTGTTCACCCTCGGCCCGATAACGGCCGGCGATCGACGCCCGTTCGGCGCGCATGCGACGGAAAACACTCTCGCGCACCTGGCTCGGCAACGTGATGCGTTTGAGCCGCACGTCGACGATCTCGATACCGCAGCCCAATGCCGTGTCGTTCGGGGGCGCCGCCCGATGCGCGCACCGCTCGGTCACTTCGTCGAGTAATCGATCGAGTTGGTGCTCGTTCGGATCGACCGAGAGGAGCGCTTCGATCGAGTTTTCGCCGACCTTGGCGCCGAGTTCCGAGAAGACGATGTCGTGAATGCGAAACTGGGCCCCTTCCATGTTCGTCACGGTGGCCCGAAACTGCTCGGGGTCGGCGATGCGCCAGCAAACGAAGACGTCGAGATTGATGTTTTTCTTGTCGGCGGTAAGAAACTCCGAGGGCCGGGGATCGTACATCTGCAACCGCCGATCGAGCCGAATAACCGACTGGTGCGGCATTTTGAAGTGTAACCCCGGCGCCGCGTCACCGTCGCGATCGGCACCCGGCGGCCACAGCGTGGAGACCGGCCGGCCGAATTGCGTGACAATGACCGTTTCCTTCTCGTCGACCAACAGCACGCTGCGATAGATCATCACGACCGCCAAGGCCGCAACGAGCCAGAACCACTTGCGTTTCGCGATGCGTTTTATCACGGTACTTCATCCCCTGTCGCCGGGTCGTCCGGCGGCTGCAAAGTCGTCACCCCGGGTATCGTGCCGGGCTGGCCGAGCCAGATCATCCGCCGCGCGCCGCCGAGGCCGGAGTCGACGAATACCTTGCGCCGCCCGGTGAGCACGTCTTCGAGCATCTCCAGCCGCAGTCGTAGCCGGGTCACCTCGGGCGCGGCGGCAAATGCTTCGGATTGCTTGCCAAACCGGTAGGCCCCGCCGGTGGCTTGCCGTGTCTTTTCCACCTGATACGCCGCGGCGTCCAGTTCGGTGGCCTTCACCTTGGCCCGGGTTTGGGCCTCGACGCCGAACTGATGCGTCCGGGCTTCGTTGATCCGCGCTTCTTTATCTTCGGTTTCGCCGATCACGTTGCGAAACGCCTGGACGACCTCCAGCGGCGGGTGGACGTCGGCCAGGCACACGGCCCGAACAGCCAGTCCGCTGTCGCACACGGCCAGCGCGTCGGCAACGCGCCGCTTCACGGCCCGCTGGATTTCGGTCCGCCGCGAGCCGATTGCCGCGGTTGGCGATGCCGGCTCGCCGGGCTCGCCGCGCGGGGGTTCGGCGCCCAGCAGCACGTCGATCGATCGGCCCGACATCTCGGCGCGCAAGGCCGCTTCGGCCACGCTACGAACCAGGGCGTCCCATTTCCCCGTTCCCTCGGGCGTTTCGGTGCCGAGCGAAAAGAGGGCCGCTTGGGGGTCGGCGACGACGTAGTGGACGACGAGGTGGACGTCCAGCAGATTTTCGTCGCCCGTCCAAACGGCCGATTCGACTTCCTCCCGCTTCGTGCGTCCGCCCCGATGCTGCACGTTCCACTCGTCGGCAACCTGCGGAGGAATTGCCGTGTCCGGGTTCTCCGGCAGCGGTGTACTCGACGGGTCGAACACGGTTCGGAAGCCGACCTCGACGCGGCGCATTTCGCCGGTGCGCACGGTTTGGTGCGTGCCCAGCGGATAGGGCAACCGGTAATGCAAACCGGGTCCTTCCAGCGGCTCGACGAGCCGGCCGAAACGTTGCACCACGCCGACCTCGCCGACGTCGATCGTGTGAAATCCACAAAGCAGCCACGCGCAGAGCATCGCCGCCCCGGTGGCAATCGCCACGCGCCGACGGTGGCGGCCAGCGGATTGCCATCGCCGGGCAATCCGGCCACGCAGGCGCTTGCCGTCGACCAGCAGCCGCAACGAATTGAGCACCACGGCCAGCGAACCGACCTGATGCACCACGGCACCGACCCAGACCGGCCGAATCCAGCCCAGCGAAGCGGCCACCACGGCCGCCACGTTGAACACCACCGCGAACGCGATGATGTTCTGCCAGATGATCCGAAGCATTCGCCGACTGCAATCCACCGCGTCGCCCAATCGCCGCAGGTCGTCGCCCATCAGCACGACGTCGGCCGAGGCGATGGCCACGTCGGAGCCGATCTCGGCCATGGCCACGCCCACCTCGGCGGTGACCAGCGACGGGGCGTCGTTGATCCCGTCGCCGACCATCACCACCGGCGGGTTGTTTCGTTCGATACGGCGTATCACCTCGACCTTGTCGGCCGGCAGCAACTCGGCGTGGATCTCTTCGATCGATAGCTCGCGCCCCACCGCATCGGCGGCCGCGCGGTTGTCGCCGGTGAGCATGGCGATCCGCTCGATGCCCAACGCGCGCAGCCGGGTGACGATCTCGGACGCCTCGGGGCGAACGGTATCGCGCACGCCCACGGCGCCGATGACCTGCGAATCCCGGGCGACCACCACGACCGTGCATCCGCCGTCGGCCAGTTGCTCGATCCGCGTCTGAGTTTCCGCCGAGAGTTCAATGCCCGCTTCTTCGAGAAACCGCCGGCTGCCGACGCGTACCGTAGCGCCGGCCACTTGGGCCTCGGCTCCCAGACCGGGCCGGGCCGTGAACTGCGTGGCTTCGAGTGGTTCGACGTTTTGCTCTTCGTGCCGCTGGACCAACAGCCGGGCGATCGGGTGTTCGCTGTGTTGTTCGACCGCCGCGGCCAGTTGCAGCACGCCGGCTGCGTCGTAACCGGCACCCGGCGCGATCCGGGCGATTTCCAACTTTGCCCGGGTGAGCGTGCCCGTCTTGTCGAACACCACCGCCCCGGCGCGTCCCATTGCCTCCAGCGCCTGTCCGCCTTTGACCAACACACCCCGTCGTACGAGGCTGCCGATGCCCGCGGCAATGGCCGTCGGAGTGGCCAGTACCAAGGCACACGGGCAGGCCACGACCAACACGGTCACCGATCGCACCACTTCGCCGCTGGCAAAATACACGATTAGCGCCACGACCAACACGATCGGCACAAACCAGGTGGCATAGCGGTCGGCCAGTCGGGCGGTGGGCGCCTTGGTCGCTTCGGCGTGTTCGACCAGATGGATGATCCGCTCCAGCGTCGTATCCTCGCCGAGCCGCTCGACCGACAGTTCCAGTGCGCCGTAGAGATTGATCGTGCCGGCAAACACTTCGTCGCCGGTGGTCTTGTCGGCCGGCAACGATTCGCCCGTGATCGGACCCTGGTCGATCGACGAGGTGCCGCCGATCACGCGTCCGTCGACGGCAATCCGATCGCCGGGCCGAACCAGCACGACGTCGTCGTGGCGGATCTCGCCGATCGGCACCTCCCGCTCTTGGCCGTCTCGGCGCACCCGGGCCGTATCGGGACGCAAGGCCAGCAGCGAGGCGATTCCCGACCGGGTCCGATCGATGGCGAAATGTTCGAGCGATTCGCCGATGAGCATGATGAAGATCACCTCGGCGGCCGCGTCGTATTGTTCGATGGCGATTGCCGCGAAGGCGGCCAGTCCGACCGCCAGATTGGCCGATATTTTCCCCCGCCCCAGCGACGCCAGGGCATCGAAATAGATGGGGAATCCACCGACCAGGGCCAACAGCATGGCCAGATCGAACCCATACAGCATCTCGACCGAGCCGGTCAGATACGCGGCCAGCCCGGCCCCAACGAGCAGGGTCAAGGCAAGATGGCGTCGGTGCGGGTCGTCGAAGATGCCGAACATGGGAGCCGGTCGTGGGGGGGGGCGTATCTTGTCCGGAGTGCATCCCACAGCATACCGGCCACCGCGCGGGGACGCAAACGGCGGCGTCGCGGACGAGATACCCGGCCAACAGCCCGTTGAAAAACTGCGATAGCCCGGCCCTTCGGCATCCCCAGCGACTCAGGATTTTGCCGGCAAGGCTCTCCGTAAATAGCGCCGTCCAGGGGTGGAATGCAACCCACTCTGTAGAGCTACCCGAAGTCACTACACCTCTTTCGGGGGTGCCTTGCGAGATTACCGTCGCACCGCCCAGACGACCGCGGAAACCAGGGTGGTTAGTTTTTACCCCCCGTTTCCTTCGCGTGCCGCATCTGTTAAGATCAATGGGTAGTGTAGGTGAGAAGCGAGGCGAGCCCCAACGCCTTCCACTTGTTCTCGTTCTAGTCACCCTGCGATTTGCGTCACGGCAAGCCTTTCCACGGGCCCCCATCTCTCAAGTTGCGGTTGGTTTCTCCCTCTACCGTTCGACCGCGATCTTTCTTGGCTGGAAGGGGCTTTTGGTGGAGAGGTGACGGTCTGGGTGCGTATTTTCAAATTCTTTCTTCAAGGAGTTGTCGTATGGCGCAAGGCACTATCAAAAAACTGATCGCTGACAAAGGTTTCGGGTTCATTGATGGAGAACGCGGAGACTTGTTCTTCCATCACAGCGCGATCGAGGGAGCGAGTATCGAAACGCTAAGCATCGGGCAGGAAGTGACTTACGAGGAAGGTCGTGGCCCCAAGGGACCGCGCGCCGAGAACGTCCGGCCTGTGTAGACCGCCTGCGTTTCACCGAAGTCTCCGGCAACCGGAAACAGGGAGAGATTCATGGCAAAAGACCAGAATACGTTCGCCAAACGGCGCCGCGAGATGGAAAAGAAACGCAAAGCCGAAGAGAAACGGGAGCGGCGGCGGAAGAAGAAAGAGCAAGTCGACGACCTCTCTGAGGGGGTTGCCACAAACCCCGCCGAGGATGCGACTGCCGAGCCGTAGACATTCCCATGCGCTCTCGTGCGATCGTCGAAGCCTCCTCGGCTTGCGCTGTCGGGGATGCATCGCGGCTTGCGAAGAACATTCCATGGGAGCGGGGCCGGGAGGTGGAGCTAAATCCATGAGCGTTAAAAAGCCTGTTCCCGTCAGTGCTGGTACGGGTCACAACCTGTGTCCCGTCTGCGGAAAACGATCCTACTCGGCTGCCGGCACGCATCCGCAATGTGCTCAGCGTCGGGCGGAGGCGGTGCGAAGAGAAGAGATGGCGGCCGAGAAGACGGCGGAGGAACCCCCCCCCGCGAAAGCCCCCCGCCAGCAGCGCTCCTGGAAGAAGAAGTGCCCGAAATGTGATGCCGAACTTCACATCCGCAAGAAGATCTGCTCCTGTGGGCACAACTTTTTTGGCCGATGATGTGGCTCTACCTGCTCATGTTTTTTTGTGCCGCCGGCTTGTGTCACCAGACAAAAGCGCCGTCGGCTGAGTTTCACGTTTATTTAAGTGGAGGCAGAAATGCCACAAGGTAAGATTAAGAAGTTGGTTTCGGATCGAGGTTTTGGTTTCATCGAAGGAGATCGGGGTGAACTGTTCTTCCACCATTCGGAAGTCAGCGGCGTGACCTTCGAGGAACTCAGCGAGGGTCAGACGGTGGAATACGAGATCGGACAGGGCCGCAAAGGGCCGTGTGCGACATCCGTGCGAGTGGCTTGATTCGGGACCACCGAGTGCGACAACCCAAAATGGTTGGATTCCGGGACGGTCCGACAAATCATCTCCCCGGCGCGCCCATTGACGCGCCGGGGTTTGCGTGCTATGTTTAGACCGTAATGTAGGCGCGAGACCGGCATGGACTCTACCCGTGTCGTGTTCATTCAACTTCGACTGTAGCGGCCACCGGGGCGGCGCGATGGCGACAGAGTCGCCCGGTATCTAACTTTCGACCGCGACTGATCCTCTTGCTCCTGAGGCACACCACCGATTGCCTACCGGTGTGCGCTCTTTCTGCCCCACGCACCCCCGGCAGGGAGTATTGCCCGCGTTTGCCGGTCCCAGTTCGGGGTAGCGCCCGTTGTTCCCAAAGACCGTGAGTCCCCGGACCCCGGGGTCCGCCACGGCTTCGTTTCCATCGTGTACGTGATACAAAGTGAGAGAATTGATGAAGTTTGAAGAACTCGGCCTCGCCGAGCCGCTCGTTCGTGCCGTCCGCTCCGAAGGCTACCGCACCGCGACGCCCATTCAGTCAAAAGCCATCCCCGCGGTACTGCGGGGACGCGACCTGATGGGTTGCGCCCAAACCGGCACCGGCAAGACCGCCGCGTTTGCACTACCCACGTTGCAGCGCCTGAGTCGTTGCTCCGGTGAACGACGCGAGGCGCCAAGCGGAAAACGCCGCACCGCGCGCCGCCCCATCCGGTCACTGATTCTTGCGCCCACCCGCGAACTGGCGGTTCAAATCTGCGCGAGCTTCGCGACCTACGGCAAGTACTCGGGTTTGCGCCAGACGGTGGTTTACGGCGGCGTGGGCCAGGGCCCTCAAGTACGCGCCCTCCAGGCCGGCGTCGACGTCCTGGTCGCCACCCCGGGTCGCTTGCTCGACTTGATGAACCAGGGACACATCGACCTGGGTCGCGTTGAGGTTCTGATTCTCGATGAAGCGGACCAGATGCTCGACATGGGATTTATTCACGATCTGCGGCGTATCGTCGCGAGCGTGCCCCGTCGCCGGCAGACGCTGATGTTCTCGGCGACCATGCCCGGCGAGATTCGCAAACTGACGGGCCAGTGGTTGCGCGACCCCGTCTACGTGCAGGTTTCGCCCGTCGCCAGCCCGGCGGAGAAAGTACGGCAGTCCGTCTATTATGTCGAACCGCTGCACAAAGTGCGGCTGCTGAAGAGTTTTCTGCGCAACACGCCCGGCTCGCGCACGCTCATCTTCGCCCGCACCAAACGCGGGGCCGATAAGATCGTCAAGCAGTTGCAGCGGGCGGGATTCTCGGCGGCGGCGATTCACAGCAACAAGAGCCAGAACGTACGCCAGCGCGTGCTGGCCCGATTCAAGTCGCAGCGACCGCCGGTGCTGGTGGCGACCGACATCGCCGCTCGCGGGCTGGACGTCGACGATATTTCTCACGTGATCAATTACGATCTGCCCGAGGTTCCGGAGATGTACGTCCACCGCATCGGCCGCACGGGACGCGCCGGTGCCGCGGGACGCGCCGTTTCGTTTTGCGGCCACGAAGAGCGCCCGAGATTGCGCCGGATCGAACGTCTCACGCGACGCGCCATCCAAGTAGAGAAGTCTCACACACTGGTCTGAGTTGATCGTCTGCCGGAGGTCGGCTCGCGGCTGGAGTTTGCAGTAGACGGCTCAATCGTTTCGGCCCCGAAGTTCCCGGAAGACCGTTACTTTCGCGGCTGCTTGGGCTCGGGGTGTATGAATTCGGGCTTATTTGCCGCCGGTTTTCCGGCTTCCAGCCAGTCGGCCATCTCTTCGAGGTAGTAGATCCTCCTCATGCACGAGTCACGCGGCGATGCGCCCTTCGAGCCTTCGACGGGTGCGATCGCTTGAATCGTGTCGTCCGAACTGGCCTGGAGCCATTTCCCCTCTTCGCGGGCTGCTGCCCGAACCGCCGGCGCCGCGTCGGGGCTCATCTTTTCCATGATACCGACGGCCGTCTTCCGCGCGTCCATCCAGCCGCCATACGTGCTATACGGTATCCGGACGACGCTCCGGCAAACCGCCTGCACCAGACCGTGAGATTTCTCCAGTTCGTCGTCGTAGTGATACTCGATCAGCTTCAATCCCTTCTGATACGGGCCGTTGGTGAAGAAACCGCGAACGGTGTGGGCCTTTTCGTTCAGGTATCGCACGACCACCGGGATGGCAAACCGGGCTTTGTCCTTGTTCTCGTAGAGATAGCTCGACGCCAGCGACAGGGAATGGGGCGACACGTCGTCGGGCCGTCTGAGCACTTCCATGCCCACCCAGATTCTCGTCTCCGGGTCTTTGATCCAGTGCCGAACCACTCCGGCGGTCTTACTGCGCACGCCCGGGTCGACGTCGGCCGCCTGCGCGATCAGGACCTTGTAGACCAGATCGTTCTCCACGCGAACCGTCTGGAAGAACGAGCCGAGACATCGTTGCACCTCGGGGTGCGGGTCACCCTGCATTCGGCCGACAAGATCCATGACCCCGGTTAGTTCGGGGGTCATCTCGGGAGGCGCCGAGTTCTCGGTTTCCGTTTCGGGGGCATACATCGCAGCGAGCACCCGGATCGCGCCGCCGCGGATCCAGGGATTGTCGTCTTTGAGCAGTTTCTTGACCAGGGGCAGATTCTTCTCGCCCCCCTCGGCCAGCGCGTCGACGGCGCCTCCCACCACCCCACCGTTGAAATGCGCCAGAAAGCGGGCGATCTCTTCGGGCGGTTGCCCCGCGAAGGCGTTGCGGTTGACTCGGCCGATGTACCGCGGGCTGTGGGCAAATCCACCGTCGGCCCACGCCGTCCGAGTCCACCCGAGGACGGCCAAGAGAAACAGGAAAAGGTAACACCTCATGGTTACGTCTCCAGAACGTCTCGTATGGTAGCCATCTCGGGAAGGCTCATTTCGGCGCTCCCAGAATGCGTAAGCGATGTTCGGGAAGATAAAGGAACAGCCCCATCGCGGGCGTTACGCCGCCAGGGTAGGGAAATCGCGTGCCGCGCAGAAACGTCAGGCCTCCCTCCGGCGTACGGCTGATCTCCAGGTACCAGAGCATCTGCTTCATGAACATGTGGAACTCGGGTCTCGGCGCCATGTCGACGCCGATATTGCCCCACGCCGGGCTGAAGATCCCTTCGGCGTGCCCCCGTTCGCGTCCCATCCACATGTAGCACAAGGGCCGGGCCCAGCGCTCGGCCATTTCGTCCTCGCCCAGCAGATGAAACGCCACGGCGGCCATGCCGTGCATGCCGTTGTCCATGCGCCCGGACCGCCCACCGGGAGTTCCCAGTCCGTAGCCGAAGTTTGTGCCGCAGTACTTGCCGAAATAGCGGATCGATTTGGCGAATTTCACCGAATCGAGTTCCGCGCCACATTCTCGCGCAAGAATCAGCCCGATGAAGCAGGCAAGCCCGGCGTTGTTGATCTCGCCGTATCCCGGGGGTCCACCGTGCGACCATCCACCGCTGGGGAACTGGATCTTCTCCAAGACGCGGACCAGGTACTGGATTCGAGGAAGCACGATCGGATCCTTGGTGAGCCGATAATACTCCGCCACGTTGATCAGCTCGTAGCCAGCCAGCCAGGAGCGACCGCCCTGAACCTCGTTGGGATACTCCGACGCCGGTTTGGTGGTTGCGTGGATGTACTGCTTCACTCGCTCCATGGCCGCTTCGTCGCCGCTGGCCATCAGGAATAAGGGCGTCCAGAAGCCACCGCCGGAATGCCGGCTGAACATCCTGGCCGGTTCGGGCCCCTTTTCCAGAACCAGACGGAGTGCGGCCGCCCGGATCTGCTTGGTCTTTTCACAATCGTACGGCCAGGAGTCGCTGTACGGGGTCGTGTTGCCCAGGTCCAGCTTGACGTGGATCGGCCGACCGTCGCGTACCACGTGCAGCGTCAGAATGCCTCCATACTCAGGCGATTGGCTCTCGGCCAGGGCGTAGCCCATCTCGGGGCGTGGGTCTTCCGGATCGGTGATCAGCCGGCCGTTGGCTCCGAGAACGATATCTCGCTCCTTCAGTCGGCCGTCGGCGGGCGTATCGGGCTGCACGCGAACGATCAAGAAGTCTTGTCGGCCGAAATAGTCCTTTGCCATCCGCGCCCCGGTGATCCCCAGCGGGTTCGTGACCGGGTTGCCCTTGTTGTCGTTGGCCAACTTGGCCAGACGCCCGCCAAGTTCACCAGCCAGACGTTCTACTCGGTCGGCGTCGACTGCCACGGTCGGATTCAACTTCGCCGGCAGCCCTGGAATGGGCCGTGCGCGCAATTGCTGTTCGGCACACTCCAGGGGGCTCGGCAACTCGCCCAGGACGCTTGAGCGCCCGACGAAAAGGTCCTTCTTTACGTCACGCACGTCGTTCAGTGCCGCTGCGATCAGCGCATCGTCAGCCGGCGTGCGCGTCGCGGCGATGCACCCAAGCAGGCCTGCCCCGAGGAGAAGCGAGAGACACTTTGGTAAGTCGGCCATGCGTGGCATGCTCCGGGTTTATCAGAAGACGTTCGACGAATTATCGGAGCGTCTCCTTTTTCGGTTTCGGTTTGGGATTCGGTTTGGGCCGAGGTGGGCGGCGGTCGCGGAGCGGCCACTTGGGATCGTCGACGCGAGCTTCTTTCATCAAAGCCTGGGCCTTGGCGACCAGCTCGGGCTTCTTGGCGGCCAAGTCGTTGGTTTCACCGACGTCGGTCTTCAGGTCGTATAGCTCGATCGGTCGGCTGGGGCCGTTTTGTACGGCCTTCCAATCGCCGAAACGAACCGCTCGGATCGTCGCCCCTTCGTGGAGTTCCCAATAGAAGTACTCGCGCCGAGGTGCATCGCCCCCTTTGAGGAAAGAGACGAGCGAGAGGCCGTCGGTCTTCACGTCGTCCGGCAGTGAGGTCCCGGCCAACTCGGCCGCCGTGGGCAGGAAGTCCCAGAAGGCCCAGGGCTCGTGGCGAACACGTCCCGCGGGCACCTGCTTGGGCCAGCGCACCAGAGCGGCCTGGCGCAAGGCGCCCTCGTACATGCCCCGCTTGAAGCCGCGCAGCTTGCCGCCCATGGTCTGATCAAACAGCCGGCCGATCTCCGAATTCGGATTGAACGACGAGCCGTTGTCGCCGACAAAGAAGACGATCGTCTTTTCATCGATCCCGAGTTCCGCGAGCAGGTCGAGCAGCCCGCCGACGTCGCTATCCAGTCGCGTCACCATGGCTGCGTAGTTTTTCTGCAGCGGTGTCCACTGCTTGTCGGCATATTGGCCCAGATCGTCGATCTCGAAACGCCCGTGGGGCAGTGTCGCGGCGTAGAAGAGGAAGAACGGCCCGTCTTTGTGGCGGCGGACCCAGTCGAGCGCATCTCGCTGGATCAGTTCTTGTGCGTAGGTTTCGCCCACGCCTCGGCCCGTGTTGCCCGGCAGCTCGAAACGCCGGTCGTCGTTGTAGAGGTAGGTGGGGAAGTAGCTGTGCGCGTGGCGTTGGCAGTTGTAGCCGAAGAAATGGTCGAAGCCGACGCGAAAGGGGCTGCCGGTGGTGTGGAACATGCCCATGCCCCATTTGCCCGTCACCGCGGTCGCATAGCCTTTGTCTTTCAACAGTTTCGCGACGGTGAACGTACCCTCGGGCAAGGGCATCTGACCTTCCGGGCTAATCTCGCGATTGGCGCGAATCGGACAATGCCCCATGTGCAGGCCGGTCATCACGGACGACCGGCACGGGGCACAGACGCTGGTGCCGCAAAAGGCCTGCGTGTAGCGAGTCCCCTCGGCGGCCATGCGATCGAGATTGGGTGTCTTGATCAGCTTCTGTCCGTAACACCCCAGATCGCCCTGGGCGATGTCGTCGGAGAGGATGAAGATGATATTCGGAGGCGTGTTGTCGGTGCCTTCGGCCGCGGTGGCGCACGCGGGCCCGATCAGAACGGAAATCGCCAAGAGGAGTGTTTTCATGGTTCTTCCTTTGCCTTGAAATCCCGCCGGCTTGCCCGGCGGATCGTTCGGTTTCTCGCTA
>CAYUIQ010000264.1:0-11592 GCA_964444795.1 uncultured Planctomycetaceae bacterium
GGCGACTTGATCTGCCTGGACGTGAGCCGCTAGGCGCTTGCCCGGGAAGAGTTGGCGCGAACAAGTCACGTTCCAATTCTCCAGGAAGAATAGCTCGACTGGTATACTGACCGGCGTATCGCGTTGGCGATATCTACCGCGAGCGCGTAGCTCAACTGGAAACGGAGAATGGTTGAAAGAATGAGCAACCGTGAAGAGAAAAAAATATCCCTTGCACGGCGAGACTTCCTTGTTGCCGCAACAGTAGCCGGCCTTCGTGCGGTGGCAGGCACCCCGGCCAGAGCCGCCAATCAAACGGCCCGTGTGCCGGGAGCGAACGACAAGAAACCCTTCGTCGGAGTCTACTACTACCCCTGGTACAGCGCCCCGAGCGCCGCGTCTGTCGGCCCGAGCGCCGCGTCTGTCGGATGGACGCGCAAAACGCTTCGCGGCCGCCTTGAGCCGAAGCACTTGCCGAAACGGGGCGTTTACAGCAGTCTGGACGCCGAGACGATCGCCGAACATCTGGCCCAAAGCAAGCGGGGCGGTGTCGGTTTCTGGGCCGTGAGTTGGTGGGGGCCGAACCACAAGACGGATACCGCCTTCAAGAACCACATTCTTACCCACGCCAGCGCCGAAAAACTGAAATACGCGCTGCTGTACGAGTCGACGGGCCGCTTCGGCTCCTTCAGCAACCCCCGCTACACACACCTTCTCAACGACTTCCAATACATGGCGGAGCACTACTTCAAGAACCCCCATTACCTGAAGATCGAAGGCAAGCCCGTCGTTTTCATCTACCTGACCCGCGTCTATTTCCGCGACCGAGGACTCGACGCACTGCGTCGCCTGCGCGAGCAACTCCCGGACGTCTATCTCATCGGGGACGACGTGTTCGGACCCAAGTATCGCCCCGAGTACGCCCGGCTCTGGGACGCAGTGACCGCGTATGACGGTTACGGCCAGTCGCTGCAAGGGGCCGGCGCCACCCGGGCGGCGGTCCAGCGGCTGGGGGCGAACTACGCCAACGCGAGAAAGACCGCCAACGGCGTCGGGACGGGCTTCATCCCTTGTGTCAGCCCGGGCTACAACGACAAGGCGGTGCGGCAGGGCCACCCCGGTCGGGCCCGCTACTTCCAAGACGTGCCCGGCTCGCGCGAGGGGGACCTCTTCCGCGCGATGCTCCGTGACGTCGCGCTGCCGAACGTCGATCCTCTTACGGGCAACGTCATGATGGTGAACTCGTTCAACGAGTGGTACGAAGATACGCAAATCGAAGCGACGGCCGGCACCGCGCCGCCGACCACCAAAGACAACTCGAATTCCGGCGCGTTCTACACCGAGGGCGATATCTATACGGACTACGGATACCTCTATCTCGACCTCCTCCGCGAAGCGACGGAGTGACCGTTGGCAGGAGTCGGCCATTGGCCAACCACTCCCGAATGAGCCGGTCACACTCAATTTGGCTGGCCTTGGTGTTCCATTTGCCGAGATAGCTATCGCGGCCGTTGAGAGCGGCCACAGCCTGCCCCGAGAGCTTGTGGCGGCGGTAAGAAGGGACCCAATGGGGGTCGTTTTCGCTGGGAATGTGCAACCTCCTTCTCGTCCCCAATTCGGTAGTCTACCGGATCTTCGGGAAGAAACAGGCCACATTGCCAACCGCCGGCAGGAATCCTAAGTACTGGATTCAGCAGGATTTAGGTTAAGTGGACAGGGGCGGGCTTGAACCGCCGACACCTGGATTTTCAGTCCAGTGCTCTACCAACTGAGCTACCTGTCCATGGCACTATGGCGAACGCCCTCTGGCGGGCGTTAAGTTGACTATACTATGCGTTTGCCTGTCGTGTGTCAATTCGCCCGTGGAATTGTTGGCTCCAGGTTGCCCAAAGATTCGAAGATGTCGAGACGGTCAAACGGCTTAGGTGCCGAAGTACGGGCACGCCGTAGCTTGACAGTTCACCGCTACGGGACTAGGATCGGCGGACGTAGGGGGCTCATATTCTCATCCGCCACGCGGAGGTCGCGCGGCTCGAAATGGTACGCTTGGGGGGTGCGCGGCGTGTGCCCCTACGGACCGTGTATCTCGTAGCGACAGGAACAGTCCGATGAAGAGGCAAAGACATCGGCCGTTGGTTCGAGGGTTGGTGGGTCTGGTTGTCTTCGTGGCGCTGGCCGCGGGGCTCCGTCCGGCCGAAGCCGTCACGCCCGACGACCCGAGAGTGCGGGAGGCGATCGACCGGGGGCTGAAGTTCCTGGAGAGCGGAAACGGCGCCGAAAGTCGATTGGGCGGCAAGGCCCTGGTTGGGCTGGCGCTCTTGAAGCACGGCGACGACAATGCCAACCATCCGCGGATCATCGAGGCGGTGACCGCGATCCAGAACGCCACGCGCAACAATAACCTCGCCGAGGTCGAGTCGAACTTCGCCTATAGCGCGGGCCTGTCGATCATTTTTCTGGTCACGCTCGATCCGAGCAAGTATCGGATCGAGATCGAGGCGTTGCAGGAGTGGTATCTGAAGACTCAGAAAGGGCACGGCGGGTGGGGATACTTGTCGGGAGGCCATGCCGACACGGGCGACACGTCGATGACACAGTACGCCGTGCTCAGCGCCTGGGAGGCAGCCCAGGTCGGCCTGCCGATGCCCGCGGATTCGGTCAATCGGGTCGCCCTCTGGCTGCTGAAGACCCAGGATCGCAGCGGCGGTTACGGTTACCAGGGGAAGCCTTCGGGCGGTCTGGTCCCCATCGAGCAATCCGGGGTGAGGAGCAGTCTCTCGGCCGCCGGGCTGGGTAGCGTCTATATTTCCGCCGACTTGCTGGGTGTGACCGAACCGGTGAAACCCCGCGACGACGCGCTGCCGCCGGCATTGGAGGAAGTCGAGGAGCGGGAGTTCGACGGCGCGCGCCGCAAGACGCAGATCGATCCGAGATGGTTTCGCGCGGTGCAGGATCGGGGCAATGCTTGGATGGCGCGCAACTACAAGATCGACCCCGCCGGATGGACGAACTACTCGCTCTACGCATGGGAACGCTATCACAGTTTCCGCGAGGCGGCCGAAGGTCGCGTGGAAAAGGAGCCGGCATGGTATTCTCAGGGCGCGGAGTACCTGCTCCGAACACAGGCCGCCGACGGCAGTTGGGACACGAAATCTGGCAAGGCACCGGACACGGCCTTCGCCCTGCTGTTCTTAATGCGCTCGACCAAGAAGAGTATCGAGAAGGCCCGCGATTACGGTTCGGGAACGTTGGTCGGCGGGCGAGGACTGCCCAAGGAAACGACCAAAGTCAAGGTGCGTCAGGGAAAGGTCGTGTCCGAGGCGTCGTTGCGCTGGTCGGACCAATTGCTCGATGCACTGGAAAATCCCGACGCGCCCAACTACGATGACGTGGTCGCCGCGCTGGCCGACGCGTCGGCCGGCGACATGGAGGCCATGGGCGACGGATACGCCACCCGACTGCGCAAACTGGCCGGCGGAGAAGAGCCGGAAGCCCGAATCGCGGCGATCAGCGTCTTGGCGCGAAAACGGGATCTGGACAACGTACCGATTATGATCTACGCGCTGACGGACCCCGACTCCAGGGTCGTTGGGGTTGCCCGCGACGGGCTACGGCTGATCAGCCGCAAGTTCGACGGATTTGAATTACCCGATTCGCCGACTCCGGCCCAGGTCGAGGCGGCCGTCGAGTCGTGGAAGGGCTGGTATCTGGAGATCCGTCCGGACGCGGAATTCGAGGAGTGATTGGAAAAACCGGTCCCCAAAGCATGAACGTGCAAGCATCGCCCCAAACAGCCCCCCGGATCAACGCGCCCGCGGATCGTCTGCGGGTGACGTCTTACGATCGCGTGTCGAGCATGCTGCTGGCGCTGTTGCTGTTGATCGGCGCGACGGTCCTGACGCTGCTGCTCATTTGGCTCACCGGCAAGCTTCTCGCCGCCAAAGCCGTGGTGCCGGTCACCATGGAGCAGATCGGCGAGGGAGGCGGGGCGATGGGCGACGACAGCACGCTGGAGGAGCCCAGCCTTAGCGAAACCGATCTGGTCGAGCCGGAGCCGGAGCGGACCCTTGCGGTGGTGGCCTCGGCCGTGGCGTCGCGGCAGGCCGTGTTGGCCGATCCGGCCATCGGACAGGCCGGAGGCGGAGCCGGTGGAGGCGGGCGGATGGCCGGCAGTGGTGACGGAACGCCCGGCATACCACGGCACTGGGAAGTCGTTTTCGCCCAAAGCACCTTGGAAACCTACGCCCGGCAACTCGACTACTTCGGTATCGAACTGGCCGTCCTGGGTGACGGCGACAAGGTCGTCTACGCGCGGAACGTTTCCAGTCCCACGCCAACCCAGGAGTCCCGGCCGCGCGATCAAGAGAAACGCTACTACCTCACCTGGCGCCACGGCGGTTTGCAGGAGGCCGACCGCGAACTTCTGAAGCGGGCAAAGATCTCCACCGAAGGCCGGCTTATCCTGAAGTTTCTTCCGCCCGGCGTTGAGGCCAATCTGGCCGCCATGGAGAAAAGTCATGCCGGCGCCGATTCCGAGCGGATCGCCAAGACGCAGTTCGGCATCCTCTCCACGGCAGGCGGATACGAGTTCTATATTTCGGAGCAGACGTTGAAGTAGGGACTGCGGACTAGAGAGAATGATGTCCACGCCCGCGGGTTGCATCCCGCGGGTCTGGTGAAGATAGAAACGGATAACTGAAAACCGACCGACCACCTATTTTTGTATTACTGAATTACCGACCCTTAAGCCCCGAGACGCTTGACTATGGATATTGGCCCAATTACCGAGTATGCGGCGTGGCTGCTCTACGCTGCTCTTGCCGCGATTGCCCTATGGGGGGCGTTCTGTGTGATTATCGTCTGGCGCCGCGTCGGACAGACCCGGTTTCGCAACGAGGACGAGCAGTCCGAGTTTCTCGACCAGGTCGAAGACGTGCTCGCGGCCGGGGATTTCGAGGGAACCGTCCAGATGTGCGACGGCGATCCTCGGGCGATGCCCCAGTTGGTGATGATCGCGGTGAATCATCGCGATTCCGGATTCTCCAAAGTGCGGTCGCTGCTGGTCGATCGCTTTCAACGCGACGTCCTTTCCGATCTGGAATATCGCCTGAGTTGGGTGTACACGGTGATCAAAAGCGCCCCGATGGTCGGACTGCTGGGAACGGTCGTCGGCATGATGGGCGCTTTCAGCAAGCTGGCCGGGTCGCAGAAAGTCGAGGCGTCGGCACTGGCCGAGAACATCAGTCTGGCCCTGGTGACCACCGCCTGCGGACTGGCGATTGCCATCCCCCTGGTCCTCTCCACGGCCAGTATCAACGTGCGCATTCGCAAGATGGAAGATCTGGTGGGCGTCGGACTCACTCGATTTCTCGACACGTTCAAGAAGGCCGTGGGTAGAGATTAGCGATTAGGGATTAGGGATTGGTGAGGAAGGCGTAGATATGCCGAGTGTGCAGGACTGGAAAAGTCAGATTGCGGAGGAGGAAGGCGGGTCGCCGCTGGCCCGGCGGCCGGTTGACGATAGCGCCGAGATGGATATTACGCCAATGATCGACATCACCTTTCTGTTGTTGATCTTCTTCCTCGTCGCGTCGATTCCGGACCCCAATACGGCAACCGACCTGGCGCCGGCCCGAAACGGCAAAGGGGTCAGCCCGCAGACGGCCACGATCATCACGGTCGGTGAGCGCGGCGGTCCGGGGCCTCCACTGGTTTATTTGGGCGACGGCAAGAGCGGGACTCCGTTGCCGGACGACCCCGACTTGCAGGAACAGCAGATCCGCGATGCCGTCGAGCAGGGGTTCTACCGCAAGGCGAAAACGACGGTGATTGTCAAGGCGGAGCGGAATCTGCCGTACAAGGAGGTTTACCGAATCGAGGCCGCGGCGAACTCCGTCGAAGGAATCAAGATGTATCAGGCCGTTCTGGAGAGCGACTAGGCTCGTCGCGCCTCCCTGGAGACATAACTTACCGTGAGTATTCAGTTTCAATGTACCGGGTGCAAGCGGCCGATGAAGGTCGACGAGCGTCACGCCGGCGGCAAAGTGCGTTGCCCCGGCTGCCGCACGTTGGTCGGCGTTCCGGCCCTGGGAGCACCGGCCCCGAAAAAGCGGCCGACCTCGGCGCCGCCCCCCGCGAAACGTGCCGTCACCGCGAAACAAGTCGTCACCGAGGAGGCGGAAGAGCCGCCGGTTCGTTTTGGCGCCAAGCGGGACTCGTCGGAGCAAGAGTTGGACATGACGCCGATGGTCGACGTCACGTTCCTGTTGTTGATTTTCTTCATGGTGACCGCGGCGTTTAGCATGCAGAAGTCGCTGGAAGTGGCCCCACCCGACCAGGAGGACAGCGCCGCCCAGAGTCGCCAGATCGACGACGTCGAGAAGGACGACGACTACTGCATCGTGCGAATCTACAAGGACAATACGATCACCGTCGACGACGTGACGGCCCGGAGCAAGCAAGACCTGATCGTCAAGCTTCGCGAGGCCCGGCAAGGAACCGGCGGTAGCCGCGGACCCAGCAGTCTGCTGGTGCTGGCGCACGGGGAGGCACGCCACGAGAAGGTAATCATGGCTCTCGACGCGGGCAACGCCGTGGGCATGGAGAATATCCGCCGGGCCGCACCGCGCCAAGACGACGATTTCTAACGCAACTCGCCGAGAACGAATTCTAAGAGGCAGTAAAGGGTTTCTATGATTAGTGCGGAAGACTTTCTGGATCTGCTGCAGCAAAAAGACCTGTTGCCGGCCGAGATGATCGACCACTTGCGCGAGCAGTTGGCGGCGGCGGACGGTATGATTCCAGCCAGCTCGGTTGCTGCCCGGCTGGTCGAGAAGGGGGAATTGACCAAGACGCAAGCGCGTCGCCTGCTGGGCTCCGGTGCCGAGACTCCCGCCGCCTCGAAGACACCCGTCGAGAAGAAGCCTATCGAGAAGAAACCGGTCGAAGAGCCACCGGCGGAGGAAGATTTCGGCCTGGTGCCGCTGGAAGGTGACGAACTGGGGTTGGCTCCGTTGGATGAGGAGCCTCCGAAGCCGGAAACCCCGGCGCAACAGAAGCCGAAGCCCCAAGCCAAACCGGCCGCGGCAAAGCCAGCACCATCGCAACCCAAACCGCGGCAAGCGCCTCCGGCCCGATCGGCTCCTTCGCAACCGGCCCGAAAACCAGTGCAACGACAACCGGCCGCGCAGACACCGCCGGCCGCATCGCCGGAGCCCCGCTCGCTGCTGGACGAAGAGTTGACCCCGCTCGACGGAGGCCCCGGTGCTCCAGGCTCGCTGGGTGGGCTGCTCGACGAGACGATGTTGGACGCTTCGGCCGCGGCCGCCGGAAGCCTCCTGACGCCGGTTGGTGCCAAGAAGAAGGGGTTCCGGTCTCTCTTTCAAAGGAAGAAGGGGCCGAAGAAACAGCGCGAGAACGTCTGGGATTCGCCGCTGTTGCTGATCGGCGGAGGTACGCTGGTGGCCCTGGTGATCGTGGGCGTCGTGCTCGTGCTGGTGATGAATCGCGGTTCCGGAGACGAACTGTTGGACGAAGGTCACAAGCACTATGACGGCGGCTCCTGGGCTCAGGCCATCGCCGTCTACGATCAGTACCTGGAGAAATACGGAAGCCACCACGGCGCCAGCACGGCGCGCGTCCGCCGGGGAACGGCGCTGCTCTGGCAGCAGAACAGCGCGGCCAAGATCTCCGGCGATTGGTCCAAAGCGCTGGCCGAGGCCAGGATCGTGCTCGATGAAATCTCCTCCGAGGAAGACTTCCCCGACGTGCATGACCAACTGGCGACGCTACTGCTCGATATTTCCGGGGGCCTGGCCGAGAACGCGCGTAAGACGCTCGACCCGGCGGTGGCCGACGAGGTGGATGAGGCGCTGATTCTGGTGCAAAAACTATCGCGCGAGCAGCGACTGGCGATCACCGCCGACCTGGAAAAGGTGAAGTCGACCTTGGCGCAGGCCCGGCACGATATCAACCGCGACAACGAGTTGAAACAAGCCGTCGCCGGCATGAAGGAAGCGGCCGGTGCGGGCAAGCCGCGCGAGGCCTACGAGATCCGCTCGGCGCTGTTGCGAGAGTATTCGGAACTGGCCGACGACGATTTGCTCAGGGAAGCGGTTCGCGCGGTATCGCAGTCACAGAAAGATGCCGTCAAGGTTGTGCCGCTGACCGGCGAGGGCACAACCATGGAAGTCGTCTCGGCCGTGTCGATCGGCCCGACGCTCGTTCGCCGGATGGTCTCAGGAACGGCTACCGGCGTCGACGACCACTTCGTGTTTGTCCAGTCGCGGGGTGTCGCGTACGGATTGGATGCGACCAGCGGGGAAGTGAAGTGGCGGCGATTCGTCGGTTCCGGCGTCAACGGCCGAACCATTCCGCCTGCCCCGCAGCGGCTTTCCGAAGACCCCGGCGGCGACGTGCTGCTGGTCGACTCGCCGCGGAGCGAGTTGCTGCGGGTCGAAGGGGCCACGGGAGAGTTGCGATGGCGTTTCACCGTGCGACAGTCCGGCGTGGCCGATCCCTTCGTTGCCCAACCGGTGGTGGTTGGTGATCAGAATCAGCAGATCCTGGTGGCCACGCGTTCCGGGCGACTGGTCGTTCTGGACCAGGACGAGCAGACTTGTACGGCGAAGACGGGGGTCGAACTTTCTCAGGAGTTGCGGGTAGCCCCGGCGGTGAATCCGGCGAGAACGACGATTTATCAGGTCGCCGATCACTCGAATTTGTTTGTCCTCTCGGCCGACGATCACCAGTGTCGGGAGGTCGTCTATCTGGGACACGAACCGGGCAGGATCGTCGTCCCGCCCGTCGTCATGCGCCGCTTCGTGATCATCGCCGAAAACCACACCACCAACGATTCCCGCCTGCGAGTGCTGCAAACCGATCTGCAGGGTCGCTCGGTCAAAGAATCGGAGAGAAGCTATGATCTGCGCGGGCGCGTCGACGTGGCCCCGGTCGTCTCCGGCAATCGGCTGCTGGTCACGACCGACAAAGGGAAGGCTTATGTGTTCGGCCCCTCGAGCACCAATAAGGTCGATGAGCTAACAAACCTCGTCATCGACCCGCTGGACGAGATCGTCAAAGAGACGGCCATCCCGGGCGAGGAAAACGTCATCCGCTATCCCTTGTTACGCAATACGGAGTGCTGGCTGGCCGGCGATTGGCTGATCAAGTACAACGTCTTGGCGACCGACGGCAAACTGGATACCGACCGGGTTCTGGACAAGGAGTGCGTGTTCACGCAACCGCCGACGGCGCTGGGGCGCGTCGTCTTCACCACGCGAGAAGAACCCGGCTTGACCGGCGCACTGGTTTCGGCCCGAGACATGGACGAAGGCGAGCAATTGTGGGAAACCCTTGTGGGCGCCCCGCTGGCCGGAAGCCCGTTGGTCGAAGCCGATTCCGAACGTATCACGGCGGTCACCGCCGCCGGCGGCATGTACCGCATCGCAGACGTTCAACTCACCCAAGCGGAAATTCTCGATCAGCCGACCATCGCCGTCCCCCCGACGGAAGTTCGCCAGTCGCTGACCGATATGTGCGAACTGGAAGACGGCCACCTGGCGGTCTCCAGCGGCAAAGGGGCCGAGGTGATCGCCCGGTTCGATGCCGCCGCCCCGCAGCCGAGGCAGTCCTCCGGCCAACTCGATCTGGTCGACCCGTTGGCCTGTTCTCCGTTGCCGTTTGATTCCGGCTTGCTCGCGGCGACCACCAAGGGACAGATCATCTCGCTCGATCTTCAGACGGGTACGCCCCTGGCCGAACCTTTCCAACCAACCCGCGAGAGCGGTGTGGAGATTCCATGGCGCGGACTGGCGGTCGTCGACGGAGAGCGTTTTCTGGTATCCGACGGCCGCACGAAGCTTTATCTTGTGGGCATCCGGGACCAGCCGACGCGGAATCTGGCCGCACTGGCCGAGAACGAGGCCGATTTGCCCGAGCCGATCGTTTCGCCGATTAGCGTCCTCGGTCAGGTTGCCTACGCGGTCGACGGCGCCCGGCAGTTGATCGCCTTCAAACTGCCGCCGGCCGACGCGGCGGGGACTCCGGTGTTGACCCGATCCGAGGTTCAGTCGCTGGCCGCACCGTGCTCGTGGGGACCACAACGTGTCGGTGATCGGGTGCTGTTGAAAACGGCCGACAATCGCCTCTTGTGTGTCGACGACCAGCAGAAGGTACAATGGGCGGTCTCCGCTCCCGAGGGACTCGTCGCCGGGCCACCCATGGCGCTGGACGAAGACTTCGTGCTGGCCTTCACCGATGGTGTCGTCTGGCGGATTTCCCAGGAGACCGGGAAGGAAGTCGCCCGGCTCGACACCGGCGTGCCGCTGGCTGGCGGTCCCGTGCTCTGGCAAGGGAAGCTCCTGCTTTCCGGCCACGACGGGACTCTGTATACCCTCGATCTTCCGCGCTGAGGAGAAGAGACACCGGTGAACACCCTCCGACAGAATATCCCGATCCGACGCTCGCGTGGCGATTGCCGACGGCCGGCCCATCCCATGGTTTGTCTGGCGTCCGTTCTGCTGGTCGCCCTGGGTGCGTGGTACGCGACGGTCCCTTGCCCGGCGGCGGCCCAGGAGCGGCTGTTCGAGGCCGAACCCTACGACCTGATCACGCTCGACGAATTCAACAACAACGCCGTTCTGAAGGTGCAGCCGCTCAAATTCGCCAATCGCCGAATTCCTAAGGACGTACGCCCGTCCGACGCGATCCGTATCTGGCTGGTCGATCAGCCCGAGACCTCTTACAACCTCCAGTGGCACTCAATCGCCCAGGACGAGCAGGGCAACTACAAGATCGACCTGTTCGAGCAACTGATCCTTAAGAAGGCGAACCAGTTGGTCGCCCGTGGACAGACGGCCAGTGTGGCCGTTCCACCCCAACCATTCGAACCTTTGTTCGATCAGGCCTACGAGTACTTCGAGTATCTCTTGAAGAAAGATCCCGAGTTGCCCGGGCTGGATGTGTCGATCGAAGATTACTTGTACACCGAGGCCGGCGCTTGGCTTGGCCGGGACGACGACGCGGTGGCGCTGGCGCTGCTCTGGGAATTGCACCGCCGAAATCCGGCAGACGCGCGTCTGGAGAAGGCTCTGGGCGTTACCGTCGACAAGCTGCTCACGCATTACGAGGGACGGGAAGATTATCGCCCCCTGCGGCAGTTGCTCGGCAAACTCGCCGACCGCTATCCCCAACACGCGACCGTGGCGCGGTGGGAAAGCAAATTGAAAGGGTTGGCCGGCGGGGAACTCGCCAAGGCTCGCTCGGAGTTGGAAGCGGGCCGGCTGCCCGAGGCCGCCGCTGCCGGACGACGGGTGGCGCACGTCTGGCCCGACCTGCCCGGGGCGCGAGAACTCATTGAGGCGATTCACGTCAAGCATCCCCGCGTTGTCGTGGGGGTGACCGTGCCGACGGCCAGCGGGCTCCCCGGCCGACTGGACGACTGGGCATCGGGGCGCAGCTCGCGGCTCCTCTACCGCACACTGGCCGAGTTTGTTGGCCCCGGACCCGAAGGGGGAACCTACGATTGCCCCGTCGGCGAGAAAGAAATCGAGGAGTTCGACAATCGCTTGTCCTTCCAGATCGATCCGGACATTCACTGGTCGACGGGCGAGG
>CAYUIQ010000265.1:0-11497 GCA_964444795.1 uncultured Planctomycetaceae bacterium
GAGTCGTCGAACTCGTCGGACCAAACCAACCGCCACGGCTCGGCGCCCGCGGGCGGAGCAAGCGACAACACCAACACGACGAGGACAAGCGTTTTCATCTCATGTTCCTTGGCCAAAAGTCAAGATCACTCGAATGTGGTTCGCGCCCCGATTGTAACCCGCGCTCGCGGCGTTGAAAAGCTCACGGTGCCAAGTGCTTTGTCGACTTCTGATCTTGGCGCGGCGGCTGCTTTGTTGAAAGATCTGATCAATGCGCGCGATACCTGCTACAATGTGTCGGGCGATCTGGTCGGAACGTCGCTCGTGGCGTCGCGCTTCGGTATACTCGATGGGGAGATACTTGATCGTCGGAATATGTGCGAGGAAAGTTCAGACGTAACGCCTTGACGACATCTGGAGAATACGCGGCATGAAATTGCGAGCCAGAAGAGCCCTAGGAACGCTACACGGCCTGCTGCTACACACTTTCCTCTTGACGCTTCTCGCGGGCGCCGCCCGGGCTGAAGTCAGCCGCACGAGCGGGCTGATCGCCGAGAAGACCGAGTGGGAGAACCCCTACTACATTACCGACTCGGGCGTCGAGGGCCCCACGCTGCTGATCACCGGCGGTCTGCACGGCAACGAGCCGGCTGGCTATCGGGCGGCCGAGCAGATTCGTCATTGGCCGATTCGACGCGGCAAGTTGATCGTCGTCCCCCAGGTCAACTCGCCCGGGTTGAAACAGAATACGCGTTGGCTACCCGGCCAGTCGGAAGAACTCCGCAACGCCAACCGCAATTTCCCCAAGACGGGTACACCGAACGAAGCGCGATCGCTGCTGGTCAAGGCCCTTTGGGAGTTTGTGCAAGCGCAAGAGCCCGACTGGGTCGTCGATTTGCACGAGGGATTCGACTTCCACGTGGCCAACCCCAAGTCGGTCGGTTCGAGCATCATCTACTTCGACACGCCCGAAATGCAGGAGCTTGCGGCCAAGATCCACGACGACGTGAACGCCACGATCGACGACCCCGGCCGCAAACTCGTGAAGCTATCGAAAAGCGGCCCGATCAATGGCGGCTTGGTTCGGGCGTCTGTCAAGCATCTCGGAGCCAAGGGATTCTGCTTCGAGACAACCTACCAGAAGCAACCCATCTCAACTCGCACGCGTCAACATCGCATCATGGTCCACCGCCTGATGCGCGAACTGGGAATGGTCGACGATTGTGGCTCGGGCGTGATGACGTCCACGGCCAAAGCCGCCCAAACCCGTGTTGCCGTCTACGACGCCGGCGGAACGGGCGGCAAGGGTGTGACAAACGTCGGTCGAATCCTCGAAGACAAGCCCGCGTTCATCCTGCATCACGTTGGCCCGGCGGACATTCAGGCCGGCGTGCTGGAACAATTCGACGTGGTCATCTTCCCCGGCGGCAGCGGGAGCAAGCAGGCGGCGGCGATAGGCCGGGAGGGCTGCAAAGCCGTCCAAGAGTTTGTCGAGTCGGGCGGTGGCTATGTGGGAATCTGTGCCGGTGCGTTCCTGGCGACCGCCAAGTATGACTGGAGCCTCGCGCTGGTCAACGCGAATACGTTCACCGGCAACCGGGAGATTCCCGGCGTGGGGGTGAAATCGATGTGGTTTCGCGGGAGCGGAAAGGTGAAGATGGAACTGACCGACGAGGGCAAGAAGATTCTCGGCGACCTACCCGGCCTTGTGGAACTCGGGTACGCCAACGGTCCCATCCTCTCGCCCGCGGGCAAGAAAGGCCTTCCCGGGTATATCCCCCTGGCCTTCTTCCGTACGGAGATCTCGAAATACGAGCCCCAGAAAGGCACGATGATCGATACGCCGGCGATCGTCGCCTCGAAGTTCGGAAAAGGCCGCGCCATCGCGATCAGCCCGCACCCCGAGGGCACCGCGGGTCTGGAATCGCTGGTGCGGCGGGCCGTGGCGTGGGTTGCTGGAGAATCTGGCCCTTAGTAAGCGAGAGATGGATGGGTGCCTGGGGTCGAGAAAAGTTCAAGACGGGGTCAGTTCAAGACGGGCTTCCTTCGCGGGGTCAGACTCGGGATTCAAATCCAGAAGGGGGCGATTTCCTGGGTCTCAATCCCGGATCCCGAGTCTGATCCTAACTTGCTTTGTCAGATTCGCTGGATCA
Organism: uncultured Planctomycetaceae bacterium; assembly: GCA_964444795.1. Lineage (GTDB taxonomy): Bacteria > Planctomycetota > Planctomycetia > Pirellulales > Thermoguttaceae > JABMRP01. Next base: position 2,133 of record CAYUIQ010000265.1, read on the forward strand.
ACACACTACTCCGCAAGTGATCGCCAATGCTCCACCGCATGGTCAATATCTTCTATTTTTGCACTATTCTTAAGGACACGATGAAAGAGGTTTTCTGTAACCATGATAGTAGCCATCTCTACATCCGACGCAAAGCCTGTTACGACCGGCATTTTGCCTTCAAGTGTTTCCGTATTTCCAAGATCCCAACACAAAGAGTCAAACCGTCGAACGAACGATTCTCCCAAGTAGTATGAAGCACGCATCACAAGTAGCTTGGACGGTTCGTCAAAGTCCACCGATCCTCTCTCGTACGAATCCGACTGCCGTATCCACGAAGGCAAAGATTCGTCAGGTTGACGGGGAACCGTGTGGACTTCGCTTAGAAGCCACTTTAGGACAGCGGGTACCGATTCCACCGTAAAGTCGACTGTAACGCCCTCGTCCGAAGCATACCGCACCATTTCGTTGAGAGCCTCACTTTCGACGGCGAGGTATCGCTCAAGGTACTGCTGAGCATCTTCCACTGAAAGTGATTCAAAAAAATGAAAGTCCATGTCTGTGCCCTATCAATACACCGTGTAATTACCCGGCCCCAAAGTCTTGTCGATGAACTTCAACACGTCATCTTGCGCACCTTGGGGAAAATGCCAGGGGGTGTCCCCAGAACTCCCCTGCCCGCTGCTCATCTTGTCACTCTCCTATACTGTTGGTGTGTTTACGTGTTTAGTTCAAAGTTTCATTTTCCGATCTTCGGGGTGCTTACTGCTGTGGACTCCCAGTTTCGCCCGAATCCGCAAACGTTTTTTCAGAAGGTTGCAAAGGTATTCCACCTCATCGTCTAGCAGACTGAGTGAGGCGGATCGCCGTTGATGGGGTTTCCCATCCTTTGTTCTCGTCTGATAGCCGATTTCTATACTGATGGGGTTTTGAGGATAGCCTGACGAAACACAGAAACTCGCCGGACAGTCCTGGCCGCCCGGACCCGTGCAAAAGTGTGCCATTTCTACTCTCCTTTACTGTTAATGGTTTCCACCCTTACAGGGTTCCATCGCCGTACTTCTCGATAAACGCCTCTATCGCTTTCTGTTTCCAGGGGTCCGCTCGATTGGATGGATCGCCCCACTCTTTCAATCCTCTTCCTCAGGGCTTGCCTCGATCACTGTTTCACCCTGATCGGATACGCTTGATGCCTCGGAGGGTTTCTCATCAAACTGTTTCACGACGACCTGCGTCCCCGGAACCCCCAGTTTGTTGCGGTTGCGTGAACAGGGTCTCCAGCTCGATGACCGGGCCGAGGGCTTTTAGTCTCTCCTTTTCAGAGGGGGTCATAACACGAGCAGATTACGCTCTCCGGACGCCGATGGCAAGTGATGTTGCCCCCGGCTCGTGAATCATCCGGCCATTGACCGCATTTGCCAAGGAGCAACAATTCTCGTGGGGCAAAGATCGGCCCACACCCAGACCCCATACACGAAAGGGGCATGAAAACATGAACCGCCCAGAAACTACGCAACCGACCGCCGAGAAGTGTGTCCCCTGCGAGGGAGGGGTCGAGAAATGCTCGCCCGAACATGTCCAGACGCGCCTGGCTGCTTTGGCCGGCTGGAAACTGACCGCCGACGGCGCTCGGATCCGCAAGGATTGGCTGGTCCGGAATTTTGCCGCCGGCATGGATTTCCTGGTTCGCGTCGGCGCGCTGGCCGAAGAGGAAGGCCACCATCCGGACGTGCATCTGGAAAACTACCGTCGGCTCTGGATCGAAATCTGGACCCACGCCGTCGGGGGACTGTCGGAAAACGACTTCATCCTGGCGGCCAAGATCGATCGGTTGCCCATCGACCTGAAATAGACGGCTGTCGCTAGTAGTGCCGCCCGGGATTCCACGGCCAATAGGATTTTCTCGCACCGCCGAAGAGCACTTCCAGCCCCGCGGTGAGCGAGAGGTTGTGGACCGTGTCGAATCCACCGCCGCCAAAGGCAATGTTGTCGGCACATTCCATTTGCAGGGCCAGGCCGTCGTTGAGCCGGTATCGCAACCCAAAGGCCAACGGCAGGGCAAAGACCGTCTTGGCATACCGTTGGCCCAGCCGATCCTCGAAATCGATCCGGGCCGCGCCCATGCCGATCATCGCGTAGGGACGCCAGGCTGTGTCGTCGGACAGATAGTAGATCACGTCGACATCCCAGTAGACCATGTCGCTGTCGCGACGGGAGTCGTACCGGAATCGTCGCGGATCGTCCGGCGCCAGACCGAGCAGGTCGTCGGCCGCACTCCGAGCGTTTTTGGCTCGTTGACTGTCGAACAATTCGGCCGTGCCGAAGGAGAGCCGAGTCGCGCATCCCCAGCGCGTGTCCAGATCCCAGGCCAATCGGAACCCGGCAAAATATCCATGTTTCTGACCGACCCAGTCATCGATCAGCGGACCGCCGATGACCATGCCCATATTCCAGCCGGCACTATACGGTCGGAATAGCCAACTCTCGCCCAGCAGCGGCCGGCCGGGGCCCTGGTCCTGATAATACGACGACCAGGGGTTCAGCGGCGCGAAGAGGTTTTGGACCACGGGCCTTTGCCCGAAACGCCGTGGCGGACACCCTTGAGGCCCACACCCGCCGGGTTGCCCTGCGGGAAGTGGCACCGCCGGAGTCGTCGCCGGCTCCCGCGGCTGATTGCCCTGCCACGTGGCGGGATCGGGCAAACTGAACACCGAACCGGGAGACGGAACGAGCGGCACGTCGATCGAGGGAACGTTCGGTTGGCCGGGCACTGCCTCGCCGTCCGGCGGCTCGACGTTCGCTGTGGGAGGGTCGTCGGCCCGCGGGCGAAATCTGATTAACACGGGCACATCGACCGGCGAGGTTGCCGTACTGGGGGAATCGCTTAGCAGCGGTTCCAATACCGGTTCCAACACCGACGGTCGGGGGTCGGTGGTCGGCTGCTGGCCGAGGGCCCAGCCGGACAGGCAGGGAATCGTTGCCGCGGCGCAGACCGCCAGCCAGCTCACACAAAGCCGTCGCAACCAGGCGATGGCATCGCGTCGTGCCAGTGGGCCAGCCAGTGGGCCAGTGGTGCCGCGGATCATGAATCGGCCGTCCCGTCGATGGGGTGCGGGCGGGCTGCTAGGAAGGATCTTTCGCGAAGAGGGCGGAATTATGCCGATCGGGAGGCCCCCTGTCAATGCGGACCGGAGGCACCCCCCGAACGGCCGGTGGGGAGGCGGGCTGCCCCGTGGCCGATTGGCAAGGGGGCATAACATCCGGCGGTCGGGATCGGCAGCATCGGGCACGGCTGGCACGGGTGACCCGACCTTCCGGGGGTGTTCGGTTGACAGCGAGAATGCCGACTAGTAGCCTGAACAGTTGGAGAGCTTCTGGAAAATGGTACTTCTAGGAAATAATTCCCGGCACGGCTCTTCCTCCCTTTTCTGAATTATCCCGTCGGTTCGACGATCTGGCTAGTAATCATTGGAGTGCTGAATGGCCGCCACGAGAGACTTCACCGAAATCTTGATCCGTCAAGGGGTCATTAGCCCTGAGCAGATCGCCGAGGCGGAGCAGATGGCCACCGGTTCCGGGGCCGCCGTCGCCGATACGCTGATCAGCCTGGAGTATGCGACCGGCGAAGAGGTGATGCGGGCGATGGCCCAGCAGCATGGCAAGGAATACGTCGAGTTGTCGGACATCATGATCCCGCCGTCGATCGTGGAACTCGTTCCCGAGCCGGTCGCCCGGGAAAACGCGATCCTGCCGCTTTCGGAAGACGACGGGCAGTTGACGGTCATCGTCAGCGATCCGTTGGACTACGACACACTGGACAAGCTTCGCTTCATCCTCAACCGTCGGATCGAGACGGCGCTGGCCCCCCGGGGGAGTATCCTCGAGGCGATCAATCGCCACTACGGCCAAACGGTGGGTGAAAGCAACGACTCGATGCTGCAGGAGTTTACCGATACGGCGATCGACTTCACCGAGATGGAAGACGACGCCGACACCGGCGACGAAGAAGTCGACGAGGCCAGCGCGCCGATCGTGCGTCTGGTCCACCTGTTGATCACCGAGGCGGTTCAGCTTCGCGCATCGGATATCCACGTCGAGCCGTTCGAGGACCGGGTTCGCGTGCGTTACCGCATCGACGGCGTGCTGGTCGAGCGGGATAATGCCCCCCGGCGTCTATTGGGAGCCATTCTCTCGCGCATCAAGATCCTCTCCAAGCTCGATATCGCCGAGCGACGACGAACGCAAGATGGTCGAATCAAGGTGACTGTGGGCGAAAAGGAACTGGATCTGCGTGTGAGCGTCATTCCGACCAGTCACGGGCAGTCGGTGGTCATGCGGCTGTTGGACAAGGACAATATCAAGGTGGGGCTCCGCCAGTTGGGTTTCGCGGATGCCGATTTCCAGACATTCCAGGGATTGATCCGGCGGCCCAACGGAATCGTCCTGGTCACCGGCCCGACGGGTTCGGGCAAGACGACTTCGCTGTATGCGGCGCTGAACGAGCTGAATACACCAGATAAGAAGATCATCACCGCCGAGGATCCCGTCGAGTACTACCTGGCGGGGGTAAATCAGGTGGAGATTCGGCACTCGATCGGTTTGGATTTTGCGCGGGTGATTCGCGCCATGCTGCGTCAGGCGCCGAACATCATCCTTGTGGGCGAGATGCGTGACTTGGAGACGGCTCAAATGGGAATCCAAGCATCTCTGACTGGACACTTGGTATTCAGTACTCTGCACACGAACGATGCGCCCAGTGCTGTGACACGACTCATCGATATGGGGGTTCCTTCGTACCTCGTCTCTAGCAGTGTCTCCGCCATTATGGCCCAGAGGCTGGTTCGCGTCGTCTGCCGAAAATGCAAACAGCCGTACACCCCCAACGAGTCGGCCCTGCGAGCGGCCGGGTATACCGATGAGCAACTGAAGTCGGCCACCTTCATGAAGGGACGCGGTTGTGGCGAATGCGGGGGCGGGGGCTTCCGCGGACGGCTGGCCATCTTCGAATTGATGGTTATGAGCAGCAAAATCCGCGAATTGACCTTTGCCAGTGCCCCCACCGATCATATCCGCAAGGCGGCCCTGTCCGAAGGCATGACCACCCTTTACCAGGACGGTCTGGAGAAGGCGCGGCGCGGAGTTACCACCCTCGACGAAGTCTTCCGGGTAGCCAAACAGAGCGAGGAAGACTAATTTGACCGTGTACGACTCCGGAATCGGAGGCCAAAACTCATGGTGAGATCTACCTCTGATGACGGGTGTTGAATGAACATGAACTGCGTCGCCCACCCGAAGAAGGGAGGCGGCTTTGGAAATCGGCTTGCGAGTGGGCAGGCCGATGGGAATAATTCATTAACGGCGGGAGACCCGGCTTCATTCCTTCTCTTCCGGCTATCCGGGTTCTCGTCCGGCGTTAGGTGAGTGAGTCGCGGGTGAAGCAAGGGCAATGCATCCGCCGAGACCATGGTGGTACGCGACCAAAGCGAGTAACGGTCTGGCCGACCGGACAAGTCCGCCCGATTGCGGGGGGGGCGGCATACTGGAACAGCGAGGCTCCCCGGTCCATTTTTTGCGCGGTTCCCGCGCGCCTGCGGAGAAATTGATTCATCATGGGTACGATTCTAATTGACAAGCTGCTGCAGACGGTCATCAACCGCAAGGCCAGCGATCTCCATATCACGGTAGGCCAACCGCCGGTCGTACGCGTGGACGGGCGGTTGAAGAAGCTGGAAACCAAAGTCCTCGAGCCCGAGGACACGGCGGCGTTGATGAAGAGCATCACGCCCGATCGCTGTCAGCAGGAGTTGCAGGAGCAAGGCGGAGCCGACTTCGGGTTCGCTTTCGGCGACGCGGCCCGATTCCGCGTGTCGATTTTCAAGCAGAAGGGCAACGTGGCGATGGTGCTACGGCAGATCCCGATGCAATTGATGAGCTTCCAGGACTTGGGAACTCCGCCGGTGCTGGCCGATCTGTGCATGCGGCCGCGAGGATTGATTCTGGTGACCGGCCCCACCGGTTCGGGCAAGACGACCACCTTGGCGGCGATGATCGACCACCTCAACAAGAGCATCGACCACCACATCATCACCATTGAGGACCCGATCGAGTTTTTCCACAAGCATCAGAAATCGACGATCAACCAGCGGGAGTTGGGGGTGGACGTCCCGAGTTTTGCCGAGGCGATTCGTCGTGGTCTGCGGCAGGACCCCGACGTCATCCTGGTAGGTGAATTGCGCGACCTGGAGACGATCGAGGCGGCGATCACCGCCGCGGAAACCGGCCACATCGTCTTCGCCACGCTGCACACCACCGGTGCCCAGGGTACGGTCAACCGCATTATCGACGTCTTCCCGACCAGCCAGCAGGCCCAGATCCGCACCCAGCTTTCCACGGCGATCATCGGCGTATTGTCGCAGGCCCTGTTGCCGAAGATCGGCGGTGGCCGGGTCGCCGCTTACGAAATGCTGGTCGTCACGCCGGCCACGGCCAACCTGATCCGAGAAGCCAAGACCTATCGAATCAACTCCACGATCCAGACGGGCACCAAGCTGGGAATGCAGATGTTGGACGACCACATGTTCCGGCTCTGGCAACAGGGTCTGGTGGAGAAGAAGGACATCTTGCTCAAGGCAAACGACCCCGACGAACTGGCCTCCAAGCTGGCCCGGGCCGAACGCGGCTTGTTCGAAGACGAAGCGGAAGCCCGCGGCCGGATCGATTCGGAGTAGTTGACAACCGTTGGATATACCGTAACCGACAACCGAGGCATGCGATCATGGCAATTCGGCGCATTGGCCAGGTCCTGGTGGACCTGGGATTCATCACCGAAGAACAACTCGAAGTGCTCCTGGAAGAGCAGGAGCAGCGTCCCGGTGAATTGCTCGGACAGATCGCCATGGGCATGGGCTTTGTCAGCGACGAGCAATTGGCCCAATCGCTGGCCGAACAATTAGGGCTCCAGGTACTCAGCCTCGGCGACGCGGCGGTGCCTCAGGAAGTGCTCGATCACGTCACCGAACCGATGGCCCAACTCTACAAGATCATCCCGGTCGATTTCGAGGACGACACGCTGACGATCGCCATGTGCGAGCCCCAGAAGCTCTCGGTCGTCGACGAGCTGCGCAGTTTTCTCGGCTACGACATCCGCGTCATGGTGGCCACCGAGCAGGACATCATCAAGGGGCTGGATCGCTACTACGCGGTGGGAAGCGAGAGCGTCGAGACGTTGATCGCCGACATGGAAGACAACGAAGATCTGGCCAAGGCGGCGGCCAAACTGGCGGCGGAAGGCACCTTCGACATCACCCAGGCCGAGGAGTTGGCCGATAGTGCCCCGGTCCGCAAACTGCTGAACATGGTGCTGTTGCTGGCCATTAAGGACCACGCCAGCGATTTGCATTTCGAGCCGTTCGAGAACGAGTTCAAGATTCGCATCCGGGCCGACGGCGTGCTCTACGAGATGGTTCCGCCGCCGAGGCATCTGGCTTTCGCCATCACCACGCGCATCAAGGTGATGGCCAACCTGGACATTGCCGAGCGCCGGGTGCCGCAGGACGGGCGGATCCGCCTGACCGTGGGCGGCCACCCGGTCGACTTGCGCGTCAGCGTGATGCCCACGATGTTCGGCGAGAGCGTGGTCATGCGGATCCTCGACCGTTCGGTGGTGATGCTCGATCTGGACGCGGTGGGGCTGGAAGGGCCCACGTTGGCGGACTTCCGCGGTATTATCCGCCGGCCCAACGGGATTGTGCTGGTGACCGGTCCGACCGGGTCGGGAAAAACGACCACGCTCTACGGGGCGCTGACCGAGTTGAACGACATTGAGGATAAGCTGATCACGACCGAGGACCCGGTGGAATACGATATCGACGGGATCGTTCAGATGCCCATCGACGCCGCGATCGGCAACACGTTTGCCCAGTGTTTGCGGTCGATTCTCCGCCAGGATCCGGACAAGATCCTGGTCGGCGAGATCCGCGATCTGGAGACGGCCGAAATTGCCATTCAGGCGTCGCTGACCGGGCATATGGTCTTCAGCACGCTGCACACCAACGATGCTCCCAGCACGATTACCCGATTGCGCGACATGGGTGTGCCGCCGTTCTTGATCACGGCCACCCTGGAAGCCATCCTGGCCCAGCGACTGGTGCGAAAAATCTGCAAGGACTGTCGCGAGGAGACTGTTCCCGCCACGGAAACGCTGGCCGAACTGGACCTCACCCCCGACGACGTGGCCGACAGAAAATTCTATCGCGGGCGGGGTTGTGCCAACTGCAACAACACGGGCTTCAGGGGCCGTTGCGGGCTGTTCGAGTTGCTGGAAATCAACGACCAGATTCGCGAATTCATCAACGACGGGGCATCGACCGACATTCTTCGCGACGCGGGCCGGGCCGCCGGGATGAGGCCGCTTCGCGATAACGGATTGGCCAAAGTCTATTCGGGTGTTACCACGATCGAGGAAGTGATTCGGGAAACCGTACACGAGGGATAATCATGCCGACCTATCTATTCGAGGCGATGGACGCCACCGGCCAGGAAATCAAGGACGTGGTCGAGGCGCCCAGCGAGGACGAAGCCCAGGCCACGATTCGGCAGATGGGGTACTTCGTCACGAAGATCGCCGTCAAGAAAAGCCGGAAGACGTCCGGGGAGAAGAAAGCCGCCAAGAAAGGCGGCAAGACCTTCGCCCTCGGCGGTGTCAAGTCCGGCCTGTTGACCAACTTTACCCGCCAGTTGTCGATCTTGCAGGACGCCGGATTGCCGATCCTGCGGAGCCTGAAAATCCTGGAGGGTCAGGCCAAGCCGGGGGCTCTGAAGAACAGCCTCATCGACGTCTGCGAAGAGATCGAGAGCGGGGCCACCCTCTCGGAGGCCATGGCCAAATCGCCCCGGGCCTTCGACCGGCTCTACGTCAACATGATCAAGGCGGGCGAGGCCGGCGGTGCGTTGGAGGTGATTCTCCAGCGCCTGGCCGAATTCCAGGAACGTTCTCAAGCGCTGAAACGCAAAGTAAAAGGCGCGCTGGTCTACCCGATCACCGTCGTCTTGTTTGCCGTGCTTATTCTCATCGTCATCATGCTGAAGATCGTCCCCACGTTCATCAAGATCTTCGATGATTTCGATGCCGAATTGCCGGAGATGACCAAGGCCCTGATCTGGATGTCGGAGGCCACGGTCGATTGGTGGTTCCTGTTTCCCGCCATACCCGTCGGAATCTGGTTGCTGCTGAAGCTCCTGCGGATGTTCAAACCGGGGCGCATGGGATGGGATCTCTGGTCGCTGAAGATGCCTATTTTCGGGCAACTGGTGGAGAAGAACATCGTTGCCCGAACCAGCCGAACCTTGGGAACCCTGGTGGCCAGCGGCGTGCCCATCCTCGAAGG
>CAYUIQ010000266.1:0-11448 GCA_964444795.1 uncultured Planctomycetaceae bacterium
CAGCCGAAGGCGCCGGCTTTCTGGACAGTGCGAAACGCCACGTGAGCCGGCGCCTTCGGCTGGGCGTTAAACAAGTGTGCTCCTGCCCCACGAGAGCACGACGTGCCATTCTACCTCCGCCGGGAAGCGGCGTCCAATCAGTCGCCCGACGGGTGGCGACTAGAGAGCCACTCGATGGTGAAGACGAAGGCGACCGCGGCCAGCGCGAGGAGGATGACCCACGTGACCTGTAAATCCCAGACGGGCGGCCAGGCGTTTTCGGCTTGTTCGTGTCGGAGGTCGATGTGCTGGCCCGCCTTGAAAGGCCAGATCTTGCGCAGCGACCCGATCATGAAACCGCAAAGGACGGCCAGCGTGCGGAATCGGTAGTGGGCCAACAGCCAGCGGAGCAGCTTGCTGAACCCCAGCAGTCCGACGCAGCAGCCTGTGGCAAAGACCGTTAGCGTCAAGAGATGGCTCGCGGTCACCTGGCCATGCACCAGATCGCGGATCACGCCCAGGATGTGGTCGTATTTGCCCATCACCAGGAGGATAAACGCTCCGCTGATACCGGGAAGGATCATGGCGCAGATGGCTACCATGCCGCAAAGGAAGATGTAACCGCGGCCTGCATATCCACCCATGAACGGTTGGGCAACCAACCAGAAGGCCAACGCGCCGCCGGCCAGGATCAAGACAAAGTTGAGCACGTCGCGCTGCTCGATCATCCGGGCGACCAGCAGGCTGGAGGCCAAGATCAACCCGAAGAATACGGCCAGCGTGAATTGGAGTTGATTCTCCAGCAGGTAGTTCATCAAGGTGGCCAGCGTAGCGACGGCCAAAAGGATGCCGGTCCCCAGCGCCACGAGAAACCGCAGATCGACATGTTCAGCGGCCTGCCCCCACTCTCTCTTGCGTAAATGGCCCAGGAAAGTCAGGTCGAAATGGCTGATGGCCGTGACTAATCGGGGATAGATTCCCAGGATGAGGGCAACGGTACCGCCGGACACGCCGGGGATGATGTCGGCGCCACCCATTAGTACCCCTCGAATGGAGTGCTTCAGATCGGTGGAAAGAGAGGTTTTCACTTCGGCCATGGTGGACAGGTTCCCGGTGCGGGGCACGGTGGAATGGGGTGATTATGAGTGAGGTGGTATTGTAGGGTGGATGGTTTGCCAGGGGAATCGCAGATCGGTGGTGCCATTTCCGTCGGTTATCGCCCAATGACGCCCTTTGGGCTGAAATGGTAGCTGAAGTCGCCAGACTTTGGGCACGTCGTTTTCGCATCGTCGGCGGTGACGTGGGCTGAGGACGGGAACCCGATGTGCTCGATCAGGGGCGTTGTACTTCGCCCTGTTTATGCATCCTTACATGACTTAGCGTAAACCGCTGGTGGGGGGGATCCTGATGGCTATCCATGTTGACTGTCAGGAGGAAAAGCGATAAAATTCCCCAAGAGTGTCTCGTGCGCTAGTCGTCGAATCAGCAAGGCCTTCGGTATCCGGTGTTTTTTCCGCGTATTGCGGGCAAATGCCTATGGTGGTGGCGGTTGGCCACCGAACGAACATGATTGTCGAACGTCGCGCGTCGAATTGGATGATTCAGGCGCCGGCGAAATTGAACTTATCCTTCGAGGTACTGAATCGACGTGAGGACGGATACCATGAGATCGAAACGCTCATGGTTCCGATCGACTTATACGACACGCTCATTTTCAAGGAGGAATCGACCAGGACGGTTGAATTGACGTGTGCGGCGGCTTCGTATCCGGGCGGTTCGCTGATGCCAGCGGGAGAGGCCATTCCGGAGGGTGCCGACAACCTCGTCGTGCGGGCGGTGGAGTTGTTGCGCCAGCGGGCGAAAGTCAATTGGGGTGCAACGATCCGGCTGGTGAAGCGAATTCCCGCGGGAGCGGGACTAGGCGGTGGTTCGAGCGATGCCGCGGCTGCCCTGATGGCGGCCAATCGGTGTTGGGGCCTCGGCCTGTCGAGAGCGGAACTGGCTGAGTTGGCCGCGGAGCTGGGTAGTGACGTGCCGTTCTTTCTTTGGCCGGGCGCGGCGGTCTGTCGCGGGCGGGGAGAACGCGTCGAGCCGATTTCCGCTGTCGGTCCGCTGCACTTTGTTGTCGTTCGTCCTCCCGCGGGGCTGTCGACCGCGGCGGTCTACGAAGCCTGTCACGTCGCCGATCGTCCCGTTGGGATCGAACCGATCCTGGATGCCTTGACTCGCGGAAACTTGTCTGAAGCCGGCCGGCGGTTGGCCAATCGTTTGCGGCCTGCCGCCGCGCAGCTTTGTCCTTGGATCGAGCGGCTGCGCAGCGAGTTGGCCCGACTGGATTTCCTTGGACACGAGATGAGCGGAAGTGGAACGTGTTACTTTGGGCTATGTCGTCATGTACGTCACGCCAAGCGCCTGGCACGAAATTTGGAGGCGCGCGGCCTAGGGACTGTCTTTCTCGTTCGCAGTAGCCGTTGACTTGCCGAAACGAAGGAGAACTGCCGTGGAAATCACCGAGGTTCGCATCAAACTCATGGAAGAGCCGGGCGAGCGACTGAAGGCCTTCTGTTCGATCACGTTCGACGACAGTTTCGTCGTGCGCGACCTGAAGATCATCGAGGGGACCAATGGGCCTTTCGTGGCCATGCCCAGTCGCAAGCTCACCTCTCACTGTCCGAACTGCGGCTGCAAGAACCACCTCCGGGCGGCACATTGCAACCAATGTGGAATTCGCATGAGGCAGGAGTCGAGCGTCAAGGACGAAGACGGTCGGGTCAAACTCTACGCGGACATCGCGCACCCGATTAACTCGGCGTGCCGCGAAATGATTCAGCAGCGGGTCATCGAGGCATTTTCCGAGGAACAGGGGATGGCGGTCGAGCCCGACTACGTGTCGAGTTACGACGACTTCGACCACGCCCCCGCCGAGCCCGCTCCCGCGGCCCAGCCCAGTGCTCCGCCGGCACCCGCCGCTGCGCCGCCGGAGGAACAAGTCCAGCCGGCCGCGACTTCGTCCCAAGCTCAAATCCAACCGGCCGAGAAACCTCGCGGCCCGCACAAAGCGTCCGAGGTCAGGCCCGAGCCGTCGCGTGCCAAGGACGATTCCTTCGGTGCCGGTGTGTTCTGAGCGGGCCGGCCTACGCGAAGTAGGCCACCGCGTTGGTGAAAACGGCGAGCCCGTCGCCCGGGTCGCTCGCTTTGTTGCGCGTCCACCGAGGGTGGTGCGTGGCGTCGATATGACGCTCCGGATGGGGCATCATTCCCAGCACGCGGCCCGTCGCGTCGCACATCCCGGCCGTATCGGCCATCGAGCCGTTGGGATTGTCGGGATACGGCACCGCAGCGTCCGCCTCTCGCCCATCCAACGGCCGATATCGCAGCACGAGTTGCCCGGCCGTCTCCAGCCGCCGGAGCACTCCACGATCGGCACCAACGAACTTCCCCTCGGCATGGGCCACCGGTAGATACATCCTGTCGATGCCGCGCAAGAAGACACACTTCGATCCGTCGGCGGCCAGTTGCACCCAGCGATCCTCGAACTTGCCCGAGTCGTTCCAGGCCAGCGTGGCCGTCGGTTGCCGTTCGTGGTTCCCCTCATCCAGCAAGCCCGACTTCAAGAGCACCTGGAATCCGTTGCAGATCCCCAGGATGAGCTTTTCGGCCGCCTTGAAGGCTTCCAGCCGGTCGGCCAGATGGTGCCGGATCTGATTGCCGAGGATTCGCCCGGCGGCCACGTCGTCGCCATAGCTAAACCCGCCGGGAAGGCAGAGGATCTGGAATCCCTGGAGCACCTCGGGGTTCTCCAGAACGCGATTGACGTGCAACATCTCGGCCCGCGCACCGGCCCGCTCAAACGCGAAGGCCGTCTCCGCGTCGCAATTGGTGCCCGGGGCCCGTAATACGAGAACGCTGGGGCGTGTCATGGATGGATCGGAAATCTGGGGTTCGGGGGTTTTGTGTAAAACGGCGTTACCATCGCAAGGGCTTCTGCCACGCCTCTTTCAAGGCGTTCAACTCAGCTTCGATCACCAGCGGCGCGGCAATTTCGTCGGTGGAGTTGCCGTTGTCGTCGGGAAGGGGGCGCGGCACGCCGATGATTTCCAACTGGCCCGAGTCGACCACTTCGCCGACCAGCCCACACGTCACGCCGGCCATGGCCGCCTCGAACGCGTCGACCTGCTCGGGCCGCACCTCACAGAGAAATCGGGTGTTCGATTCGGAAAACAGGAGGATGGTTGTGGCTTCCGGGTAGGTGGCCAGGGGGTGAAGTTCCTCGCGGCCCACCTTTGGGGCCAACTTTTTCCATTCGGCCTTTGCTTGGTCGTCCGGCTCGAGGTCGTGGGGCACCTGGCCGAGGAACAGCCGGGCGCCCAGCTCACCGGCGAAGGCCATCTCGGCGGCGGCGACGGCCAACCCGCCTTCGCTCAGATCGTGGCAACCGCGAACCAGACCGGCATCGATCGCCTTGTGCAGCGTGGCAAACGTGTCTCGCGCCCGCCGGGGGTCGACCTGGGGCACTTGCCCGCCGCCGACTGATTGGACCCGGGTGAAATGCGAACCGCCCATCTCATCGCGGGTTAGCCCGACCTGGTAGAGGAAGTTGCCCGGCTCCTTTAAGTCCATCGTCACGCAACGCCGCACGTCGTCGACCTGGCCCAAGGCGCTAATCAACAGCGAGGGTGGGATGGCGATCGGCTCCTCGGCACCCTCGGGCCGGAATTCGTTGTTGAGGCTATCCTTGCCGCTGATAAAGGGTGTCTTCAGCACGGTAGCCACGTCGTAACAGGCCAGGGCCGCGCGGACCAGCGAGCCGAGCGTCTCGGGCCGGTCGGTGTTGCCCCAGCAGAAGTTGTCCAAGATGGCGATCCGCGCCGGATCGGCTCCCACGGCCACGCAGTTGCGCACCGCCTCGTCGATCGCGCTGGCGGCCATGGCGTAGGTGTCGAAATCGCCGTAGCAGGGGTTCATGCCGCAAGAGATGACAACGCCTCGCTGTGAATCGAGCACCGGTCGCAACACGGCCGCGTCGCCGGGGCCGTCGTTGGCGGCACCGACCAGCGGCTTGATCACGCTGCCGCCCTGCACCTCGTGGTCGTACTGGCGGATAACCCATTCCTTGCTGGCCACGTTGAGCGAGCCAAGAATGGCCAGCAGTTCTTCGGTATAGTCCCAAGAAAATCTCTCCGGCAATCGCATCGGCACGATCGGCGGCGGTTCGTATGTGGCTTGACGCACGACCGGGGGGCGGCCGTCGTGGAGAAATTCCATCGTCACCTCGCCCACCGGCTGGTCGTTGTATTTCAACCGCAGCTTTCCCGTGGGCACGAACTGGCCGATCGCGGTGGCCTCGACGTCTTCGGCGGCGCAGAGGGCGGAGAATTCGTCCCAACGCTCCGGCGGCACGGCAAAGACCATCCGCTCCTGGGCCTCGGAGATCCATATCTCGGTATAGGAAAGTCCTTCATACTTGACGGGCGCCCGGTCGAGCCAGACTTCGGCCCCGATCTTCTCACCCATCTCGCCCACGGCGCTGGAAAACCCGCCGGCGCCGCAATCGGTCACCGCGTTGTACAGCCCGCGGTCACGGGCGACCAGCATGACGTCCAAGAGCATCTTCTCGGTGATGGCGTTGCCGATCTGCACGGCACCGCCGGAGAGGGTGTCGCTCTGGTGCGTCAATTCGGCCGAACTGAAGGTCGCGCCGTGGATTCCGTCGCGTCCGGTCCGTCCGCCGACGGCCACGGCAAGATCGCCCGGCTTGGGCTCCTTGAACGACATTTCGCGGGGGATCAAGCCGACGTTGCCGCAATAGACCAGCGGATTACCCAGATAGCGAGGATCGAAGTACAGGGCTCCGTTGACCGTGGGGATGCCCATGCGATTGCCGTAGTCGCGTACCCCGCCCACGACTCCTTGCATCACGCGCCGCGGGTGCAGTACGCCCCTGGGCAATTCGCCGGCGGGCATGTCGGGCGGAGCGAAGCAAAAGACGTCGGTATTGCAGATCGG
This sequence comes from uncultured Planctomycetaceae bacterium, assembly GCA_964444795.1. Lineage (GTDB taxonomy): Bacteria > Planctomycetota > Planctomycetia > Pirellulales > Thermoguttaceae > JABMRP01. Next base: position 5,986 of record CAYUIQ010000266.1, read on the forward strand.
CTTGGCCCCCATACCGGTACCCATCGGATCGCGAATCACGCCGCCGATGCCCGTATTGGCGCCGCCGTAGGGTTCCAAGGCGGAGGGGTGGTTGTGCGTTTCGACCTTGAACACGACGTTGAATTTCTCGTCGAAGCGGACGATGCCCGCGTTATCCTCGAACACGCCGACGCACCAATCGTCGTCGCCGGCCTGACGGCGTATTTCTTGAGTGGCGGCAAAGATCGTCTCGCGGAGCATATTCTCGAAACTTCGCTCGCCTTGGGGGTCCGTGTAGCGGATCCGCCCGGCCAGCGTCTTGTGACTGCAATGTTCGCTCCAGGTCTGGGCGATCGTCTCCAACTCGATGTCGGTCGGGTCACGCCTTAGCGTGCGAAAATGGGCCTGAATCGTCTGCATCTCGACCAGCGACAGGTAGAGCTGTCCCTCAAGGGCCAGCTTCTCCAGCGACGCGTCGTCCATCGCCAGCAAGGGCACCTCGATCCGCCGGAAATCGTAAGGCGAGCCGAGTTCGAGATGCGCAAAGGGCAACGGGCCGACGATCACCTGCTCGATGGCGTCGTTGGCCAGGATCTTAGTGACTAGGGTGGCGAGTTGTTCGTCGCCGATCGGGGCGATCCAGTATTTCTTCAGTGTGCGCACCGCATCGGCCGCGATTCCCATGTCGGCCATGGCCGCTTGGGCGCTCTGGGCGACCGGATCGGTCACGCCCGGCTTGGGCAGGACGTGGACCAGCGTCGGCAAGTCGTCGGGTGGTTGGACCAGGGCCGCGTCGCCAACCGGGGCCACGACCGCGCGTTCGACCACGGCATCGGCCAGCAGTTCGGTCGCCGCTCGGCTGACCTGCTCGTGGTTCAACTCGCCTTGTATGAGGTATCCCCGCGCGGCGCAGAGGCGAAGTTTGCCGTTGGAGGCAAGGTCGGCCGCGTCGCCGGCCACCTGCTCGGCGGCAAGGTTGGTTTGACCGTCGGCCGGATAAATGTCAACTTCCCAGAGCATCTCGGTTCTTCTTCGCCGTGGTTAGGATTTGCAGGAGTTGGTCGTCGTCGCCTTGTTCGATAGCTGTGCGGAGCAAGGCCAGACGGTTCTCGAACTGCCCCAGCGCCGACAACACGTAGTTGCGGTTGAGCGAGAGAATCTGCTTCCAAAGCTGGGGATCTCCGGCGGCCAGCCGGGTGGTGTCCGTCAGTCCGCTGCCGGCCAGACGGAAGTATCGCTCGGGCACGGTACACGCCAGGGCCGCGGTGACGACATGCGGCAGGTGGCTGATCATAGCGACCGCCTGATCGTGTTCCGCCGCGCTCATCTTGATGGCCATCGATCCCAGTCGAGACCAGAATTCTTCCAACGCATCGAAATCCTCGGCCCGGGTGTTGAGCGTCGGGGTGAGCACGGCCACGCGTCCCTCGAACAAATCGTCCTGGGCATTGGCCGGCCCGCTCTTCTCCCGGCCGGCCAGCGGGTGGCTGCCCAGGAAACGGCAATCCCGCGGCAGACCGCCATCCAACGCATCGACGATCGGTTGTTTCGTACTACCGACGTCGGTGATCAGGGTTCCCTCGGGACAATGCTCGGCTACCTCGCGAATATCGTCGACAATCCGTCCGACGGGCGTACAAACAACCACCAGATTGGCCTCGGCCACTCCCTTGGAAAGGTCGATGGTCGTGTTGGTCACCGCACCCACGCGGCGCGCGATCCGCAAGGTCGACTGGCGGTGGCCGATGCCGATGACCTTCTGCGCCAGGCCGTGTTTGCGCAGTGCCAGCCCGATCGATCCACCGATCAGCCCGACCCCCACAATGGCCACGTTGCCGAAGTCTCTCATGGCTTCCCTTGGCAAGATTGGATTAAGGAAACCGCGAATTATAACAGAACGAACCACGTTTGAGATGGGCCCCCACGAGAGGGTCTCCAGCTCCTTCCGGAAAGTACAATGGCCCTCCGAGGCCGTCGAGAACCCACGCAACGTCGTGCTCGTTGGGACGCTCGGCGCTTTTTCGTGGAGATCATCCAGGATCCCGGTCGAAGCAAGGCAAGGGACACATGGGACCCCACGAACGCCTTGAATTACGTATAGCTCGTATGTTACGCAGTTTCTTGACACTGGTGGCGTTTTGCGTTCTCGCGGCCTGGTCCGCTGCCGGGCTTGGCGCGGAAGGCGGGTACGACTGCCACCCGTGCGCGGAAACTTCACTGAGCGAGAACCTCAAGCGGCTGGCCTCCCGACTCCACGGACAGGGTTTCCTCGAGGCCGAGTACCTCTACACGGGCGAAGTTTTCACCAACACTCGCGGCGGCATCAACACCAACGAAGCGATCGAGTATCGGGGGAACTTCGACCTTGTGCTCACCGCCGACTTGGACCAGGCGAAACTGGCCCCCGGCGGGATCTTTGTCATCTACGGTCAAAACGGTCACGGACGCGGGCTGACCGAACGGCACGTCGGCGATTGGCAGGTGCTCAGCAATTTCGACGCATGGGACTTTGCCCAAGTAAGCGAATACTGGTGGCAACGCGACCTGTGGGAGGATCGTCTCACCTTCCGGCTGGGGAAGCAGGACGTTAACGAGGCCTTTGCCGCAGTGGAGATGGCCGGCGATTTCATCAACTCCTCCTTCGGATTCCACCCCACGATCCCCATGCCCACTTTTCCCGACCCCAGCATGGGCGCCGCGGTCTTCTTAAAGGTCACCGAGCGGGTGACATTCGAAGCGGGAGTTTGGGACGGGATCCCCGACGGCGGAAACTGGGGCTTTTCCGGCACGGGCATTACGTTCTCGACGGCCGAGATCAGCTTCGATTACCATCTGGGCGGAAACCGTTCGCTGCCGGGCGCGGTGCATGGCGGCTTCTGGTATCACAGCGGCCCGTGGGACGACCTGACTCCCGGTTCGACTCGCACCTTCACCGGCAACCACGGCACGCACATCGAGGCCCAGCAGATGCTGCTGCCCGAATCGAGATGTCCCAGCGACGAAGAAACGGCCCAAGGTCTCGGCGGCTTCTTTCAATACGGCTGGTCGCCGCAGGACCGCACGGTGCCCCATCAGTATTTCGGCGGCGGATTGATCTACACGGGCTTGCTCCGCCATCGCGATGCCGACGTCCTCGGGCTGGGCGTAGCCCATCTGCTCTTCAGCGACCGCCTGGGCGACCTCCCGCCCGAGACGGCTATCGAGCTGTTCTACAAGGCCCGAATCACGTCCCGGGTCGTCCTTCAACCCGATCTGCAATACATCGCCCACCCCAGCGGCCAGTACCGCGACGCGCTGGCTTTTGGATTGCGCTTCGAGGTGGCACTGTAGCTGACGCAGGGTGATTTGCCACTTCGTGGCTGTTGGGCGACAAGGCGGCCGAGGTGAGCTACGGGATCGCCGTGGTCGGCATGGTCTTCCCGGCGATCGACGGCATGCGCCAGGGGTGTATGGACCCAAGGTGACGACGTTCCCGTGCGAGTTCGCATCCCTCCGAGGAAGGGCTAGACCTCCACGCTGGGCCGCCCGAAACGACGTGGTCTTCCCCCCTGCTATGTCCCTGCCAGACAGGCCGGCACGCTTGCGATGGCCCATGAACGGCTCGCTGAGAGTATCGCTAAGTTGTTGCGTGTAAGCCATTTACGCATTTTCGCCAGAGGATCCCAATTGACCGCAAACGCCCGGCAGGACCGTTTTGGCGAAATCGACCGGGAGAAGGTGGCGGACGGCCGGAAATGCGGGGTGGGACGCACGTCGCCTTGGACGATCGGGCGAAACGACGTAGAATCAGGGGTGAGCCCCGTTTCCACTTCGTTACGACGCCCGCGCCCACGCCCCCCAAGAAAGCCCCGCGACTCCCGCATTTGATGAGCAACGAATTCGACGAATACCAAGGGGCCGATCCGGAATCGACCGTTGTTTGGCTTGTGCAGGCACCTGTGCTCCTGACGCCGGACGACCGGCCGCGTGTGGCGCCGCCCGTGCCCCGGCGGCGGCATTGGCTGCCGGCGCTGCTGTTTCTGTTGACCTGTGCCAGTACGTTTTGGGCCGGTTCGTGGTCGTACCAATCCTGGCTGGCGGGCTTGACTTACGCCGGGGCCCTGATGACGATCCTGTTGTGCCACGAATTCGGCCATTTCATTCAGGCCCGGCGCTACGGGGTCTACGCTTCGTGGCCCCATTTCATTCCCATGCCGCTGCCGCCGATCGGCACCATGGGGGCGGTGATCGGCATGGCCGCCCATCAGGGCGACCGCAAGGCACTGTTCGATATCGGCATCACCGGTCCGATTGCCGGGTTGATTCCCACGCTGATCTGCTGCGTGGTGGGCATTCATCTTTCGGAGTTGAAGCCCATGTCGGCTTTTTCCGCCGACTCGATGCAGTTTGGCGAGCCGCTTCTATTGCAATGGCTCGTCCAGTTGAAATTCGGCGAGATGGCCGCCGATCAGGTCGTGTTGATTGGCCCGATTGGCATGGCCGGCTGGGTGGGGCTGCTGATCACGGCGTTGAATCTGATGCCCATCGGCCAACTCGACGGCGGGCACGTGCTTTACGGCCTGCTCCGCGAGAAAGCCCACTATATCGCCACGGGCCTGCTCCTGGCGGCCATCGCCGCGGTGATCATCTCCGGCACGGTCGCCTGGAGCCTGATGCTCTTCCTCTTGGTGCTGATGGGCCCAAAACACCCACCCACCGCCGACGACACGGTCCCCCTGGGCCGAGTCCGCAAAGTGCTCGGCTGGGCCATGCTCGCCTTCGTCATCATCGGCTTCACGCCGGAGCCGTTTATTCTGGAGTAGTAGCAGGCGAGCTCCGTGTGCTGTCCGCCCTGGCCGGTGGCCCTGCTCGTAACCGCCCGTGTGCCACTGCTTGCTTGCAAGCAGTGCGTGCTCGAAAGCTCTGCACGTCTGTACGATGGCTCTCCGAAGCCGTCGTCGCCCCTGGTTCCTTTCGACGGCCTCGGAGGACCATCGTACAAATCACGCTGCAAGCATTCATTAGTTCACATCCGAGGCCACGTACAGATCGCCGCGTTTTTCCATGAGGTTTTTCACGCCCGCAGCCGTTACTTTGGTTCCGAAGAGAAAGACTTCGCACCCGTCGGGCAAGGCGACAAGATGTTCGAGCCCGGCATCGGTGACTTGGGTTCCTTTCAACGAAAGATACCGTAGGCTGCCAATCCGTGCGACATGAACCAAACCAGCATCGGTGATCGATGTGCCATCGAGGAGAAGGCCCCTCAGGTTGTCGAGTTGGGCCAAATGGACAAGATCCTCGTCGGCGATATCGAGGCCGGAATCACCGATTTGTGTCTCGCTGACCTCCAGAACCGTAAGTTGTTCCAGTGTCCCGATCGCCGCGCATCCTTCATCGGTCAACTTGCTACCGGCCAGGTCCAGCCCCCATAGCTTCGGCGGCGCCCGCAGGTGAATTAGCCCGGAACCACGAACGTCCGTGTTCCGGAGCCAAACCTTCCTGAGA
>CAYUIQ010000267.1:0-11405 GCA_964444795.1 uncultured Planctomycetaceae bacterium
GTTTTTTCATGCAATTAACGTGAAGGGGTCGCTTCGTTAAGGACTAACTCTCGGTCGGATCGCGGTTCATCGATGCTTGGGCGATATGCAATCCAACCAGCCGGGCCACCAGCACGGTCAAGTACATTTGCCCCACCAGCGCTTCGACGACCGCGAACATGCGCGCGCCGGGCGCGATCGGAACGACGTCGCCGTAGCCGAGCGTGGTCAGTGTTACGAAGCTGTAGTAAAGTGGATATTCGGTCGCCTTGCCGCTCAGACGCATCACCGGGCCGTGCTCGTCCACGTCAACCTGCAGGGCAAACGCGCCCGGCTCCACCACGACAATCAGCGAATAGATGAACGCCCACAATACGCCCAGCAGAAGGTAGACGCACAGCGACGCGAAGATGACGTTGGTCGTGACGCGACTGCACCGGAAGAGATACCGCAGCAAGACGGCCGCCGTAAAGCCGAGAAAGGCGATCTCCAACAGGTGCTCGACGACGACCAGTGCCGTGATGTCGACAATCATATTGAGAATCTTCAGAAGGACGGTGGGAACGACCAGCGACAGCGCGATCCACACGGTGCGCCGTTCCCGGCTGACGGCATACAAGGCCGAAAGCAACATCGCGATGAACAGGCCGTTCACCGTCAGCATCGTCAGCAGCGGCCGTCCGCCCAGTCCGATCAGTCGCGCAATCGGCCCGGAAAGCAGCACCAGAATCAGCGAGCCCAGCAGGATGTCGAAGCGATGACGGTGCATAATCGGCATGGGGAAGATCAGGTTTTCGCGTCGGTCGTTTCCGGCCCCGGCGCGGGAATGCGGAAGAACATGGCATAGAGCACGGGCACCACGATCATGGTAAGGACCGTTCCAAAAGCCAGCCCGAACATGATCGTCACCGCCATGGCAACCCAGAAGACGTCCGGCAACAGGGGGATTACACCGAGCACCGTGGTGCCGGCGGCCAACACGACGGGCCGCAGACGCGAGAGGGCCGCATCCATGACGGCTTGGTAGTCGCTCTTGCCGGCGGCCTTCTCGATATCGACCTGATCCAACAGCACGATGGCGTTCTTAATCATCATCCCCGCCAGGCTCATCGCCCCCAACAGGGCCAGAAAACCGAACGGCTGCCCGGTGACGAGCAACCCGATCGTCACGCCGATCAGCGCAAACGGTATGACGCAGGCGATAATCAGCGGCGGGCGGAAAGCATTGAACAGGCCAACGATGATCATCGCCATGATGGCCATCGCGGGAACGATTCCGGGGATGAGCGATTGCTGGGAATCCCGGGAACTCTCGAACTCGCCGCCCCATTCCAGCGCATAGCCGGATGGGAGTTCTTTCTCGAGTTCCTTGAAATCGGCCAGCACGTCATCGCGCAGCGCCGAGGCGGCCACGCCGTCCGACGGGCAGGCCTGCACGGTGATCGTTCGCCGGCGGTCGCGGCGCCAGATAATCGGATCTTCCCAATCGATGTCGATCTCCGCGGTAACCGCCGCCAGGGGGACGGTGTCGGCCGAAAACGTGGGGTGAACCTGCAAGCTGGTCATCGTTCGGGCAAACTCGCCGCGTTCCACTTCGGAATGTCGCAGGACGATCGGCAGCAGTTTGTCGCCCTCGCGATACTGCCCAACCGGGTCTCCGTCGTACCCGCGGCGTGTTGCCCGGGCGATGTCGGCGCGCGACACGGCAGCCCAACGGGCGCGGTTCTGGTCGTAATCGGCCACTACCTTCTTGGTCCGCTGGCGCCAGTTGGTTCGCACGACGTTGGCATTCGGGCTGGCCTGCAGTTTCTCGACGTACTTCGCGGCAATGGCGCGAAGTTCGTCCGCATCGGCGACCGCCGGGCCGCTGATCCGCGCCTCGACTTTCCACGTTTCGCTAGGCCCCAATCCGTAGCGGCGCACGACCGTCCGCGCCTGCGAGACGTTCTCTTTCGCCCACGTATCGATCTCGGGAATCAGTGCGTTCAGGCCACGGGTCGTCTTCATGTTGACGATAATCTGCCCGTAAGACTGGTACGGTTTCTCGGGATCGACGGGAAGATAGAAGCGGGGAGGGCCCTGGCCGACAAAGGTGTTAACGCTTGCCACGTCGGGGTTTTCGACCAGATGGTCCTCGATCGCCTTGAGATCCTCGGAGACCGTCTGAATTCGCGTTCCGTGCGGCGCCCAGTAGTCGATCATCACCTGAAGCCGTGCCGAATCGGGAAAGAACGTTCGATCCACGTAGCTGAATCCCAACGCCGCCACCACGAGTATCGCCGCCAAGGCTCCCATCACGGGCCAGCGATAGCGGATGGCCTTCTCGAGTATCCGGCGAAATCCTCCGACAAACGCCCCTTCCCGCGCTTCTCCCGAGCCCGACGCATCGGCCTTGGGCAGAAGCCAGATGCACATCAGCGGTGTAATGGTGACCGACAAGACCCAACTAAGCGAGAGCGAGATGGCCACGACCTGGAACAGCGACACGCAGTATTCGCCCGCCCCTTCATCGGAGGCGTAGATCGGGTAGAAGGCCATCACGGCGATCACGGTGGCTCCCAGCAAGGGCCATGCCGGTTGCGTGGCGGCCTCCAGCGCGGCCCGAGTTCGATCCATCCCCTTCTGCACGCGCACAAGAATCCCGTCGGCCACGACAATAGCGTTATCGACCATCATCCCCATGGCGATGATCAGCGCCCCCAGCGACATCCGCTGCAAGTCGATCCCCATGATCCCCATGAACAGGAACGAGATGATGATCGTGAACACCAGCCCGCAGAGCCCCACGATCATGGCCACGCGAAATCCCATGGCAATCCACAGGACGGCCAAGACGATGGCCACGGCCTGGGCGAGGCTGATCATAAAGGAGTCGATCGACTCGGTCACGGCGTCGGACTGCCAGGAGACCCTGTGGAATTCGATTCCGACGGGCAGGAGGTCCCTTTGGAGTTCCTCCAGACGCCGGTCCAGCGCATGGCCCAGGTCAACGACATTGACCCCCGAGACGTTGGAGATGGCGATTCCGAGGGTCGGCAGTTCGTCGATGCCGGCCGTTGTCTCGTCCCGATAGCGCATGACGCGGAAGGGCGGTTCGATATAGCCGCGTCGAATCGTGGCGACGTCGCGAATGCGCAATAGTTCGTCGTTGGCGGCGATTCGCGGCCGCGTCCGGCCCCGAACGACCAGATCGCCGATGTCCCGCGGCGAAGTGAAAGCGCCCGTTTGCTCGATTCGCAGGCGTTCGACGGATAGATCGACGCCGCCGGAATCGACCACCAGATTCTGTTGCGTCAGGGTGTCGTGGAGATCCTCCATGGTGACACCCAGTTGCGAGAGTTTCGCCTCGGTGGTATCGAGATAGATGCAGCGAGTCTGCTCGCCCCAGAGTTCCACCCGCGATACGCCGTCGACTCGGCTGAGTTCCTTCTTCATGGCGTCGACGTAGTCTTCCAACTGGGCGTACGTGAAGCCGTCGGCGGTAACCGCCAGGAGAAATCCGTAGACGTCTCCGAAATCGTCGCCGACGATCGGCTCTCCGACGCCGGGTGGCATGCTGGTGCGCACGTCGCGGACTTTCTTTCGCAGTTCGTCCCAGATCTGCGGCAAGTCGCCCGAGGGATACTTCGCGAGAATCTCGACCGTGATATTGGAGGTCCCTGGTCGGGAGTTCGATTCGAGGTACTTTACCTGCGGCATTTCCTGCAGGGCAATCTCGATCCGGTCGGTCACCTCGAGTTCCACCTCTTCGGCACTGGCGCCGGGATAGGTGGTGGTGATCACGGCCGTCTTCACGGTGAACTCGGGATCTTCGAGTTGCCCCAGTTGCGTATAGGCGAACACGCCGCTGACGAGCAACAGGGCCGTGGTGAAAGCGGTCACCGTTCTTTTGCCGATCGCGAAATTCGGTAGACTCACTCGGGCACCTCGCTTTTCGCTTCACCCATGACGTGAACCTTCTGTCCTTCTTCGAGGTAATGCGCTCCGGCCGTGACCACCCACTGGCCCTTTTCCACTCCCTCGATGAGGTACAAACCATCGGTCGCCGTATCGCCGATAGTCACGTCTTGCGACGCGACGATGCCTCCCTCGCCGACCACCCAGACGTATCGCCTACCCTCGGTGGAAACGACGGCCGTTTCGGGAACATCGTACCCTTCTTTGTCGGCCATACCCGGCCGCGCGGCGGTGGCCCGCGCCGTGCCGGCCATTCCCGGCCGGATGAGCGTGCCCTCGGGCAGGTCCGGATCGTCCGGCTGGTTCATCCGCAAGGTGATCGGGTAGGTTCGCGTTGTCTGCGAGGCTTCGGAGCCGATCTCGACGATCTCGGCCGCTACGGTCACTTCCCGATCCGGCAGCGGCCGGAAGGTGCAGACGATTTCATCGGCGTATTCGGCCAGGGCGATGAGGGTTTCGGGGATGTCGATGGTCATCTCGATTTGGGAGATGTCCAGCAGGCGAAGAATTAACTCTTGCTCCTTGACGGTTTCGTGATTCTCCACGTACGTGGCGACGACGATCCCGTCGAAGGGGGCCTTCAACTCGGTGTAGTCCAAGCGGTCTTCCGCCGCCTCGACGGCTGCCTGCAGTGAGTGAATCTCCGCCTTCTTAGCGTCGATGTCCTCCTGGCGGGCTCCGGCGATGCCGATTTGCAGCGACTCTTGTGCCTGACGCAATTCGGCTCCGGTGCGGAGGAATTCCTCTTGCCACTTGTCGTGTTCCGATTGCGAGAGATTGCCCGAGGGGAGCAGTTTACGGGCGCGTGCGTACTCGGTGTCGGCAAGCGTGTGTGCCGCCGTGATCTTCTCGACCTGGGCTTTGAGTTGTTCGATTTCCTCCGGACGGTCTCCCGATTCCATGGCCTGGAGGTTGGCCTGGGCGCGGGTCAGATTGGCCTTTTCCGCGCGGAGTTGGACCTCATAGTCGCGGCGGTCGATTTGTGCCAACAGATCGTCCTTTTCCACGACCGCACCCACCTTGGCCGGCAGTTGGACCAAAGGCCCGGAGACGCGGAACGACAGGTTGGCCTCTTCGACCGCCTTCGCCTTGCCGGGGAAAGGCCGGCCGGTGAGTTGGGAAACGTCGCCGATCTTCACCGCCCGAACTGGCCGAATCATCGGTTCGGAAACCGTCCCTCCGCAGCCGGCGCAAGCCACCGCCGCCAGCAGAACGAGGCCCCACTTCTTTGCCCGTTTGTGGATATCCACCAGTACCACCTCCCATGTCGAGTTAATCGCTTCTTCCGATCGGCCGCAAAAACGCCGTAATCGCCCCAGGTTTTCCCGCCCCGCCGACGATCAATTGACGACCGGCGCCAGGGGCGCTACAATTGCCCGGAGAGCTGTTCACCGGTATGGCCGGAGATCTGTTCATCGGTATGGTACAGCAACCCCCGGCATAGTCAAGCAGCCCCCGGGCGTTTTGGCGGCCGTTTTTTCGCGGTGGAGAGAAGCGAGCCGGATGGGACGGCGCCGGGCGACCGAGGTGGTTTCACGGATTGGGTGATGAGACGGGACACTTTGGGACTGCACGCCCCTTTTTCACAGAGAAACCGGCGGGAGACGGACCGATGAACGCACAGATTCGCGACGAGCAGATGTGGCTGGCGGTCGGATCGCTGGCAATCCTGGCCGTGGTGGTCCTGGCCGTGGCCCTGAACCTTGCCCAAGGCGTGATGATCCCCTTCGTGCTGGCGATTTTTGTGAGCACGACGGTCTCACCGCTGGTCGACTTCCAGGTCATCCGCTGGGGCTTTCCCCAATGGCTGGCCGTGACCTTGACCATGGTTTCGGTTCTTGTGCTCCTGGCCGTACTCGGTCTGATCTTGATCCTCGCCGTGCAAACCGTGATGGCCGCGGCCGACGACTACAACGAAGACTTCGCCGGTTTGACCGAACGATCGCTTTCGCAACTTCGGCAGTGGCGCATCGAGATCGATCAGCAGACGCTTGGCGAGCGGTTTCGGACGCGGCTTGTCGAATGGGCCAAGGCAGCGGTGGGGATGGCCACGGGGTTGCTCTCCAATGGCGCACTGGTCCTGATTTTCGTTGCCTTTCTACTGGCCGGCCGCGACCCGCATCTGATTCGCTCGGGCATCTACGCGGAAATCGAGTCGAAAGTGCGCAGCTACATCGGCACGAAGTTCGTTCTCTCGACCGTGACGGGGCTTCTCGTGTGGGTGATCCTGGCCCTGTTCGGTCTGCCGATGGCCGGGCTGTTCGGCCTGTTGGCCTTTCTGCTGAACTTCATCCCCTCGATCGGCTCGATCATTGCCACGCTGCTGCCGCTGCCGGTGGCCATTGCCCAGCCTTGGAGTCCCTGGCAGATCGTTGCCGTAGTGGCTTTGCCCGGCGCGGTGCAGATGACCATTGGCAACGTGATCGAACCCAAGCTGATGGGCAAGGGGCTCAATCTGCACCCGGTCGTCATCCTACTCGCCTTGACGTTCTGGGGGCTGGTCTGGGGCGTCGTCGGCATGGTGCTGGCCGTTCCCATCACCGCCACGATCCGCATCGTGATGATGCGATTCGTCACCACCCGGCCCATCGGCAACCTGCTGGCCGGCGAGTTGCCGGGCAGGGCAAAGCCGTGTTAGCCCCGTCGGTGAGCGACGGGAAGTAGCCTTGTTTCTTCAAATACCGCAAAGCGGTTAGACAACATAGCCCGGGGTCGCGAAGCGCACCCCGGGTCTGGGATTGCGGAACGAATCGAACCCCAACGGGGTTCCACAAGGCCGCGACCTTCGTTTCGGTCATCTCCGACGATCGCAGACGCACGTAGACCGTTGCACGCCCACTGTTTACATGATACGACCGGCTTCATGGGGTGGGGCGTTATTGGGCAACCTTTGCATGGGGCGAGACCATGATGATACAATGCTCATATTGTGGGGTGCTCATAGATCACAAACTGCTGACGTGTCCACACTGTGGCCAAGTTACGGAACCCAACTATCGGCACTTTGTCCGTACGTGTCTGGTGTATGTTGTTCTCGGTGCGATAATCTGCGTTTTAGCGGTTGCGGTCCCATGGTTGGCGGGTTGGTAAGGTCTTCAGAGAACTCGTAGGGTGCGTCTGGACGCACCACGACGGAAAGCACGCGCAGCCGGTGCGTCCCGACGCACCCTACGCTGACTTCACCGCGATCAAAGTTCCCCAGCGAGAACGACCGACTCGCCCGGTTTGAGCTTCAACTCGACAACCTTCTCGCCGTGGCGCGCCTTGCATGTGGTTCCGCCCGTACTTCGAATCGTCGCGGAAGTTGCCTTGCCTTCTTTCCAGGTAACGTCGACCTCGAAGCCGCCGCGAGCACGTAGCCCCTTCACACTTCCGCCGGCCCAGGCCGAGGGGAGCGCGGGCAGCAGGTGAATCTCGCCCAGGTGGCTTTGCAGAAGCATCTCGCAGATGCCCGCGGTGGCACCGAAGTTGCCGTCGATCTGGAACGGTGGATGGGTGTCCCAGAGATTGTCCAGCGTGTTGCGTTTGAGCTGTTCGCTGAGCATCTTGTGGGCGTGATCGCCGTCGAGCAGTCGCGCCCAGAAGCTGATCTTCCAGGCCTTGCTCCATCCGGTGCCGCCGTCGCCGCGGCCGACCAGCGACACGCGGGCCGCTTCGGCCAGCTTGGGCGTGGCCACCGGCGAGATCTGCCTACCCGGATGTAAGGCGAAGAGGTGCGAAACGTGGCGATGATGGTCGTTCGGATCGTCGCGGTCCTCGACCCATTCCTGCAACTGGCCCCAACGGCCGATCCTCGGTCCCAGCAGTTGTTCACGCATTTGGACGAGTTTGCCGCGATACTCCTCGTCGCTGCCCAGGGCCTCGGAAGCCTCGATCGTATTGGTCAACAGGTCCCAGATGATCTGCTGATCGTAGGAACAGCCGTCTTCCTCGGGACCGTGCTCCGGCGACCAGCCCTTGGGGGCCACGAGCGTGCCGTCGGGAAGTTCCTTGAGCGAATCCTCCCAAAACTGGCAGACTTCCTTGAGGATCGGGTAGGCCACGTTGCGGAGATACTCCTTGTCGCCGCCGAATGCGTAGTGCTCCCAGAGATGCTGGCAATACCAGGCGCCGCCCGGCTTGTCCCACTTCCAGCCCATGCCGCCGGAGATGTTGTGCGAGGTGCGCACCGTCCAGCCGCGGACGGTGCCCTGGGCCGGTTTGAATTCCGGCGCCGCTTGCGTCGCCTTTCGCCAGGGCACGAGTTGGCTGCGGATCAGATCGAGAAACGGCTCGTGGCACTCGGCCAGATTCGTCGGTTCGGCCAGCCAGTAGTTCATCTGCACGTTGATGTTGCTATGGTAGTCGCTATGCCACGGGGCGTTGTTGCTCTGGTTCCACACGCCCTGGAGGTTCGCCGGCAGACACCCGGGGCGCGAACTTCCGATCAACAGGTAGCGGCCGAACTGGAAGAACATCGCCTCCAACTCCGGATCGACCGCGCCCTCGCGGTACGCAGCCAACCGCTTGTCGGTCGGCCGAGCGGCGATCTCGGCATCACTGGTGCCCGTGTCGAGCACGACGCGCCCGAACAGTGCCTGATAGTCTTCTGTATGGCGTGCGAGTAGCGTCTCGTAGGGCGTGGTCGCGGCGGCATCGAGCCGGGCCGTGAGCCGGTCGTGTGGATGGTCCGTGCGCCAGTTCTTCTCGTGGTCGGCCAAGTAGTCGGTTCCGGCGGCCAGAAGGATCAGCAGGCTATCCGCATCGCGAAAGCGGATAGCACCGTCCTCGGCCTTCACGCCGCCGCCCCGATTGAGGACCAGCACCTGGGCCTCGTGCTTCAGCCCATTGTCCAGCTCGCCGGAGGCGGTCAAGCGGTTCTTCTCGGCGGTAACCGGCGCGGCGTGGGCGTCGGCCAGTCGCACCGTGCCGGTTAGGCTGCCGGGCCGATCGGCGGTGATTCGCACGGCGATCAGCCCGTCGGGATGGCTGGCGAAGTATTCGCGCCGGTAGGTCACTCTGCCGATCTTGTAGCTTGTGCTCGCGGTAGCTTGGCGAAGGTCCAACTGGCGGCGGTAGTCTTCGAGCGGGCCGATTTGCCCTTCGAACTCGACGAACAGATCGCCAAACGCCTGATACCCACCCATCGAGCCGTAGCCGCCCGAGGGATTGTCGTCGCCGGTCCAAAGGCTGTCTTCGTTGAACTGGAGTTGCTCTTTCTCGACGCCGCCAAAGATCATCGCCCCGAGGCTGCCGTTTCCGATGGGCAGGGCTTGGGTTTCCCACTTTTGCGCCGGCGCCCGATACCAGAGCACCGACTGGGTCGCCGCCGGTTCGACGGCCTCCGACGCGGTGGGCACGAGGAGAAGATTGAAAACGCCCACAAGACCGATGCAGAACTTGACCATGGTTCGCCTCCTTGGTACGTCGGATTGTCTCTTAACGGATCGTGTCAGTCTACTTCATTTCGCCCGGCGGGGCCAGTTTCGCGGCGTTGAACGCCCTGCCCGGCTTTGCCGGGAGGCCGCGTCCAGCGCGAATCGGGTGGCAAGCGGGCGCGTTGCGGGTATACTGAGATCATACACGGGTCCGAACTCGGGGAGATGCTCATGGCGATCCAACTCAAATGTTCCACGTGCGGAGGGCGGATGCGTTGTGCCGACGAGATGGCCGGCCACCGGGTCCGTTGTCCGCAGTGCAAGGCCGTGATGGCCCTGCCGGCGTCCGCCGCAACTCCGGAATCGACTCCGGCACGCGACCCAAGGGAAACCGCTCGGGTGAGGGAAACCGCTCGGGTGGTCGAAACTTCGGTCCGGCCGACGCGCGGCCGTCGTGCGGCAAGAGCGACTCCGTCCGGCGATATGCGGTGGGTCTGGTTCGCGGCGGCGGGCGCGGCCGTGTTGATCGCGTTGGGGCTCGGCATCTACTGGGCCGTCAGCTCCTCCGGCGACTCGAACCGAGCCGGCCAGACGGCCGACGGGTCCGATTCGCGGGAGAAGACACGGGAGACGAAAGAGGAACCGGCGGACGGGGGAGCGACAGCGTCGGACCCGGCCCCGAAACCAGACTCGAAACCGGAAGTTCAACCGAATCCCAAACCCGACGCCAAGCCGGAGAAGGAGCCGGAAGAGAACGAGTTCGCCGTTCCTACGGAAGCGCCGCCCGAGCAACCTAATGTCCAGAAACCCAATGTCGAGGAACCGCCCCATGGTGAAGTCCACGTCGAGGTGATTCGGATCAAGCCCTCGCCGAGCGATCCAGCGGACCCCGAGCCGTCGCCGCCGGGCGAAGCGCCGCCCGAGGAACCCGAAGAGACACCCGAGAAACCCGTCGAACGCCCACCCGTCGAACGGCCGATCGAGAGACCTCCAGCGGTGGCCGGACCAGTCGATGCGAACTGCCCCAAATGCCACGGTCTGGGACGCGTACCGCTGGCTCCGTTGCGCCCCTACGTGCATGTCGAGGGCATGCCGCGTCCCAAGGCGGCCGATGCCGTGCGATGCCAATTCTGCCCCGAATGTCAGGCAGCCCGAGACAACGACGAGTTGGTGCAAAAAGAGAAAACACGCATCGATGTCGTGGGGCCGAAGCATCAACAGTGGGAACAGGTTCTCAATTCGCCGTTGGTTCGCGTGGAAAATCATCATGTGACGATCCACGCCCAGTTGCCTCCGCCGCAGGCCAGTGAGGTGGGCGTGGCCGTGGAAAGGTTAACCGCTCACCTGCAGCAATTGACCCACTCGATGGAACTGACCCTCACGCAGCCCGACACGTATGAGATTCTCATCGTCTGGGGCCAGCAGAACTACCGGGGACTACTGCAACGGATGGAGGGCCAGTGGCGCGCGAAAATGGGCAACGACTGGGGCATGTTGCGTGAACTGGCCGGTTCGACCATCGGCGAGACGTCGTTTTTCCGTCAGGAAGAGAACGGCCCGCCGGCGGCCCACATGGCCGTCTTCATGACCGCCGGACGGCAGATCCTCCTGGCCACCGGCGGCCGCGCGCCGACCTGGCTGCGTGAAGGATTCTCGGCCTACGGTGAAAACGCCGTGATGAAGAAGAATCTGGTCCACTCGATCAAGTACGACGTGAAGAAGTTTCCGTTCGGGCCGGATTGGATCGCCGGAACCCGCCAACTGGCCGCCGCGGGGCAACTGACGCCGTGGGAGCAGTTGTTTCGCCTGGACTTGCGAGATTATGAACTGCCCGATTACCTCACTGCCTTCGCCACGGTCGGCTATCTGATGCAGATCGATCCGGAGAAGTTTCTCAAGTTCGTGCGACTGCTCCGCGAGGGACAGGCCCCCGGCATCGCCATGGAGGCGGCCTACGAGAAGAAATTCGACAAACTCCAGGCCGATTGGGTCGCCTGGGTGACCGGGCAGGGGTAGTGCATGTCGTTTAGCCCGGGCACTTGTGCCTGGTAGGATAGCTGGAGTGCCTGGGGTCGAGCGCAGCGAGCCCCCAGAACGCGACGAACTGGGGGC
>CAYUIQ010000268.1:0-11369 GCA_964444795.1 uncultured Planctomycetaceae bacterium
CGGGCTTTGAGACAAAGCCCAGTCTCCCCGCATCCAAGCCCAGGGGTAGCATCCCCTGAGTTCAGCGGCTCCCATCCGTCGATATGCCATGCGCCCCGCGCACGCCGTCTCGTATTTTCCCCCATCACACCACCCTCTCCGCCAATCCCCCCCACTGCGCGCGTTCCAGACCGCACATTCCGACTACCCACACGGCCCAGTCAGTCGTCCAGGGGGTTTGACTCACGTCGGGAGCCAGCGGGGCCGATGTTAAGATGTATCGGTCACGGAAGATGGGAGTTTGGCGCAAGGTAAGGCGCGCCCCCCGGTCCCCGACCGGGGATCGAAGGGCAATAGTCGCCCCGACCGGTTCGCCGTGGATCACGGATGGCATTGTCAACGAGAGACATTCCCCGAGGGCCCGAAATCCGTGACTGCCATGACTTCAAAACAACTGAAAATCTACGCGGAAAAATCCCCCGGCGCCAAGCAGCCTTCGATGGCCGACGTGCGCGACCTGCCCGACTTCATCGAGGCGTTTGAAGAGGCCACCGGCTGGTCGCTCGGCTATCGGTCGGGGGAGCCCTCGCACCGGAGTTCCGATTGCCTTTGGTCCACCCCGGTCAACCCGGGCGTTGGCACATCCGCCGGACACCTCACCCTCGAGGCGGGCACATCGGACACCCTGGGCCACGATTCGCCGATCGACAAGCACGCGGCGCAACATCTGGCCTCCGCCACCGCGGGTATGCTGGGGCAGATGATGGACACCCGTCGTTCGCTTTGGCAGCGCGAGGCCGAACTGGCCGCCGGAGTCCCCCTGGTTCCTCGCGGCAACCAAGAGAAACATTTGGCCGAGCAACTCGAGGCCGTGCTGCGCGGCGGAGCCACGGCCGTCGGCTGTCAGGCGGCGGCTCTGTACATGCTGGACGAGGCCACGACCGAGTTGAAACTGCGTTCGGCTTGGAGACTGCCGTCCGAGCGATACACGGCCCCGGCCAGACCCTTGCGAGACGCGCTGGCAGATCTGGAGGCGATGCTTGGACACGCGATCGTCCTGGAGGACACGCATTCGATGCAGCAGTGGAATCCGCCCGAGGACTTTGCTTCGGCCGTGTGCGTTCCGATTGCCTCGTCGACGACGGTCTTGGGCACGCTTTGGATGTTTTGCGACGAGCCACGCGATTTCGGCGATCAACAGACCAACATCATCGAGATCGTCGCCGGTCGGCTGGCCGCCGATCTGGAACGCGAGATGCTGTTGAACGAGAGCATCGACGGCGCTCGAATGAAACGTCAATTAGCCGCCGGTCAGCGCCTGCAGCGTGGACAACTTCCCGCCGTCGCACCGCTGCTGGACGATTGGGACATCGCCGGATGGACCGCTCAGGCGGGTCCGATGGGCGGCGATTTCTTCGATTGGTTTTCCCTCGGCGATGGGCTGCTGGCCGTGGCCGTCGGTGATGCCATGGATCAGGGGATCGAGGCTGCCATGGCCGCCAACACCATCAAGGCCTCGCTCCGTTCACACGGACAGCACTATCGCCGTGCCGGCCGGTTGCTCACCCAGGTCAATCGCACCGTCTGGACCGGATCGGCGGGCGACCAATACGCGACCATCTTCTGCGGCATCATCAACTCGGCCACCGGGTTGTTGCACTACGCATCGGCTGGACACCCGGGCGTCCTACTGCTCGGCGGCGACGGATGGAAGTCCGTGGCCCAACCATGCCCCCCACTGGGGGAGAGCCCGGAAACCGAGTACCGCCAACGGCGATGCCGCCTGAACCCCGGTCAGGCGATGGTTGTCTTCACCGATGGATTCCGCGACGCCCGAGCCCCAGACGGGACACTGCTGGGCGAGGACGGATTGGCCGAAATCCTCAGCGATCACATGCACGAAAGTTCCGAACGGCTGGTCCAAATCGCTCGGGAGCGGCTCGAAGGCCACACCGCCAACACGAAACTCGACGACCGCACCATCCTGGTAATCCGGCGGCGATGATCCATCGCGGGCGATCCATCGCGGGTGATCCTTGACCCGTGGAACAAAACGGTTAAACTCAAGGTTACACGAGGCCAAACGCGGGAATGGCGGAATTGGCAGACGCGCTAGGTTGAGGGCCTAGTGTCCCTCGGGACGTGGAGGTTCAAATCCTCTTTCCCGCACTACTCAACTGATTACGGCATAAGGGCTTAGGGGAATTTTTCCTAAGCCCTTTTTATTGCGTTGCCCCCCCTGTCGGATAATCCGACGGTTAGTTGGGGTCTCCTGTACGGTACCAATGCTGAAATGCGTCGGCCAATTGTGCGGCGACCTCGGGATGTTGCGAGGCGAGATTGCGGCGTTCACCGATGTCGCCGGTCAGGTGGTAAAGCTGCCAGGCTTGGTCCGCACGGGTGCGGACGATTTTCCAGTCGCCCATCCGCAACGCCGCGTGCCGTCCGTAGGTGAAGTAGAGCGATCGGTGCGGCGATTCTGCTTCGTGTGTCAGCACGGGCAGCGGATCCCGTCCGTCGAGGATTCTTGCCGGGGGAAGCTCGGCTCCGGCCAACTTGGCAAACGCCACGAACAGATCGGGCGACCAGAGCGGCTCGACGATCGGGCGTCCCGGGCGGATCCGGCCGGGCCAGCGGGCCAGCGCGGCCACTCGAATCCCGCCTTCGAAGCACGTGACTCCGCCGTCGCGCAGCGGCGCGTTGCTGGCCACCTCGAGCCCACGGCCCCGCAGCATGAACGCCCCGTTGTCGGAATAGAAGAAGACGAATGTCTCGTCGCGCGACCCTGTCACTTCGAGTGTCTGGAGCACTCGGCCCACCGCCTGGTCTATCGCGGTGATCACCGCGGCGTATCGTTCTTTCGCATCGGTGGTCCGCGGGTCGTAGCCATACGCGGCAAACGCTCGATCCGGCGCCTGCCAAATGCACGGCCGGCCGGGGGCCTTGTTCTTCGGGTTGGGGAAGTGCGGAGTGTTCAGGGGTAGGTACACGAACCATCGCCGGTCGGCCTGGGCGCGGATGAACTCGATGGCCGCGTCGGCGAAGAGGTCGGGGGCGTAGCCCGACACGTGCGCCTCTTGCGTGCCGCGATACAGGTCGTGCTTGCCGTTGTAGACGTGCGTGTAGTAGTCGATATTGCCTGAGGCGTGGCCGAAGAACGTGTCGAACCCGCGCTCGGTGGGCCGCGATCCGGGAGCGAAGCCGATGTTCCACTTGCCGAAGCAACCGGTGGCGTAGCCGGCCTCCTTGAGGATTTTGGCGATAAGCGTCTCGGCGCGGTTTAAGCCCGGCCCGTAGTTTCCCTCGATGCCCGGCAACTGCCGCGTCAACCCGTGCCGCCGCGGCGTGCGACCGGTCAGCAGGCAGGCCCGCGATACGCTGCACGTGGGCGAAGGCGTGTAGAAATCGGTTAACCTTGCCCCCTCCCGGGCCAGGCGATCCAGATTCGGGGCGCGGATGGGCGAATCAGCGTTGAAACACGGTAAATCGCCATCGCCGAGATTGTCGGCGGTGATCAACAGGATATTAGGGCGTGCATCGACGGACACGCCGGTCGACGCAGCCGTGGCCATCAGCAACACCAGAGACAAACAACCGTATCGCATGTGGGGCCCCTGTGACTTCCGGTGGCTGCCTTTGACGGGGGAAACGATTTCGCGCACCCCGGCTTATTCCGGCCGGCGCTGCACCTCGCGGCGACGGACCTTTTCCATGTATTCGCCCACGGCATAGAACGTCGAAGCCCTTGTGCCGTTTGGGCCGTGTGGCGGTGTCAGACATTTCCCGGTCGCGGCGTCGAACACTGCCTGGGGATAGGCGTTCCCGCCGCAGAAGGTCAATCGAGCGCCCTCCAGTCGGAGTCTCCCCTGAAGGCTGATCCCGTTCTTGCACTCCGCAAGCGTGCCGGAGGTGTTGTTATGCCACCGGATCTTACCCGTGACGGCGTCCAAGGCGTAAACGTGCGTACCGTCGTAGTGGGCAATTCCCGCGGCTGCGTAGACGACACCGTCCTGGGCGACCACTCCGCCGGCCACCGGCCAGGTCGACATGAGCCGCCCGTACACGGGGATGACGCGCTGGGCCGGCGCGGCGCGGAATCGCCAAAGCCGCCTGCCCGTTGCGGCTTCGAAAGCGTACACCCAACCGTCGCCGGACCCCACGTAGACGCGGCCCTGCCAGACGGTCGGCGGAAAGTTGATGCCGCCGCTGGTGTAGGCTCTCCAAACCAGGCTCTCATCGTCGGCGTTGGTTGCCTTGACAACACCGTCGGATCCGGCCGTGAAAACCAATCTGCCGCACGCCGTCGACCTGCCGCTCTCGACCGGTTGGCCTTTCAGAGCAGCCACTTGATGCGGATCGCCCGGTCCGACTTGAAGTTGTTCGCTCTCATCGACTTTCTTGCCGAAGTCGAACTCCCCCGCCGGCGACAGGGCGATGTTCCCGTAGAGAGAGAGGTGACAGCCGCAGATCCACGGCCCCCAATAGAGCATTCCATCGGAGACGATCACGCCGTCGTGGCACGGCGGGCGCATGGGCGCGATATGCTCGACGGCGCCTGAGTCCGGCGCATAGCGGATGGTTCCGCCGGACGCCCGGTAGAAGATACTGTCCAGGCTGCCGGTGGCCCTGGTGCAAGCCCTGCGCCCCGTCCACTGCCCGAGAACCTCGCCCGTATCGTAGTCGCGTTTGAAGCTGGCGCTGCCTTGACTGCCCACGGCGTACAAAGCGTCGTCGCGAAGCACGAGTTGGAAATTGCCGTTCTCCTGGAACCACGCCAACCGGCCGCTCTCACAGGAGACGGCGACCAGGTTTCGCCGTTGCGGGCCGGAAAAGAAGAGATATTTGCCGTTGGACTTGAGGTATACCGACGAAGAAAATCCCCAGCGGGGATTCTGGGCTCGCTCGTGAGGCGCGATAGCCTCCAACAGCCGGCCGTCCGACGTTTTCCATACGATCTCTCCGTCGGCAGCGCTGCGGCAGGCTAGGAATTTCCCCGGGCAGTAATAGTAGATTCTGCCGTCTCTCATACACATGCCGCGACTGTCCACCAATTCCTCCTCACGGTGATGCCAAAGCAGTCGCCCGGTCCGCGGATCCATGGCGACGAGATCGCGGCCGATCCCGTAGGCTTTCGCACCTGCCTGGTAGTCGTAGCCTTTCCACATTCCCCAGGGCCAGTGGCCGAAACCGGGGGTGGTGGCTCGCTGGACCTCGGCCTTCACTTCTTCACCGCCCAACAGCGCGTACAAGACTCCGCCCTCGGTGGCCATCCACTTCCACACTTTTCCCTCGGCGACGCCGTCCGGGGGGACAATCTCGGCGGTCACCTCGCCGGTTGCCGCGTCGATCCGCTTGCACGACTCGTCGTCGGCAAGAAAGAGAGCATCCGGCGTGGCGATCATCGTGTTGCGGTGAATCATGAATCCCTGCTTCAGGGGTCTGGTCCACAAGATGGCGCCGTTGTAGCCGTTGATGCAATAGAGCTTGTTCAGCACCTCGTTCTGCGCGGTTTTGAAAGCGATATGGCCAAAAGCCTTGTAGATCTTGCCCCTGGAGGCGACGGTCACCTCCGAGATGCAACCGAACAGCGGATCGCCCAGGAACTGAGTCAGATACGGATGTCGTATGACCTGGTCCTTGGATTGGGGGTTGTTGTCCGGACCGTGATAGGGATGGCTCCACGCGTCCACACCGTCGGGAAACGGCTTCGCGAGCGGTTGCCAATCGGCGCTGTCGGAGACGGCCTTCCCCGCCGGGTGCAGCACACGCAAAACCTCTTCGCGTTTCACGCCGTTTTCGCCGAGCGCCGAAGAGGAGACCCACACCGCCCCGGCTAAGTTGTCGGCCAGGTGGACTGCGCCGTAATTGCCCTCGTACACGAATAGGCGAATTCCCAGCAACCCGGCCTCCTCCGCGGCTTGTTGCACGGCCGCCACCACGGCCGCGTCGGGCGATTGAAAGTAGACGAGCGTCTCACTCCCTTGGGCCAACTCGGTTGGGAATTCCGGCTCTTGTTGTTGGCTCAGCCCCAGCACGGCGCAGACTCCGTGACGGATGTCCATCTTCGCCAAGGCGTCCTTCGCCTCCGGGCCGATCTCGGCGGAGTCGGCTGCGGCAACGAGCGCAGTCAACCAGATGCACACGCCCAACGAAAATCCACTTATTCGCAGTCTTCGGTCAAGCATTGCTCGTCTCCTTCTAGTAATCGGTCTCGGTTTAGTGAGCCGCCCGGCGGGCGTTTGAGGGCTTCGACATCCGACTCAAGCTGCTTCATACGGGCGGCAAGCCGTCGAACAATCTCTGGCTGCTGCCCGGCGAGATTCCTCGACTCCTCGACATCCGCCTCCAGGTCGTACAACTCGATCTGACCGTTCTGCTCCAGCAGCTTCCAGCGCCCTTGCCGAACACCCGCCAGCACGCCGTGACGAACGAAGTAGAAGAACTCGTTGCGAGGAGGCTTTGCGTCCGGCTCGCCGGATAGCAGCGGCCAGATGTCTTTGCCGTCGCGGACTTGCTCTTTTGAACTCGTGGCCCCCGCACGTTTGGCCAGCGTCGGATAGATGTCCATGACCGTCGTAACCGCGTCAATGGTGCGGCCGGCAGGGATGTGGCCGGGTGCGTAGGCGACCAACGGGACGCGAACCCCGCCTTCGTAGGGTTGATGCTTGAATCCACGCAAGGGAGCTGCCGAACCATGACCCCTCTTGGGGCCGTTGTCCGAAATGAAAATCACAACGGTGTCAGAGAGACCGTGTTTCCGTAAGGCAGCGAGTAGCCGCCCGGTGCTCCAGTCGATGCACTCGACGACGTCCCCGTACAAACCGCCCTTACTCTTGCCGGCAAAACGCTGGGAGACCGCCAAGGGTTCGTGCGGCATGGTATGCGAGAGGAACAAGAAGAAGGGGCGATTCTCGTTCTCGGCGATGAAACGGACGGCGACGTCCGTCAGCCGTTCAGTCAGATCCGCGTTCTTGGGAAAGGGAATTGGTTCTTCGTTGTCTAAGAACAAGTCGGACGTATCGCCAACCGCTTTGCCCACGGCCGGGCGGTTGAACATGTGCCCAAGCGGAGTCCCCCAGAAAACATCGAACCCGTGACGAGTCGGATAATGACATGGACGATGTCCCAAATGCCATTTGCCAATGCAAGCCGTGCGATAGCCCTGCCGCTGGAGGACTTCCGGCAGCGTGACTTCGGCTGGACTCAGGCCGATCTCGTCATACACGTGTAACGGGGTCGGCAAGCCGACGCGCGTGGCATAACAACCCGTCAGCAACGCGGCACGCGTGGGTGTGCAGATCGGTGCGGCCGCGTAGAAGTTTGTCAGCCGCGCGCCGCCCCGCGCCATGCGGTCGATGTTTGGCGTCTTGATCATCTTTGACCCGAAGCAGCCGAGATCGGCATAGCCCAGATCGTCGGCGAGGATGAGCACGAAATTCGGCTTGTCCCGTGCCCACGCTACTCCAGGTGAGGACGGGCAGGCAACCAGAACCAGTACAAAGGCGTAGCGCATCGTCGTGGGTCCCACTTTTTCACTTGTGACTTGAAGCAAGTAGAGGTCAGCGTCTTTGGACACGAATCGCAGCCGTACCGGCTTGCCCGCCAGGGCGCTCGCTGAGCTCTATCGGGTGCAATTCGATCTTCCGGAATAAGATCTCCGAGCCTTCGCATTGCAGCAGCAATTTGCCGGCGGCGGGGAAGACTTCGTAGGCTTCATTGACTCGCTTGCCATTAACCCGGATTGTGATGCGGTCGCCGTCGCAAACGCACTCGATGCGCGTCCACTGGCCGTGTGGGCTCTCGACGTCGTCGGAACCGCGAAAACCTGGGACGTCCCGCCACTTGAGGTCCTTGTTCAGCCATGCGATCGCCCCGACATCCAAGACTCGCTTGGCGGCCGTGGGGTCGTGCTGATACTTGGCATAGTCGGCGGCCACCTGGCGATCCGTCACCGGTACGGTAAACCGTATGGGCACGTGCCGACCATCTCCGTAGCGACCGTGGATGAGCAAGAGGTCGCCGAAGCCCCCTTCCATGACCTGGCATTCGATGGCCGCTTTATAGGCTCCGCTGCTAATATCGTCGCCGGTGTTGCTTCGCTTCGATCCCCATCCGCAATCATAACTGGCTCCATCCGGCCCGGTGCTGTGCAGAAAGATGCCCGAGTCGCGAGCCATGCCTTTGCGCGTGCGGAAGTTCTCTGCCCCCCACTTCAGTTCCACCACCAACCGGTAGTCCTTGTATGCCTGAGTGGTACTCAAGTATCCAAATCCGTCGCCAGAGATACGGAGCATCCCGTCCCGTACCGAGTAGACACGGCGAGGGTCCTCGTGTTGGGTGTCGACCAGCCAGGTTTTCCAGCCGCTTAAGTCTCTTCCGTTGAAAAGCTTGATCAGCTCCTTGGGTACGATTTGGGCATCCGTGTCGGCGGCCTCCGCAAAGGAAAGTCCCATCAGAACGACTAGGGCAACACCGCACGGGCGACAGATTGTTTCCATCCGAAACTCCCCGGAATGCGAACGATGTTGGTGGTTAGTGCCGCTTGCCGAACGGGACCAGGCGGCCGACGTGACAGTCTGAAGGCGAATCCTGGTGCCCCAAATCTCGTGTCACCTCCACGAGTTCCCGCCACGCAAAAGTCAAGGTATTCCACCGAATCGCAAATGTCAACCAGCAAGGAACGTACAGACGCACACTGAAGACTGATCTCGGGCACGCGTGCGGCAGGAGATTGTCGATCTGGTTCTGCAGTTGGCTCGTGAGAATCCGACTTGGGACTACGATCGTATCCAAGGGGCACTGGCCAACCTGAGACACGAGATTTCGGACCAGGCGGTGGGCAATATTCTCAAAGAACACGGCATCGAACCGGTGCCGGATCGCAAGCGGCAGACGACCTGGGCCACGTTTCTCAAAGCCCATTGGGATGTTCTGGCGTCGATCGATTTCACGGCTATTGAGGTGTGGACGAAAGGCGGGTTGGTTATGCACTACCTGCTCATCGTGATGGAGATCGCCACGCGCCGAGTCCACTTCGCTGGCTGCACGCCCAACCCGGATGGACCTTGGATGCAGCAGATCGCTCGCAATCTGACCGATGCCGAAGATGGCTTCCTGGGCGGCAAGCGATACTTGATTGTGGACCGGGACACGAAGTTTACCGACGCGTTTCGGAGTATCCTGGAAAGCGAAGGAATCCATTGCGTGCGGCTGCCGCCACGATCACCCAACCTGACGCCACACATCGAGCGGTTCATGCGAAGTATCAAGCAGGAAGCCTTGGAGAGAATGGTCTTCTTTGGCCAGGGCATGTTGCGCAGTGCCGTCGGTGAGTATCTCCTGCATTACCATGCCGAGCGAAACCATCAAGGGATCGGCAACAAGATCATCGCGCCCGACGCAGAGGTCGGCCAGGCCGGCGGTGAAGTTGCATGCCGAAAACGGCTTGGCGGCTTGCTGCACTACTACCACCGCAAATCCGCATAGTCTTTCATCCGCGTCGGCTCGCTTGACCTTTGACGACAGTATGCGCTGATAGGACAAATCCGCTCGGTCCACCTCGATTCTCTCCCCATCGAGCATTGATTTCGGCCGAAGATCCGGCACGACGACGCGCTCAAAGCCAGATTTCCAGGGAATTTCCGGGGCGTCTCAGTTATTTGGCCCTACGGCGTTGCCGGTGTATAGTAAGAGTACCTTGAAGCCAGGGCGTGTCACCCGCCCGCGCAGAGGGCGGCTATTGCCGGATATTGGCTTTCGGTGATTGAGAGAAGGGAGCAACTCATGCGGTCTCGACCAATCCGACGGAACGGCGGTTTTACGCTTGTCGAACTCTTGGTGGTCATCGCCATCATCGGCATCCTCATCGGGCTGCTGCTGCCCGCGGTGCAGAGCGTTCGCGAAGCGGCGCGGATGGTGCAGTGCAAAAACCATCTCAAGCAGATTTCCCTGGGCGGTCTCAACCATCTGGAATCGCACGGATTCTTCCCCAGCGGGGGATGGTCGTTTCGGTGGACCGGCGACGCCGACCGCGGCTTCGGCGAGGATCAGCCGGGCAGTTGGATCTACAATGTGCTGCCGTTCGTGGAGCAGGAAGCAATGCACAATTTGCCCCGAGACGACGACCGGTACACGGTTACGCAGCCGCAGAAAGACGGCGCTTTGGAGATGGACCGAACGCCGTTGTCGGTCTTCATTTGCCCCTCGCGCCGGCGTGCCATCGCGTATCCCAACGCTTATCCTGCCTCCTACACCATGTACAACGTCGACCGCACCTCGGCGCCCGTCGCCAAAACGGATTACGCGGCCAACGGCGGCTCGCTCACCCCCTGTCCCTGCGTCATGGCCAGTTCCTTGGCCCAAGGCGACGACCCGAACTTCCCCTGGCAGCCGCAAACGCGCGGCAACAACGGCGTGACCAACCAGCGAAGCGAAGTGACCATGGGCATGGTTCGCGACGGCGCCAGCAACACGATCATGGTGGCCGAGAAATATCTCACTCCCGATCACTACCTCACGGGTCTTTCACCCGCCGACGACCATTCGATGTACATGGGCTACGACCAGGACACCACCCGCTGGGCCTATGCGCCGCCAGGCCAGATGATCGCCCAGGATCGGCCCGGTCGCGTCATCGACGGCTTTGGCAGCGCGCATTCTTCCGGCCTGTGCGCCGCCATGTGCGACGGTTCGGTGCATGTGATCAGCTTCTCGATCGACCATCAAACATTCGTCAACCTCTGCAACCGCGGAGACGGGCAGGCGGTGGCGGCGGGTGCGTTCTGAGGCGCTGAGAGGAACGTGTCCCATCTTAGATATTGCGTCGCCGCCCCGCCACGATCAGGCCGAGTGCGCCCATCGCGAATAGTACGGGCGGTTGGATCTTCCCCACGAACGGTGGACGGTAAACGACAGCTCGATCCATCGGGGGAGGGTCTGGTGACTCACAGCAGCAGCAACGTCCCGGAGCCATCGACCGCAACTCTCGCTCTGCCGGGCCTACTGGGACTGGCTTGGTTCGGCTGGCGGAGGAAGAGGTAGGATCTCTGATTTCAGATTGCAGATCCGCGATAGACGTGAAAGGACCGCGCAAAGCAGGAAGCGAATCCCCTCCTTCGCCAGCACATCCAGGGCTGGCGTTTTAAGCCATTTGTTGCCTGCCCAGCTCATCATGCGGGCGTGCCGCTATTCCCTTCGGAACTGAATCCTGTCTACCTGTAGTCGTTGCTTCGGAACATTGGACATGAACCGAACCAGCTTGAGTCCGGGCCGGTCAAACGTAACGGTATTGAAGGACACGTCTCTGAACGCGCCTTTGCCGTTTTTTCCGGCCTCTACGGCGCCGATGTTTTTCATGGGGTAGTCGGCATCCGCCTGGGCAGCGTCGTCCA
>CAYUIQ010000269.1:0-11293 GCA_964444795.1 uncultured Planctomycetaceae bacterium
TCACCTGGGCCAACACGCTGATCGACCCCACGAGCATCGACTTCCGCATCCTCGACCACACCGACCAGGTCGATCTGGTCGATACGACGTTTCCCGCGGGCCGTAACGACGCGTTGCAGTGGAACATCCAAAGCCAAATGGCCGGCAAGATTCCGGTCGAGATCCGCTACTTCACCAGCGGCATCACCTGGAAGGCCG
Organism: uncultured Planctomycetaceae bacterium; assembly: GCA_964444795.1. Classification (GTDB taxonomy): domain Bacteria; phylum Planctomycetota; class Planctomycetia; order Pirellulales; family Thermoguttaceae; genus JABMRP01. The sequence goes on from CAYUIQ010000269.1 coordinate 199, forward strand.
ACTACGTGGGCATCGCCAACGAAGACGAGACCCGGCTGCGGATGACCGGGTACGTTCGCGTGGAGAACAACTCGGGCGAACTGTACGACAACGCCCAGACGCGGCTCGTGGTGGGCACGATCAATCTGGTCGAGAAGATCGCCGCATTGGCCACGCGTCCGGCACCCGGCATGGTCGTGGGGGGCAAGCTGAACTGGAAGGGCATGCCCGGCCAAGACCGCCAGATCGTTCACGGAGCATTCGACGATTTCGTGAGCGATGCCGAGGGGCGAGACAAGGGCGGAGCGGACAACGCGCCGAAACGTCCCAAGGAGGTCATCAAGCAGGGCCTCTCCGAGTATTTCCTCTTTTCGATCGAGGGGCGCGAGGACATCAAAGACAAAGAGCCCAAGCGACTCGTCGCGATGCAGGTAGCCGACGTGCCGCTGGAGTGTGTTTACAAGCTGACCGATCGCGACGGCGGCGCACAGTTTACGAAATTCTACCGCTTCGAGAACGTCAAGCTTACCGACGACGATGGCACGGAGAAGGACTTGCCCGGCATGGAAAACCTGGGCCTCTCGCCATTGCCCGACGGCAACGTGCGGCTCTTCTCCGAGTATGCCAACAAGGACCTCGCCTACGTCGGCGGCACGGCGACCAAGTACGTACCCATCGGCGATCGGGTCGAGGTGAACGTCGACCGCGACAACGATATCACGGTCGCCCGACGGGAAAACGATCGGCGGATTACCAATGTTGTCGCCCGGCAGTACAAGCGGCGGATCGACGACGAGTTTGTGATGTATTACGACATGATCGACTACGACGAGACGGTTACCTTCGAGGAGGAGATTATCTCGGGTAAGGCGGTCGACGTAAAAGCCGAGCTCGAACGCCGCTTCGACGCCGACGTTACGCTCTGGGGTAGCGAAGGACAGCCGGCCGATTGGAATTCCGACGAAGCCGGCGCCTACGTCGACCTGCACCAACTCGACGGCCGCGTCGAGCGAGTCGACCAGAACCACGTGAAGTACTTCCTCGACCTCGAACCGGGCGAGAAACGGCTCGTCCGCTACACGGTCACGTACAAACGCCGCAAGGTCGGGCCGGAGCTGAATCAGGAGCGGAAGCGGGAGAGGCTGTAGAGGGTAGCGATTAGGGGGGGGTAGCGATTAGCGATTAGAGGCTGGGGACGAGGGACTAGGCATGCGAGGAGCAGCCCGTGGGTCGGGTGCCACTGGCGTCTCGCCAGTGCCGTCTGGGCTCGTAGCTTGTATTCTCCCAGCCAAGACAATCCCCCAGCGGCGATCAACTCGCGTTGTGTGTCTTGGTAACTTTCAAGTGCAAGCAACGGCCAAGGAAGCACTGGCAAGATGCCAGTGGCACCCAATGCAAACAAACTCACCAAGGAACCCCCCATGAAACGCCTTGGCCTCATCGCCCTACTCCTCGCCGTCGCGATACCCTCCACCGCCCGAGCGGAGATCATGGTCGCGGCCACGTTGGAGTGGTTGGCCGACCATTGCCGCGAGTCGGGGATCTACAAGGTGCAAAGCGTCGAGAAGAAAGAGCATCTCACGAACAGCTACGACGTGTCGTTCGTACAGGAGCGAGAATTGCGAGGCAGACCGCCCCAAACGACCGCCGATTCATACGGTCCGAGCAAATACGTCCACGTCGATCGCCCAAGCGTGCGGGTCGGCGATGAGTTTCTGATCTGCTTCCAGCATCATTCCAGGACCGAGGTTCGGCCCGTGCAGTTGATCAATCTGACCAACCCGGGGCTGAGCTTTGGGAAATTCATCGCCGTATCGTCCCGCCTGGAGTTGCTTCGGCGGAAGGAGGATATCCTGGCGGTTGTTTTCTTTCGATTCCGGTCGCACCGACAAGGTAAACCGGTCGAGATCGACGACTACTCCCAGGACAACCGTGTCGAACTGGAATCCGGCACGGAAGTCTTCTCGGCGGTCTACGGCGGTTCGACGTGCTATGTGCGAGTGCCCGAAGATCTTCTCGCGGACACCCGCCGGGCGGCCGCGATACAGCATTTTCTGCCGCTTCCCGCGGCTCGCTTCGCCAGCGAGATGGACCCGGGAAAACTGCCCAAATACGACGAAGACAATCCGGCCGTCGTGGACCATGCGATCAAGGCCGAGCTTGGCAAGTTTCTGCTGGTGCGCCACGGCCGAAGGCTCGTCGCCCTGCGCGTGCTAGAGCACGTACGACGCGCGACTGCATCGAGCAAGGTCGTGGCGGGGGCCACGGTCGAGTACTACTTCTCGGCCAGCGGCAATTTCGCCGACCGGCAGCACGCCGAGGTCGAGGTGGCCGAGGATTACGGAAATCAGAAGCTTCTCTACGTCCACATGCCGGATCTGGTGATGGAGTGGTCGGACAACGACTGGTTCTACGCCCCGGACGGAAAGCGCGACACGATCACGGTCGCCTGGACGAATTGGAATACCATCGACGATGTCGATTTTTCCGATTCGGATCTGACCTGGCTTTATCTACGGAAGCAGAGCGCCCCGCCGGAGCCGCCGCTGTACAAACTCCTGGCCGAGTATCGCGGCAAGGTCGAACTGCCGGACGATCTCTACACGGTTTACGCCAGCCTGGTCGATGCCATCGAGTCGGGCGATCAAGGCGCCATCCAGCAGTACTGCCTGCCACAGGCCGTGACATTCACCACCGCCGTCCGCCCGGAGTCGTCGCGCGAGTACGGCCAGGGCATGAACATGCCGTTTCTGAAGCGTGGGTTTCACAAGTACATTCTGAACCTTCGCAAGGATTCGGACCAGAGCTACCTCATCCGCACCGGTTCCTCGTATCTCTATTTCGTACGAACGCACGGGGGTGACTGGAAACTCTATCGCTACGGGGATAAGCCGATCGAGTGAGCCTCGACCTTCGTGAGCGGTAAACCACGCCCGCGGGTAGCACCCCGCGGGTCGAGCCCCCAATACAAAAGGCCACCCGCCGGCGCGGATGGCCTTCTGAAAAACTACAACATGGGAAGGCTGCCTACTTCTGCCGACGCCTTCTCCAGGCGATCGCCAGCCCCATCAGGCCCATGCTGATGAGGGCGGCGTAGGTCGAGGGTTCGGGGATTGTCGTTCCGGTGACGAAATTGTCCCAGCTACTGACGCCTGGCTGATCCGTACTAGAGATTGTCACGCTCGAAACATTGGTACTCGTCCCGCTGATGCCCCAAAACAGACTGTCATCGCTGCCCGTGGCCGCGGGCAAAGTATAGGTCGAAGACGCCCCACCCGTGAAGCCGATGGTAATGGTGCCACCGTCATTATCAAGGCCGAAAACTCCGAAGGCATTCGAGGGAGTTGCGAGTGTCCAAACGAACGAACCGACGTTATCTCCATCACGGCTCAAGACCAAATAATCTGGTCCGTCAACCACGCCCCCGCTGTGGTAATTGGAGTCCGAAATACTACCACTACCAGAAACGGCGTCAAAGTCATTACCATCGTCCGTGGTGAAGTTTGGGCTACTGAGGCCCGAAAAGTCATCCATCGAATAGCTCGCAACGCTGGCAGCCCAACTATCGAAGGCGGCATCTGAATTGGTTGTAACGCCGGACGCACCGGTATCGGTACCAGAAAAGGTCGACTCCGCGACCGCATTGGTAGCGACGCCCGACACAAGCGCCACCGCCACCAATAACCCCATTGCAAACGTCCATCGCTTTCCCATAACCCACTCTCCTTTCGATGCAAGTTCAGTGATCTCTATGTCGGCGGGATTGACATCGCCGAATCTCGGGGGTCTGCGCTGACCACCGGGACATTAACGACGGCTTGTCGATTCTAAACACAAGCCCCTCTCAGTCAATAGCCCAAACCCCCAAAATCGGGCTTTTCAAGGATTTGCGCAAATCCGCAAAAATCTTGCGGCAGGGCGCACGCCCGGCCTCCCTCTGCTGAAGGGAGTCCGCGCCGCGATCTACCAGTGCCGTCGGCTCCCTGGTTGCCGGCCCGTCGAAAAAGGCGAGTGGGTGTCCGTGACGGCGCGGCGTTTTCCCGGGGCTATTGCCAAAGTGTCGCGCCCGCGCCGGTATGCCATCTCGCTCCACGGCGATCTGGTTTCCCCGCCGGCGCAACCAACGTCCGCCATCACCCCGGCCCAACTCGCGTCGGACCCGCCACCGATTCCCCGCTTGACGGGCCACCTTTTCCTTGGGTAACATACCCGGATGCGTTTCCCGAAGCACATGTCCCGTCACGCCTTGCGAATTTCGCTCTGCCCCTTCTTATCCGCCTTGGTGCTGATCGGGACGCTTCTTCCGCCGGGTGTGAGACACGCGCATGGGGAGATGGATCGACCGTTTGTCCATCACGACCACGACGAACCCCGCCAGCCGGCCGTTTCGCATGGCCATCACCATGACGGGGACGAGCATCACTCGCATGGCCACGCCGCGACTCCACCCGAGCCGGATGCGTCGATTCCCGATGAGTGTTGGCATCTGCACCTGGCGCTGGTGCTGATCGATCTGACGCTCCCCGCCCCGAGCGAACCGGCTGACGGCGAGGGCGACCCCTCGGACGAAGACACGTCGATCGTTCGTTGCGGCCGTGGCTTCCTGCCGGGCGTGCAAGGCAGGGCCGAGTCCGATGGGCGATCTTCTTCCACCGATGGCTTGGCACTGCCAACAAGCGACGCCGTGGTGCTGCAAGCCGTCGTCAGTTCTCCGCCGCCGGTCACCACCGCGCCTCTGTGTGACGGTGCGCGCCGGGAGCGATCAGGCGTGCTGTTGGCCTGATTCTTTCTCGGTCTCCGCCGATTTTCCGGCCGTACGTCTTTGCGCGCCGCGTACCGTTCGTTGGTTCGTATTGCGTTGTTTCTTTGAGGCCCTCGGAAAGGGCACATCACCAAGAGGGGTTTCCCCCGTCAAAGGAGTGTTTTCATGAGCTTTCGTTTTACCACGATCAAGTCGTTGCTGGTTGTCGCCGTCAGTTTGGGCCTGTGCATCGGATGCGGCCAGAGCCCGTCGAGCGAATCGCCCTCGACCAGCGGAGAGCAAGGGAAGAAGGATGTCCACGACCACGGCGACGGTGAGGGTGCCCACAGCCACGCGCCCGATCCGCACGACAAGGTGATCACTGAAGCGGACGTCGAGCGTCCCGCCGACTTCAAGGACGCCGTTGCCCGAATCAAAGCCTATCGCGACGCCATCGAGCGAGACACGAAGACCGATACGCCTGGTCTGGCGCATCGCCCGCTGGACGAGGCGGTGATCGTGCTGGGGTGGTTGGCGGAAATCGCCGACAGCAGCAAGATTCCCGAGGACCAATTGAAGACGATCAATCAGTCGGCCAACGAGATCGTCGAACTGCTCGACAAGGTCCACCTGAAAATCGACGACAAGAAGGATCCCGATTACCCGTCCGTGGCGGAAGCGGTCGAACAAGCCATCGGCCGGCTGGAAGCGGTCGCCGAAACCCAGCCGGCCGCCAAGACGCCGTAAGCGGTCGGGTGTATTTCGCCTCGGGTGCCATGGGCTCCCTTGCCCGCCCTTGCCAAGCCCCAGAAGAACAAGGGCGGACAAGCCGCCCATGGCACCCACGTTTCGCCCGCGCAAAACGACTCGAAACCACAGTGGAGATTCACCATGAATCACCCCCGAACATTCCCCTTCCGTTACGCCATTGCCATTGCCGCCGTGACGGCGCTCTTCCCGAGCGTGGCCCGGGCACATGAGGACCATGCGCCGCTGCCGACCAAGGGGGTGACCATCGCGGGGAATAAGATCTTGCTCTCCGACAAGGCGCGGCTTGCCATCGGGCTGGAAACGGCCGAAATCGACTTCGGCGACCTGCCCCAGACAGTCGAGGTCAACGCACGCGTCGAGTCGCCGTGGAAACGGCAAGCGATGATCACGTCGCTGGTGCCGGGGAAGATCGAGCGGGTTCTGGTCCGGCCCGGCGAGAAGGTTGCCCCCGGGCAGGAGTTGGCGCGGGTGGTCAGCATGGACTTGGAATCGCTCCAGCTTGCCCTGTTGCAGGCCGACAGCGAGCAGACGCTGGCGAAATTGCTGGTCGATCAATTCGCGGCACTGGACCAACAAGGCGTGATCGCCGGAAAGAGTTTGTTGGAAGCCCGCGCGACGCTGACGCAGCGGCGGAATCAAGTGGGATTCGTCGAGTTGAAGCTACGCGCGTTGGGGCTGGACGATGTGGCCCTGGAGACGATCCGCGAAACGGCCCGCAATGCCCGTGAGAACCCGGGAGCCATTGGCGACTCGCCCCGGCCACTCCCGCACGTTTCGATTACCAGCCCCATCGCGGGGGTCATCACGCACGCCGATGTCCGCGTCGGACAAGACGTCACTCCCGCGGATCACCTCTACCACGTGGTCAGCCTGTCGACCGTTTGGATCGTCGGCGAAGTGTTGGAATCCGATGTCCGGCACTTGAAGAAGGGGCAAGCGGTCGAAGCCGCCTTTGCTTCTCATCCGGGAGAAGTTCTTAAAGGCCGGATCGACCACGTTCGCTTGAAGATGGATCGCCGGACCCGGACCCAGCCGGTCGTGATCGCCGTGGACAACCGGCGACTGGACAGCGGCGAGTGGCTTCTTCGGGCCGGCATGTTCGGCCGGCTAACGGTAACCGTCGAGGCCAAACGGGCCGTCGTCTGTCCGACCGACGCGCTGATCGAAACCCGCGCCGGTTCCTACGTGCTGGTCGAGCGGGCTGAGGGGAAGTACGAAAGCATGTGGGTCAAGCAGGGACTGCGCAAGGGCGGTCTGGTGGAAATTTTCGACCGCCGTCTGATCGGCCTCAAGGTCGTCGTGGTGGGCAACTACCTGCTGGCGTCGCTGCTGGGTAACGAGCACAAGGCGCGAACCGAAGGCGTGGCGAAGGAGAAGCCCGTCGCGAAGGCGTCCGTCACGGTCGTCGAGGCAACCGTCGAGTTACCCACCGATCGCCAGGTGTTTGCCACCTCGCCCGTCGAGGGCCGTATTACCCGGATACACGTCGAGCCCAGCCAGACAGTTCGTGCCGGGGATGTGCTGGCGGAGGTCGATAGCCTGCAACTGAGAAGCGTCCAGCTTGAGCTACTCCAGGCGCTGAGCAAATTGCGCCTGACCAATCAGGCGCTGGTACGCATGGAAGAACTCGGCAAGCAGGGCATCACCGCGAAGAAGCCGACCTGGGAACTAAAAAGCCAACGCGACATCCTCAACTACACGATCGACAGCCTCCGGCGGCAACTGCGGTTCTTCGGACTTTCGGCCGATCAGATTGCCGAGCTCCAGCGCGCCGACTTGACCCGAGTGTCGGCTACCGCGGAGTTGTTGCGTACCGTGCCGATTCGTGCGCCGGCCGACGGCCGGATCGTCGGCTTCGGGGTCGTTCCCGGTCAAGTGGTTCGTCCCGAGGACCGGCCGTTCGAGATCCACGACCTCTCGAAGGTTTGGGTCAAAGGTTACGTGTTCCAGCGCGACGTCTCGCTGGTTTTCGTCGGCCAATCGGCTCGCGTCACCTTTTCCGCGTTCCCCGATCTCGAACCGGTCGGCAAGGTCGTGCGCATCGCACCCGCGATGGAAGCGAACGAGAGAGTGCTGCCCATCTGGGTGGAAGTGGATAATCCCGACGAGCGTCTCAAACAGGGAATGCTCGCCCGGGTTACCGTCTTGCAGGGAAAGAAACCCGTCAACGAATAAACCGGCGCCTCCGCTCATGCTCAACCACATTATCGCCTACTGCCTGAGGAATCGGATACTGGTCCTTGCCGTGATTGTCGTGCTGGCAGTCTACGGCGGGCAACAGGCGGCGGAACTTCCGATCGACGTCTTTCCCAACCTCAACCGGCCCCGGGTCACCATCATGACCGAGGTTCACGGGCTGGCCCCCGAGGAAGTGGAAACGCTGGTCAGCTTTCCCATCGAATCGGCCATGAACGGGGCCAGCGGCGTACGCGGCGTACGCTCGGCGTCGGGGATCGGGTTGTCGATCGTCTGGGTCGAGTTCGATTGGGGGACCGATATCTACATCGACCGGCAAATCGTCGCCGAAAAGCTGCAACTGGTCCGCGAGCGACTGCCCGGCGAAGCCCATCCGGTGATGGCGCCAATCACCTCGATCATGGGTGAGATCATGCTCGTGGGCCTGCGGTCCACCGGCGAAACGACACCCATGGAAATCCGCACCATCGCCGACTGGGAAGTTCGCCAACGCCTACTGGCGGTGACCGGCGTATCGCAGGTGACCGTGATGGGCGGTGAGATGAAGCAGTACCACGTGCTCACCTCTCCCGAGAAGCTTGCCCGGCACGACGTTACCCTCGACGAGTTGACCGCCGCGGTGGAGAAGTCCAACATCGTCACCGGCGGCGGATTCCTGCTGAGCAAGAACCAGGAATCGTTGATCCGGATCATCGGCCGAGCCAACACCCTGGACGACATCCGCGATACGGTGGTCCGACCGGGCAATCCCGTGCCGATCACCGTACGCGAGGTCGCCGACGTCCGCCATGCGGGACCCGTGCGACGCGGCGACGGGAGTATCAACGGCTCGCCGGCCGTGATGCTCTCCATCCAGAAGCAACCCGACGCCGATACGCTGGTCCTGACGAAGGCGGTCGAGGACGTGCTGGAAGAGCTGAGGAACGACCTGCCCAAAGACGTGGTCATCGACTCGGGCGTCTTCAAACAGGCCGACTTTATCGAAGCGGCTATCGGCAACGTCAAGGAGGCAATCCGCGACGGCGTGATCTGGGTGATCGCCGTGTTGTTCATTTTTCTTTGGAATTTCCGCACGAGTCTAATCACGCTGACGGCCATCCCCCTTTCCATCGTCATGACCGCGATGACGTTTGCCTACTTCGGCATTTCGATCAACACGATGACCCTCGGCGGGCTGGCCGTGGCCATCGGCGAACTGGTCGACGATTCGATCGTCGACATCGAGAATATCTTCCGACGGCTCAAGGAAAATCGCCTCAAGGCGCAACCGGACAATCCGCTGAAGGTGGTGTTTCTTGCCTCCTGCGAGATCCGCAATAGTATCGTCTACGCCACCTTGATCGTCGTGCTGGTCATCTTCCCGTTCTTCTCGCTGGCCGGGCTCGGCGGACGTATGTTTGCCCCGCTGGGCCTCGCCTACCTGACCACGCTACTGGCCTCACTGGTCGTTTCGCTGACCGTTACGCCCGTGCTGGCCTCGTACCTGCTGCCGCGGGCGAAGTTTCTCCGCAGCCGGGGCGATCCCGTTTTGCTGCGGGGGCTCAAATGGCTCGACACCCACGTCGTGGAATTCACCTTGCGTCACACCACGGGCGTTCTCGTGGCCGTAACGCTGCTGGTGGCTGCGGCGGTTAGCAGTATCGCCTGGATGGGCGGCGAATTTCTTCCCAAGTTCAACGAAGGAACGCTCACCATCAGCGCCATCTGCCCGCCGGGCGTCAGTATGGAGGAGTCGAACCGAATCGCCAACCGCGTGGAGGGGATGCTCAGCGACGTTCCCGAGGTGAAACACGTCGCCCGACGTACCGGCCGGGCCGAACTCGACGAACATGCCGAAAACGTCAACTTCTCGGAAATCGACGTCGGATTGATCCAGCCGGAAGAACCGCTGCCGGGCGTTCACCGCGCAATCCTTCGGGCGATCCCCGGGCTGCACGGCTACGGAGTGACGAAGGTGGGCCGCCCGCGGGAAGAGGTGTTGGCCGAGATCCGCGACATGCTGGCCGAGGTACCCGGCGTGCGGTTCAACGTGGGTCAGCCCATCTCGCACCGGCTGGACCACGTAATGTCGGGGATCCGCGCCCAAATCGCCGTGAAACTCTACGGTCCGCACATGGAAGAGCTGCGCGACCGGGCTCAGGACATTGCCGAGATGATGGTCGAGATACCGGGAGTCGTGGATCTGCAGATCGAGCCACAGGTCGAGATCCCGCAGGTTCGCGTGACAATCCGTCGCCGGGAGGCGGCCCGATACGGACTGGCACCGGCCGACGTGGCCGAGGCCCTGGAAACCGCCTTACAAGGTCGCACCGTTTCGCAAGTCCTCGAAGAGCGGAAGACGTTTGATCTGGTCGTCTGGTTCGACGAAGCGGCGCGCGACGACCTCGACGCCATCCGCGCCACCTTGATCAGCACACCCGATGGCTCGCGCGTGGCCCTGGGCACACTTGCCGAGGTAATTAAGCGAAAGGGACCCAACACGATCAACCGCGAGAACGTCCGGCGCCGCATCGTGGTCCAGTGCAACGCGGCCGGGCGCGATCTGGCCGGCGTCGTTCGCGACATCGAGGCCCAAGCCGCCGAAAAGATCGAACCGATGCTTCAAGACGGCTACGATATCGAGTACGGCGGTCAATTCGAGGCCCAACAGGAAGCCAACTCGCGATTACTGTTCCTGGGAAGCTTTGCCACCGCCGGTATCTTCCTGCTGCTGTTTAAGTGCCTCGGCTCGTGGCGGGCCGCTTCCCAGGTGATGGTCAACGTGCCGCTGGCCGCGGTGGGTTCGGTGCTGGCGCTGGTGCTGATCAATCACCCCAGCCCCGAAGCGTTGGCCGAAGCTTCGTGGTGGGAGATTCCCCGCGTTTGGCTCTCCGCCTCGACGCTCTCGGTGGCCCATTGGGTCGGGTTCATCACGCTGTTGGGGATTGTTTCCCGCAACGGGATCATGATGATCTCCCATTACATCCACCTGATGAAGTACGAGGGCGAGGAATTCGGCCGGAAGATGATCGTTCGCGGCACCCTCGAACGGCTGGCCCCCGTGTTGATGACCGCCCTGACCACGACCATCGGGCTGGTGCCGCTGGCCCTGGGTGCCGGTGAAACGGGTAAGGAGATCCTTCACCCCTTGGCCGTGGTCGTCATCGGCGGATTGCTCACTTCGACGCTGCTGGACCAGATCGTCACCCCCGCCTTGTTCTACAAGTTTGGCCGCAAGGTCTACGAACGTCATGAAGACGACGCCGAAGAAAACGGCTCGGAAACGTCCGCTGTCCTACGTCTGGCCAAGCAGTTCGACGACTGATGTTTAGCCCGTGGCACTTGTGCCGGGGCTAGCAGCCCGTTGAAAAAGCAACATGGGTGCCTGGCGGTCGAGCGCAGCGAGCCCCCAGAACCGCGTTTTCTGGG
>CAYUIQ010000270.1:0-11267 GCA_964444795.1 uncultured Planctomycetaceae bacterium
GGGAAGACGGTCGAGTATCCGGCGGAGGTTCTTTGACGGTAACTCCGCATACCCGGAAGGTATCGCATAGTGAAGGAGAGGACTGCAAATTGGCCATTGGTCATTGCAAATTTGCAATCTTCCCGCCGTCCTGAGGCGTCTTGCCGCAAGAGCCGTGGACGAGTCTCGAAGCGGATCGCCGGCGCAACGTCCACTCCGCTTCACACGGCCCTCACCCCAGCCCTCTCCCAGAGGGAGAGGGGGCCTTGCACTCACCGGCACGGCGATGCGGTGGGATACCACGGCGGCAGCACCTTGGCCGGCCGGTCGAATACGGCCAGCACTTTCTTGGGAACGTACTCCTTGGGAACGATCACCGAATAGACGTGTTCGTCGAACCAGGAGTCGTAGAGCGTCCAGAAACCTCCGTCGCCACGTTCCTTGCCCCAACTGTTCTCGACCAGCCATTTCTCCGGATGCTCGTCGTGGACGTCGACGCCGATGAAGATCATGGCGTGGTTCGAGGCGCCTTCGTCGAACATCATCCGCTGGGGCTTGCTCATCCGCAAATCGATGCCGAAGAGCGTCTGGTAATCGTGAATTTCCGCGGCCATAATCCCCCGCTCGCTGTCCTGGTCGCGGCCCATGTCGGCGGCGAACCAAACGGGCCGGTCGTCCAGCACCGAGGCCATGGCCGCCGTCTTGAGCACGTCGATCTCGACGTTGGCGTAATGCACGCCGCGGGTGCCGAAGACGTTCTGTGTGCGTGTCAACGCGTAGTGCTTGCCGTACTTCTGCGTCGGATCGTTGGTCAGGTTCACGTACTGCCGCAAGTCGACGCCGACGACTTTCTTGTAGAAGCTTTGCGGCGAGTAGGTGCGCGTCTTGCCCACCTTCGAGTCCTTGTCGACCGGCCGCCAGGAGAATTTCGTCGGCGGTTCGCCCAGGTTGATCACCAGCAGTCGATAGACTTCCGCCAACATCTTCTGCTTTTCGGCCCGTAATGCTTCGAGCGACTTGCCTTGCCGGTGCATGGCTCGCAATTTCATCGCGCCAACCTTGAGCCGCCGCTCGATCACCGCATGCATCAGCCGGGAGTTTTCCGAACTGTTCGTCTCGGGCATGGCCTCCTTGGGGACCGCGCCATATTTCTCGACCAGCTCGACCACGTAACACCACCAGCCACCCTCGTAGAATCCGTCGTCCAACAGTATGGCCATCTCACGGTCCAGCGGATCGCGATCGGCCATCTCGATGACAAATTCGAGGAAACTGTTGGCCTTTTCCAGCTTGTCCCAAAAGGCCAGATAGTTTTCCGAGAACTCGAAGTCCTCGAGCTTGTGCTTCTCGATCACCACCGGCCGCAACACGTTGAGGCCGGCAAACAGCCAACAGCGGCCGCTCTTCTTCTGGTTGGTAACCCGTTTGACCTTGATCTTGTGGCCGAACACTTCGTTGTGTTGCCGCAGCACGTCGCGATTGACCGCCAGGGCGCGGATATCGTTGTTCGTCACGGCGTTGTAGACGGCGCGGGTGGGGCCGTCCATGTCGAGTTGCGCGCGAAATCGCTCGACGGCCTTCGGACCCACCGCTCCGTCGTCGGCCGCCAGAGGCAGAGTCGGAAGAAGGGCCAGTGCGGCAACACAAAGGTGGAACCGTTTCATGGTGTCTCCATGGTGCTAATCACTAATCGCCAATCGCTACCCTCTCCCCCATCGATCTTAATCCGCGCCACCCCCCGGAGCAATGGTCCGGCCGCCGTCGACCGGCAGACAAACGCCGGTGACGAAGTCGTTCTCCACGAGAAACATCACCGCGTGGGCCACATGTTCGGGCCGGCCCACGCGGCCCACCAGTGTACTGGCTGCCGCGCGGCGATGTTCGCTCGGCGAAAGACCCTCGGGCAACAGGACCGGGCCGGGGAGCACGGCATTGACCCGAACCGCCGGATTTCGCCGAGCCAGTTCGACGGCCAGCGACCGGGTCATCGTGGGGATCGCGCCTTTGGATGGGAAGTAGGCCGCGTAGTCGGGATACGGTCGCACGGTGGCCCAATCGCCGACGGTGACGATCGCCCCGCCCGTCTCCTGGCCACACATGATCAGCCCGGCCCGGCGGCAGCAGAGAAATGTACCCAAGGCGTTGACGTCGAAGTGGCGTCGGACGTCCGCGGCGGTCACCTCCTCGAGCGGGGCCGGATCCCAAATGGCCGCTGCCGTGACCAACACATCGAGCCGGCCGAAACGGTCGACGACCTCGTCCAACAGGCCATCCACTTCCCGCTCGTCGGCCACGTCGGCCCCAAAGGCCTCGGCACGACGCCCCCGATCCACCAAGCGAGCAACCGTGTCGGCGGCTTCTTCGGCGGCCTGGTGATAGTGAACGGCCACGGCATACCCACGCTCGGCCAACGTCGCGGCCACCACATTTCCCACCCGACGCTTGCCGCTCCCGGTGACCAGGGCCACTTTGCCGCCGCCTGTCGATTCCATGGGTGGGCTCCTTGGGTCAGAGGTTTCGTGGGTGGATGTCCGCTCGTGGCGCGTGCAGGCTCGTTTAACGTCCAGCCGAAGGCGCCGGCTGCGGCGTCTGTAGCCGGCGCCTTCGGCTGGGCGCTAAACAGGCCTATCTCATTGTGCCGATTGTAGGGCCGGTTTTCAATCCACCGGCGCCAAGCGCGAGCCGGGAAAAAGCTACATTTGTTCATTCCACCTATCACGATCAAACAACATACGAACACGGCGACCGAGAACCACTGGGCGTCGAAAACGGAGAACCCCCCATGCGACTGGCTGTCATTGGAACCGGATACGTTGGGCTGGTGACCGGAACCTGCTTTGCCGAAAATGGCAACGACGTCACGTGTATCGACGTCGATCACGACAAGATCGAAGGACTGCGGCGAAACGTCCTGCCCATCTACGAACCGGGACTGGGCGAGTTGGTCCAGCGCAACCAGCGGGCCGGACGACTCCATTTCAGCACCGATCTGGCCGCGGGAATCGAGGACTGTACGATCGTCTTTGTTGCCGTGGGAACACCGCAAAGCGCTAGCGGTTCGGCCGATCTGGGCGCCCTTTGGGCGGTCGTCGACAGCATCCGCCAGCACGCCACCGACGCGAAGCTCGTGGTCGTCAAGAGCACCGTACCGGTGGGCACCAACGCCAAAGTGCTCGGCAGGCTCAACCAGGGCGAGATCCAACACCGCGCGGCCAGCAACCCGGAGTTTCTCAAGGAAGGCTACGCGGTCGACGACTTCATGAAACCCGATCGAATCGTGGCCGGAGTACGCGAGGAAGAAACGACCGCTCTGCTTACCCAATTGCACGCGCCGCTGTTGCGAACCGGTCACCCGTTGCTGGCCATGTCGCCGGAAAGCTCGGAGATGACCAAGTACGTGGCCAATTGCATGTTGGCCACCAAGATCTCGTTCATCAACGAAATGGCCAACCTCTGCGAGGCGCTGGGGGCCGACATCAACGACGTGCGGCAGGGGATCGGACACGATCACCGCATCGGCTTCCAATTTTTTCACCCGGGCGTGGGATACGGCGGATCGTGTTTCCCCAAGGATGTGCGGGCGATGATGGCCCTGGGCCGCGAGACGGGCAGCCCGACCCAAGTGCTCGAAGCGGTCGACCGTGTGAATCACGCCCAGAAGAGCGTCCTCTTTGCCAAGCTTCATGCGTTGTTCGACGGCGACCTGCAAGGCCGGACCGTGGCCGTGTGGGGACTGGCCTTCAAGCCGCGCACCGACGACGTGCGCGAGGCGCCTTCGCTGGTGTTGATCCACGAATTGCTCCAAGCCGGTGCCCGGGTCCGCGTTTTCGACCCCGAGGCAACGGACAACACCCGGGCCGTGTTCGGCGATCAGATCACCTACTGCGATCGGGCGTACGGCACGGCCGAGCAGGCCGACGCGCTGGCCGTGGTGACCGAATGGCAGGAGTTTCGCACACCCGACCTCGAAGTTCTCCGCCGGTTGCTCGCCCGGCCGATTGTCGTCGACGGCCGAAATCTTTACGATCCGGCGGAAATGGAGCGATTGGGGTTCATCTACGCCAGCATCGGACGGGCAACCGTTCATCCCCAGCAGCCGTTTTCCCGCGAACATGCCACGGCCGGCGCTGCGGCGGCCTCCTCCCGACACCGCGGTCACGCTTGACACGTTCGGGCCGCGCATGGTCAAATAGCCGGCTCAGCAGAGCAGGGTAGGGCAGGGCGGTTCTCCGATGAGGCCGCCGGCAAGGAAGCATCGCGAGGAGACACATTCGATGAACGTCATGGTTACCGGCGGGGCCGGCTACATCGGCTCGCACGCCGTCAAACAGTTGCTCGACGAGGGACACCAAGTCGTCGCGGTCGATAATCTTACCCGGGGACACTGCCAAGCGGTCGACTGCCGGGCCGTTTTCCACGAGGCCGATCTGGCCGACACGTCGACCCTTGCCCAGTTGCTCGAAGATCACCACGTCGAGTGCGTCATGCACTTCGCCGCGCTGGCTTACGTGGGCGAGTCGGTCGACGATCCCCTGACGTACTACCAAAACAACACGGGCGGTACGATCAGCTTGCTTCAGGCGATGCAGACTTCCGGCGTCCGGCGTTTTGTGTTCAGTTCGACCTGCGCCACCTACGGCGAGCCCGAGACGATGCCCATCGTCGAGACGATGCCCCAGGATCCGATCAACCCCTACGGGCGATCGAAGCTGATGGTCGAGCGCGTTTTGCGAGATTGCGCTGCGGCGGACGACCGGTTCGCATTCGTGGCGCTACGGTATTTCAACGTGGCCGGTTGCGCCGCCGACGGATCGCTGGGGGAAGACCACGACCCGGAAACGCACCTCATTCCCGTGCTGTTGCAGACGGCGCTGGGACAGCGGGAGAAGATCACCGTTTTCGGGACCGACTACCCGACGCCCGACGGCACATGCATCCGCGACTATGTCCACGTCGAGGATCTCTGCGCCGCCCATATCGTGGCCATGAACGCCCTGCAGCCGGGCGAGCAGCGGATCTACAACCTGGGGATCGGCCGGGGCTATTCGGTTCGCGAGGTGCTCGACGCGGCGTTGCGGGTCACCGGCCGGGAGATTCCCGTCGAGTACGGCGACCGCCGCCCCGGCGACCCGCCCGAGTTGTACGCCGATTCGGCCAAGATCCAGAACGAACTGGGTTGGAAAGCCCAATACACCGACATCGACCAGATCATCGCCACCGCCTGGAACTGGTTTCAACAGCACCCCGAAGGGTACGCATAACATTCCCCGCCCGTCAGCCCCCGGCTCTGCCGGGGGGCAAGGATATCGACCATGGCATTACCCCAGCCAAACTCCTTCCAAGACGGCCTGATCGACGGCGCCGTCTTTCGCTCCCTTTCGCTCTTCTCCGACGAGCGTGGCTGGCTCTGCGAATTGTATCGCCAGGACGAATTGTCGACGGAGAATCATCCGGTGATGGCCTACGTCAGCCAAACGCTTCCCGGCGTGGCTCGCGGCCCCCACGAACACACCGATCAGGCCGACTACTTCGCCTTTGTCGGACCGGGCGATTTCACCCTCTACCTCTGGGACGCTCGCGCCGACTCGCCCACGCGCGGAAATCGAATGAAAGTCGTCGTGGGCGAGTCGAACCGGCAAGCCGTCATCGTCCCGGCCGGCATTGTTCACGCCTATAAGAACACCAGCGCCGTCCCCGGCTGGGTCTTCAACGCCCCCAACCGTCTCTACGCCGGCGAGGGAAAGAACGACCCGGTCGACGAAATCCGCCACGAAGACCGCGCGGAGAGCGTTTTTCGAATGGACTAACCGCCCCGTCGCCATGTTAGCCCCGTCGCCTGCGACGGGAACAGCTTGATAGCGGAGTAGTGCGTTGAGCAGAGAATCCCCCGAAGTCCAAGAACTTTTCGATCTGATCGCCGAGTGCCTGCCTTTGGCGATTGGACTTGACGCCACCGTATTTCGATCGGCCGGAGTCAAGTATGCCAACGAGAAGGATTTCATCTCTGGTGAAGGAGCTGGGTACAACGGCGGAAGGTGGAATCGGCCGGGGATCAAAGCCGTTTATGCGTCTCTAGACCTGGTTACCGCGGCGAAAGAGAGCTTTCAGGAGTTTGCCAGGTAC
Source organism: uncultured Planctomycetaceae bacterium (assembly GCA_964444795.1). Classification (GTDB taxonomy): domain Bacteria; phylum Planctomycetota; class Planctomycetia; order Pirellulales; family Thermoguttaceae; genus JABMRP01. The sequence goes on from CAYUIQ010000270.1 coordinate 6,103, forward strand.
GGATTCAAAACCACGTACATTCAGCCTCGCGTTATGGCTGGCGCCCGAGTCAAGGTCCACCGTCTGCTCGATTTATCGGATGCGAAGATTCGACGAAGACTCGGATTTCGGCTTGATGAACTGACGCGGGAGGACTGGGCTGCGATCCAGAGTGGGGGTGAAGAATCGTGGACTCAGGCAATCGGAAGAGGTTGTCGTGTCACAGGATTTGAAGGTTTGCTTGCGCCATCCGCGAGACATCGTCCGGGCAAGAACGTCGTTGTTTTTCCAGACAAACTCGGCTCGGACAGTTCGATCGACCTGATTGCCCAAGACGAACTGCCGCCCCATCCGTCAATATGGACAAAATAACCTGCATTATTGCAGGTTTTTATGCTTGCCTTTTTGTGTTCCGTGCAATATAGTTCACTGACGCGCAATGGCCACGAAAAGGAGACCCAAATGCCGGCCAATTCAAAAACACGCAGGAAATCCAGCGTTCGAGCCATCGCAATTCCGGGGCTCGACGGTGTCCGAGTCGTGAAGGTCAACGGGGAAACGAAACTGGAACTCCGCAACAGCCTGGGGATGCCAAGGGAGATTTTCGGGCGGCTGGTTAACGTTTCAGTAAGAACGATTGCCGATGTCGAATCAACACAAAAGAAGGTCGAGAAGCTCCGCCGCAACTACGTCGAAGTCAAGCGACTATGCGATGGTTTAAGTGAAGTTGTTGATCCGGCCTGTCTCGGCGATTGGCTCAAGGCCCCAAACGACGCCTTGGACGGATTCAAGCCAATAGAGATCATCGAGCGCGGCGAAATCGACCGTCTTTGGGAGATGTTCTACCGGTTGAGATCTGGCATGCCTGGATAACCGGGAAACGTTTTCTTTGAAACGTGAAATACACCACGGCTCACGTGCTACGATCAGCTTCATGGGGTGAGAACGTTATCGGACAGTGGCTCGCCCTGTTCGAGTTCTCCGGTTGCTCAATAGACACTACTGGTTAGCTCCCCTATCGCATGAGGAGTCGATGATGACTCATGGGTCATATCGCCTGTTGGTAGTCTTCTCTGCCTTGGTCGTCCTCCAATTGCCAACCGATGAGGCGTACGGTCAACCTGCCGACGCGCAAAGTGATCCACCGGCGGCAGTTGAACACCTGAAGGAAGTTCTTGGCAAATACCCGTCTCACTTCTGGTTGGCCAGTGAAGACACACAAAACCGATCTACGGCCGCCGACGTGTTGGCGGCAATGAAGGCGGTCGGTGATGCGCAGTTACAGGGCGCCATGCAAGGCGCTACGGGCGAAAAACTCGATCTGTTTCTGTCGGAGGCTATCCGGCGCGGCGGTGACCCATGGAGGCAATTCGTCGCACGTCGCTGGGATGCTATTCAGCAGCAACATGCCGACGCGGCCAAGGATGACGAACTTCTATCGCTGGTCTCCCCACTTCACACAGTTCGATGGCTGACGAGTATCCGGCGGCTTGAGGGTAAGGCTGATCCCCTGCGGATTCTGGTGGCGGGCAAGCGAACTTGGTCGTGCAATCTCGGATACCTGCCAAAGTTCCAGGTACTCTTGACCAATCTCGATTGTCAACAGACGGAGGTATTGTTCACCAGTGGCGGCGATTACCGAAGTGGGCGCCAAACCAAATGGCGGTTCCAGGTAACGGATGCCAACGGGGCGGTCCTCCCGCCTCTGCCACGGTTAAGCGGCATAGGCGGCGGCCTCCTCGAACCCGGCACGCTTGAATACGGCGAATCTTGGACGACGCAGCTCGACATGAACAGTTACGTTCAGATCACCGTGCCTGGAGAGTACACGTGCCGCATCTTGTACCACGAGTTCATCACCATCGCCGACCGACGCGACGTTACCGGATTGATCATGTGTACATCGCTCCCCATCACGCTGACCGTAAAGCCGGTGGTAACCGAAATCACAAGGGAAGAACAACGCTCCGTCCGACAAGCGATTGCCGAACTTCCCACGAAAGGCCCCGTCAAGTTGCTCGGCGGCGTCTACAGCGAGAACATGCATGACTTCATTAAGCCGACTTCTTCGGCGGGGCGTCTCCTTGAGATGCAGTGGAAAGGTGTTTCTCAACTCATTGACGCGGCGCTCGATCGAGAACAAAACCCCACACAAAGGGCTTGGCTGCTGGCAATACTCGCCAACTTGACCAATCGGAATAACCCGAGAGATGAGCCGGGTGTTCTCGGACCCTACGAGTTCCGTGACAGTGGCTGGAGCGTATGGCCCGGAACACCTGGCGCCATGAGCGGCGGGCTTGGCAGCTCGGAAGGCACATCGCGGGGGTCTTCCATCGACGTACGCAAGCAACTCGAATTCGCCAAGCGCTGGCGAGAATGGAAAGAAATGGGTTACGTACGGGTTACGGTTGTTGATAAGCAGTAGTCACCACCGCGGTGCGACCAGGACACGATGCCGAGTCAAATGCGATGAAACCGATGACCAAGAAAGCGGCCCACGTATCGCGTCGTATTCGTCCCTCGACGCTCTTATTGATTGTGCTGCTATCCACGACTCTGGCAGGGCTTCTCGGCTTCGCCGGCGCCGTTCTCGAAATCTGGCTCGACCTTGAAAACTATGCCCCCGAACACAACACGCTGATCGCCGCAATCCAAGTCGAAACGCAATACCTCTTTCGAATGACAATCGCCGTGGCGAGCATTGGTTGCATTTCTGGCATCCTCGGCTCGATCATATTCGCGGCTTGGCGTTTCGCCCGTTCTGCAATTGGAAATGGCGCGAAAACGAATCTCGCCGCATAACACAAGGGGGGATCGAAGCGGGATTTGGCCGGGTCGGGCGTCTCACCCCGCCCCGTTCTTCTCCGCGAATTCCGTCATGAAGTCGCGCAGCGCCTCGACGCCCGCGACCGGCATGGCGTTGTAGATCGACGCGCGGAAGCCGCCGACGGAGCGGTGACCTTTCAAGCTGGCCAGACCCCGCTGGGCCGCTTGCTCGACGAATGTGGCTTCCAGCGAATCGTCGGCCAGGGTGAAGGTGACGTTCATCGTTGATCGGCAGGCCGGATCGGCGTGGCCGCGGTAGAAGCCGGATGAGTTGTCGATCGTGTCGTAGAGCAGTTGCGATTTGGCACGGTTGATCGCCTGCATCTTGTCCAGCCCGCCGATGTCCTGAGTGAGCCACTCGGTGACCAGCCAGGCCACGTAAATGGAAAAGACGGGCGGGGTGTTGAAGAGCGAGTTGGCCTTGGCAAACGTGCGGTAGTCGAGCATCGAGGGCAACCCGTCGCCGATGCGATCCAGCAGGTCGTCGCGAATGATCACCACGGTGACGCCCGCGGGTCCGGCGTTTTTCTGGGCACATGCGTAAAGGATGCCGTACTGCTCCATCGGCAAGGGACGGCAGAGAATGTCGCTCGAAGCGTCGCAGACCAGCGGCACGTCGCCCACCGCGGGCTCGGCCGGGAATTGCACGCCCTGGATCGTCTCGTTGGAAGTGAAATACGCGTAGGCGGCGTCGGGGTCCAGGTCGAGCTGATCGGCGGTGGGTGTCTGGCGAAATTTGGTCGGCTCGCCGTCCCAGGCCACACGGGTCGGCCCCTGGGTCTTGGCCTCCTTCAGCGCCTTCTTCCCCCACGTGCCGGTGACGATATAGTCGGCCGATTTGCCCGAATCGCGAAGCAGATTCATCGGGATCATGGCAAACTGCATCTGCGCACCACCCTGAAGGAACAGGACACGGTAGCCGTCGGGCACCGCCAGCAGGGACCGATAATTGGCCTCCGTCTGCTCGATAATCTCGGTAAACGTCTTCGAGCGGTGGCTGATTTCGAGAATCGAACTACCGACGCCCGGCAGCGACAGCAGGTCCTGCTGGGCCCTCTGAAGAGCGGGTAATGGCAATACTGCCGGGCCAGCGGAGAAATTGTATACACGTGGTTCCATGGTCGATGTCCTGAATGGCTTCTAAACGGTTTTTTGCACGCTCGACCCCAGGCACCCACCAACCTGACAATCCGTCAAGTGTACGCAAAATAGGCCGGTTGTCTAGCCTACCACGCGTACGCCGCCGGGGCTTCGCCGCCCGGGCCCGGCCAGATTTCGTCCAACTCGGCGAGCACTTCCGGTGGGAGTTCCAACTCGGGCGTTTCGATGACACCCTCAAGCTGCTCGACATTTCGCGGGCCGATGATCGGCGCCGTAACGACCGGGTTGTGTAACAGCCACGCCAACGCCACCTCGGCCGGCTGTCGCTCGATCCGGCGGCAAAGGGCCTCGTAGGCTTCGAGCCGCGGCCGGTGTTTTTCGACGGCCTTTTCCTGTTTCGATCGCCGCGGCGTGGTCGGGCCGTCCAACACACCGGCGAGCAAACCGCCGCCGATCGGACTATAAGGAATCAGCCCCAATCCCAGCGCCCGGCACGCGGGCACGACTTCCAACTCGACGGCGCGCGTGGTCAGGTTGTATTTGCTCTGTTCGGAAACCAGACCCAGCGTGTTCCGAGCCGCCGCCACCCCGTTGGCCTGGGCCAGATTCCAGGCGGCGAAGTTGCTGCTGCCGACGTAAAGCACTTTGCCGGCCGTGACCAACTGGTCCATGGCCTGCCAGATCTCTTCCCAGGGCGGGCCGTGATCGACGCGCCCGACCTGCTCGGCGTAAGACAAGCCGAAGAGATTCGTCTCCGCTGGTGTCGGTTGTCCGTAGTCGATATGATGCATTTGGAATAGGTCGATGGTATCGACGCCCAGCCGGCGCAAGGATTGATCGCACGAGTCGCGGATATTGCGTGCCGAGTTGCCGCGTTGATGAGGTAGCTCACCGATCGATGCATAACACTTCGTGGCCAGGACGATCTTCTCGCGCCGGCCGTCGCCACCGGCCAGCCACCGGCCGATCAACTGCTCAGTGACCCCTTGCCCCTTGGGCTCGCCGTAGACGTTGGCCGTGTCGAAGAAGTTGATCCCCAGTTCGACGGCCCGATCCATGACGGCAAACCCGTCGGCCTCGCTCGCCTCGGCGCCGAAGTTCATCGTTCCCAGGCAGAGGCGGCTGACAGAGAGCCCCGTGCGGCCGAGTTGCGTGTATTGCATGAAAGGTTGCTCCGGCGTTTGGTGGTATGAGGTTTCAGTGGGGGTGCCATGGGTAGCTGGCGGTCGAGCGCAGCGAGCCCCCAGAATGCCGCGAGC
>CAYUIQ010000271.1:0-11090 GCA_964444795.1 uncultured Planctomycetaceae bacterium
GAGAGGGGAGATACACGACCCAAAACGGAAAATCTCTTGCTTTGTTGCCCAATTCCCATTAGAGTCGGAGGAACTGCCTTGGGCAAGAAGATTCTCGCCGCCACTGGACCGCTTGAGAGGAATCGATGTGATGAGTCGGGACCAACAAACCAGAGAACAGACCCCGCGCCGGGATTTCCTGAAAACCGTATCGGCGGCGGCAGCCACTTCGGGGCTGTTGGCCGGCAGTGTCGCCGGGGCGGAAAACGAGCCGGCGGCGACGGCCAGTCCGTTGCCGGAGATCTCCTTGGGCTCGCATCGCATCAGCCGGATGGTGGCCGGGTGGAACCCGATCGGGGGTCATTCGCACACCACGCTGAACATGGCCCGGCTCATGCGCGAGTACTTTACCACGGAACAGACGGTCGCGTTTCTGCAAAACTGCGAAGCCCGGGGGATCAACACCTGGCAGTACGACTACACCGATAAGGGCGTGGCCGCGATCAAGGCGATGCGCGAGGCCGGCTCGAAGATGAAATACATCTGCTTGCATGCCGAGCGGTCCATGGATCCGCCCATGAAGGAGGTTGTCGACCAGACGGGTCCCATCGCCCTGGTCCACCACGGGGGCGTGACCGATGCCCTGTTTCGTGCAGGGAAGAGCGAGCAGGTGCATGACTATGTGAAGAAGGTTCACGACATGGGCGTCCTGGCCGGCGTATCGGCCCACAATCCCGACAACATCAAACGCATCGCCGACGAAGGCTGGGAAAACGACCTCTTCATGACCTGCTTCTACTACGTCACCCGGCCCCGGGAGGAGCAGCAGGAGCAACTCGGCAAGGTGGTCGTCGGCGAACCGTTCTTCCAGAGCGATCCCGACGACATGACCAAAGTCGCCAAACAGGTCGAGAAGCCCTGCCTGGGGTTCAAGATCCTGGCCGCCGGCCGTTCGTGCTGGAGCAGCTACTCGGTGGAGAAGGCGTTTCGCTTCGCGTTTGAGAGCATCAAACCGATCGACGGCGTGATCGTGGGCATGTTTCCCAAGTACTTCGACGAAGTGAAGGCCAACGCCGAGCATGTTCGCAAGTACGGAGTGGTCGGATGAATCGCGGAAGATGGATTCGAACAAGGCTGGTCGGCGGCGTATTGTTGACGGGCGTGTTGCTGGCGATGGTTCTGCTGACGATCGAACCGGTGCGTTCGGAGAAACCGGTCGATGCCCCGGGTTCGGCCGTCGTGTTTCCGTCGAACCATTCGGTATTGACCCGGGGTACCTTCGACCTGATCTGCAAAACGCCGGACGAGAAGCTGGAGGTTGACGGCGCGGCCCATCGCTGGGGGCCGTTCACTTCGCCGCGGCGGTCCTCGCTGTTGCGATTGGATACCGGGTACCACACCATCCGCGTCGGCTCGGAGGAAGTGGAGGTGTTCGTGGCCATGACGCCCAAAGACCACGAGGGGCCCGCCGAATGGCCCGTCGTGCGAAGCCATCCAATGAAAGGCAAGGACGAAGAACGCTGCGCCGCTTGCCATGAAATCGACGAACCTGAAGCACCGGCCGGCGCCGAGAAGTCGTATAGCGTAGGCCGGCTACTTTCGTACAAGGCCTGTTTCGAGTGCCATCCGTCGGTCGAGTTTGACGTGATCCACTCCCACCCGCTGGAGCCGATCGAAAACTGCGAGATGTGTCATCAGTTGCACGGTTCACCCCGTAAGGCGGCCCTGAAGGCGCCGGTCAAGCAACTCTGCGATGCGTGTCACGAGTCGTAGCTACATCTTGCGGAGCAAGACGGCTACTTTGAAGGGCCGTGACCACGGCCGGGCAATTAGCTGCCTCAGCAGCGGCGGGTGGTGCGGGCTTGGTAGGTCCGGGCAATCTCCTCGCGATACGACTGTGCCTCGTCGTACTGCGTTCGGGCCATTTGCAGCGCCTCTTCGGCCAATCCCGAATCCTTGAACCGGACGAATACATGCCACCGGCGTAGCGTTCCCTCCGGTGCGTCGAGGATGTATTCCACCAGAAACGGGGCGACCTTCTGCTGTCCCTGCAGTACCCGGAAACAGACGTCGGCGTGTTGGGTCAGTTGGTTCAAGTCGGCCGTTCCGATCAGGTAGAAGTCCTCCATCGAGCGTCTCGTCGCATCCTCCACCGGCAACCGGCCCAACTGCCGCTCCATCTTCTTAATCATTGCCTGACGCCGGGGATCGATCGGTTCGTTGGGGGCTCCGTCGCCGATCCCGTTGTCGGCCGCCTGGCCGAAACCGCCAGCCTGCTCAACTGCCACTGCGGAGGGGGTTGATCCCCAAGGTAACAGGAGTGCCGCAAGGACGACACCCACGGGTAAGCACCGCAACAGGGTCCGGGGAACACGGGCGATCATGGCCTCTACCTCCGCTAGCAAAAGGGGGATCTCCGCCGCCACCACCGATTATACACGATCGGCGGCGAAAAACCGACTCTGCCCGTTTCCCATCGGCCGGCGTTTTGCTTAGAATGGAGGCAACGACCGGATAGACATGGGAGCCGTGGGATGAAGCGACGAACGATTTGGACGACCGTGGGACGAGCGGCGACCGTGGCCGGCTGCTGGCTGGCGACGGCCACGGCCGCATGGGCCCAGGCTGCGGACACCGCCGAAGAGGGTACCAAGGCCGTGGGGGTCGGCCTGTATGCCGTCTGCTACGGTGTCGTCCTGCTGTGCATCGGACTGGGCGTCATGGTCGTCTTGCATAGCAGCAAACGTCGCGACCGAGCCAAACCCGAGCAGTTCGAAGAGAAGAAGCTCTACGGCAAGTAGTCTCCCGAGAGCATGGGCTACGCGGTTTTCTTCCGCGCGGCGGTACGCTTGAGGAAGTTCGGCCGTGGTATGGCATGGCCTCCCGTGGCGGCGTGGAAAAAGGCCGCCGTCTGCTCCACGACCAGCGCCTGTTCGGCGGCGGTCAGTTCGGGGAAGATCGGCAGAGCCAGCACCTCTTCGGCCGCCCGGTCCGTCTCGGGCAAGTCTCCCGGGCCGTAGCCCAAGTGGGCGAAACACTGCTGGGCGTGCAGGCCGAGGGGGTAGTAGATTTCGGTGCCGATCTTGGCCTCGGCCAGATGTTCTCGCAGCCGATCGCGGCGGCTGTCGGGCACGCGCACGACGTACTGATTCCAGGCATGGCGGCACCGCGATCCGGCCGAAGGCAGACCGAGAACGCGGTCGAGTCCGGCGGTGGCGAACATCTCGTGATACCGGGCCGCGTTGGCCTGGCGCATGGCCGTCCACCGGTCCAGATGGGCCAGCTTGATATTCAAGACGGCGGCCTGGAACGAATCGAGCCGGCTGTTGATGCCGACCACTTCGTGATAGTATCGCGGGCGCATACCGTGTCCGCGCAACAAGCGAAGTTTGTCGTCCAGATTCGCCCTTGCGCTGGTCAACATGCCTCCGTCGCCCGCTCCGCCCAGATTCTTCGTGGGATAGAAGCTAAAACAGCCCATATCGGCCAGCGCCCCGGCACGAACACCGTCCCATTCGGCACCGATCGCTTGGGCCGCGTCCTCGACGACCGGCACATCGGCCGCCTTCGCGATCCGACACAAGGCGTCCATCTGGGCACATTGCCCAAACAGATGGACGGGCAAAATCGCTTTGGTGGCCGGAGAAATCAGCGACTCGACGGCCGCCGGATCCATATTGAAGCTTGCCGGATCGATATCGGCGAAGACGGGCCGACCGCCCAGCCGTGTTACGGCACTGGCCGTGGCGAAAAACGTGAAACTAGGTAAGATAACCTCGTCGCCGGGACCTATGTCGCAGGCCATCAGTGCCAGCAGCAACGCATCGCTGCCGGAGGCACAGCCGATGGCGTGCGGCACACGGCAGTATTTGGCCACGTTCTCTTCAAGCCGCGTGACCTCGGGTCCCAAGACAAAACGCCCATCGTCGAGGACTTCCGCCAGCGCCGCGGCCATTTGCTCTCGCAGCGGGGCGTGTTGTCGCGTCAGGTCCAGCAGGGGCACACCCCGCAGCGCGGGACGTCGCAGATCGGGATTTTCCATGGGCTTTTTCGGTGTCTTGGTCATCGAGTGCGTGGTTCGGTGTTTACGGAGGCCCCCCGGCGAGCCTGCTCGCTGGAGTCAAACCGGGCAGACAGTAGGGATTCTCAATGATCGCGTCAAGGCCGATTGGCACGCGTGCTCAATCAAACTGGCAGCCGCTTGCCCACGAAACGAATCCCCTTGGCGGCGAGTTTCTTTCTCTGTGGACTACTCGGCGAGATGTTCACCTTGCCGGTAGCGATCCAGACGTACTCCGCGGGCATCTTCTTGAGGCGAGGTGCTGAAGACGTTAGCCAGTTCGTAAGCCATCTCAACTTATCAAGCACATCCTGGATGTGGCTGGACGAGGCTGGGTGTACCTCAATCCAAATCACACGATCGGAGTTTTGCGTCTTGCGAACGCCAATACCGTAATCCCATCGCGGATCGCTGGGATGCGAATCACGCAATGCTTGGTCCAACGCGATGCTTCCGGTCAGATCTCCCGTGTTCGAGCACTGGATTCGACGTCGATCAACCGTTTTTAATGCCTGCAAACCGGGTTTGTATGCTTCCGCCAGATCATCGGTTCTCTCGACGGCATCCTTGAATCGCATAGGCCTTATCCTTCGGTCGAATTTGCCACGACATCGGCGACCACGTCGGCAACTCGCCCGCTGAATTCCGTCAACCCACCCCAGTCCGACTCGGTTGTCGCCTCGGCTCCAGGATCCAGATTAGAAATGTCGCTGGTTCGCCCCGATTCTGGATCGAAGTAATGCACGCGCACGTCTTTGTTGAGGACAGCCTTCGCCATCGAAGTCATGGGGCCGGTATTCGGCACATCGAACAACTCAAGCAATTTTCTTGGATCCGCATTGTGTTGCTGAAAGACCTTAATTGCCCACGCGACGTCCAGTACGTGGGGCGAATGCGTGGAAAGGCAGACTCGGTAGTCTCGCGAAAGCAGATCCAGGACGAGCAGCAGTACCGTCGAGATAGCCTTGGGGTGCAGCCCCGTCTCGGGTTCTTCGATCACCACCCACTGGAGATTGTCCCGGCGGGAAATCTTTGCGGACGGGAGAAGCCAGTAGAACCCAAGCAATAGCGGGACGAACTCCCGCTGTCCGGCGGACCACACCATGAAGGGTAGCTGAGGATCGGTCCCAGACGAGCTGAGGACCAGCCGTTTCTGCGCACCGTGTTTGTCGACCCCGAGCCGAAAGTCCTTGAAAACCGTTTGGTCCAATAGATCGCGTATCTCTGATTTCAGACGTCCCGTTTTGGGGAAGATGGATGCCCCCCTGCCCATCGCCGATTCCATAAGTAAGCGAATCTTTTCGCTGAAATCCCTAACCGTGAACGGGTCCCCGGCGCCGTAGTCACTGAACGGCCGGGGCCATCCCTTGCCGAGGGACAGCACGCGCTGGGCAGGAATGAAAAACATGGATTCTTCTTTGTTCTTCTTTTGGCGGCTCACCAGTTGTTCCAGATCCACATTCTTGCCTTTGAACGAGATCTTGCTCTGCCCCGGGCGCCAAACCCCGCGCATGCCCTCGCCGAGGTATGTATTCAGAAACTGACCGAAGTCCTTGTCCCAGTCGAGCCCGTAGCGCTTGAGGTCCGCCAGTATTGCACCGGTGTCCACAAGCAATTTCAACATCTCCAAGAACATGGTTTTTCCGGTTGCCTGGGGGCCGACCAGAATCGTCAGGTCGCCAAACCGAACATTCGCGCGCTCGATCTGGCCAAGACGTTCAACTCTTAGAGTGTGGGGGCTCATGATTCGACTTTGGTAGGATGAAAGATGTTCATGGTTCGGATTGCCGAGCGCCTACTGGCTTCGCCAGAACGCGGGCACCGCGAGCACGAGGATGACGAAGATCTCCAACCGGCCGATCATCATCAGAAAGATAAACAGGCCCTTGCTCTGGGGGGAGAATTTGGCGTAGTTCTCCGTGGCGCCGACGACGCCCAACCCCGGGCCGATGTTGTTCAGCGTGGCGGTCACGGCGGTGGCCGAGTCGAGCAACTTCTGCTCGGAGTCGTGCCCGTGAGCGGTCCACGTGCTGTCGGGTTCCCAGGCCACGGTGAGCGTCCAACTGGCCATGAACAGGGCAACAATCAGCCCGAAGTAGACCAGAATACTCCGCCGCAACTGTTGGTCTTCGACCGGTTTACCGCCCAGGCGCAAGGGGCGCACCACGCTGGGATGGAAGGCCTGTTCGATTTCCAGGCGAAGGATCTTCACGAAGAGGATGTGCCGGATCACCTTCATTCCCCCGCCCGTGCTGCCGGCGCATCCACCGACGAACATCAACACCAGCAGCAGCGCCCGGGCGAAGTAACTCCACTGGTTGAAATCGGCCGTGCAGAACCCGGTGGTGGTCATGATGGAAACGGTCTGAAAGAGGCCGTCGCGCGCGGCCTGACCGACATCCGGGAAATCTTCATCGATCATTCCCGCGATCACGATCGCCAGGGTTGCTACCCCGATCACCGCGGCGTAGACGCGCCACTCGGGATCCTTCAGCAGACGCTTTGGCTGGAAAAGGGCGAGGAAGTATAAGAGCATGAAGTTGGTGCCGGCCAGGACCATGAACACGACGATGGTCATCTCGATCAAGGGGCCGTTGTAAGCCGGGTTGGCGGCGAAGTGTCCGACGCTGTTGTTGTAGGTGCTGAATCCGCCGGTGGCCATGGTGCCGAAGGCATGACAGAGCGCATCGAAGGGCGACAGTCCCTCCAGCAGCAGGCTGACGGTCAACAGGGCGTTGAGCCCCACGTAGATGAGGAACAGGACCCAGGCCGTGTGTTGCATTCTCGCCTGGGGCGAACTGTGACTCGGCCCGGGCATCTCGGCCCGCATCATCGCCTTGCCCGCCGAACCTTGCCCCAGGATCACCACGAACAGCACGATGATCCCCAACCCGCCGAGGAAATGCGTGCTGGAGCGCCAGAAGAGGATGGTGCGGGGTACGAGTTTCGGGTCCTCAAGTTCGGTCAGCACGGTGGCCCCGGTGGTGCTGAACCCGGACTGGGCCTCGAACATGGCGTCGACGAAGTCCATGCGGTGGCCTTCGGCCGTGTGGGTTCCGCTGAACACAAAAGGCAGCGCCCCCAGCAGCGTGGCCAAGATCCAGCTCAGGCCGACAATGGCCATCGCTTCCTTGCGAAACAGTTGTCCCTTGGCGTGGCGTCCGGCACGGCGCAGCAGAGCGCCCACGGCAAAGCAGACCGCGATCGAGGCCGCCAGCCCGGCCACGCCGTCTCGTTCGTGTGCCCAGTTACCCCCCAACGCCCAGTGCGCCCAGGGCAGGCTGAAGAGCATCGACCCGCCGATGAGCATGGCGATGGTACCGAGCAACCGAGAAAGAAGCGGTATGTTCATGGTGCCTGAGTGGGAGACAGTTGAGGAGACTTACTTCGGCTCGGCGCCAAGCCGGAAGACGATCCCCCACAGCCCGGCCACGACCAGCGCGATCACCAGCAGGGCAACCAGTCCGTTGCGGGTGAGCGTCGCCTTGAGTTCGGACAGCGTCGAGCCGATGGCGTCGTCGTAGGGGTCTTGCACGATCATGACCAGGCCGGTCTCCTTGTCGAAAAGCTCAACGGGTTCCATCCTGGCCAGGTAATCGGTATCGTACCGGGGGTCGACCTCGGCGAACGGGTCCCGATAGTTTGCGGTGGTTCCCGAATCATCGGAAACGGGCAAGCGGTCCGGTGTGATCCGGTACTTCCCATGGTCGGCCAGCAGCTTTTTCTTCTCTTCGCGCGGTAGCCGATCGAAGACGGGATGCTGCAGAACGACGCCGTTGTTTTCACCCGGGCGGCAGTTGACGAGCACGGCGAACTGGCGCTTTCCCCCTCCCAGCCTGACAACATCCCCGACCTCGAACGTCAGGGCCACCACACCCAGGAACCTCCCCTCGGGCTTCTCGAAGATGGGCATCGAGATGGCCACAATCCATTGGTCGGTGGCGTGCGAGATAAAGACGTCGGAGAGGTGCGGGCTGTGGAAATAGGCCTTCGGCTCGGGACGCCACGACGGATCGAGATCCTTGGAGCCTCCGTGAAGAAAACTCCGCCATCCGAAGTTTTTGCCCAACGTCATGCTGCGGGGAACGCGCGCCAGGGAAAGTCCTTGCGGATCGCACACGAACCAACTGGCCACGCTCTGGCGAAAGGCTGCCGGCAGCGACTTGTCCAACGCGGTCTGAACTTCACCCTGCAACGTGGATTTGCGGTATTCTCTTCGCAACGGGTCCAGCGCGGCGTCGTTCAGGGCCGGGTCGTTCAACTGCTCGCGGAGTCGGTGCATGTCGGGATCGTCGATCAGGTGGATCATGGCAAGGCGCAGTTGCGGCGAGGCGGCCAGATCCTCGACCGCCCGATAGCGCTGCTGCAGTTCGTTGGCCATCGTTCGGGCGACGAACCGAGCCGCGAACTGGTTGCTTTCCTGCGCCCGCGCCGAAAGCGCTTCGTCCGACTGCCGCACGGCCGCGTTGAACCCCTGCCAGGAAAAGAACAAGCCGATCAACAGCAACAGGGCGGGACCCACCGCGCCGAGGACCATCATCGGGCGCCGCGAACGACGCGCGGCCCGGGCGCGCAGTGCGTCGAGAACGGCTTGTACCGTCGGATAGCGATCGGCCGGATCGGGGGCCAGGCAGCGGTCGACGATCTCCGCCAGATCACGATCCACACCCACGACGCGGCGGTGCGCCGTGGGAAGAGGACCTTCCTGGATCGCCCGCCGGTATCGGGCCAATCGCCGATCGAGATCCTCCGCTTCTTCCAGAAGCTTGCGCTTCGCTTCGCTGCGCTGCGGCGGTTCGCCGGTCAACATGCAGTAGAGCAAAGCGCCTAATGCGTACACGTCCCATTGGGCGTCGGGAACCGCTTTGAGGTCGGCCTGCTCGGGGGCCATGTAGAAGAGCGTGCCCAGCGAAGGGGTCTGTTCGTGGGATAGCCGCGACTGCCCAAAATCGGCCAGACGCGGCTTGCCGTCCTGATCCAAGAGGATGTTGGCCGGCTTCAAATCGCAGTGCAACACGCCCTTGCCGTGGGCGTGAACCAGACCGACGGCCACGTCGCGAAACAAGTCGACCGCTTCGGCTGCCGGCATCGGCCCCGCGTCGAGCCGCTGGGCCAGCGAACCTCGCTCCAGATACTCCATGATGTAGTAGGGCGGATCGGCATCCCAACCGACGCCGATCAACTGCACCACGTATCGGTCGGCAAACAAGAAGGTGAGTTTCTCCACCTCGCGAGACAACAGCGACCAATCGAGCCCGCCACGATGGGCGTAAAACTTGATCGCCACGCGCCGGCTCGTATTTCTCTCCAGCGCGATCCACACCTCGCCGTAGGCGCCCATGCCCAGGAAGTGCTGCGGCTCGTAGCCCGGCACGTCGCATGGCGGCCGGCCGTCGACCAGACTCTTCTTCCGAGCCTGATGCCGCTGGTCGTCGTCTTGCGGGAGAGTTTCGTCGCTGCTCATGCGGATGATTATAGCGACAATCGTCGCCCTCGGGCACCAAGGGGGGCGACCGCGGCGATGGCCGCTGCCGGGGTGAGTTGCCGCACCGTCTCGCGAGGGCGCTGACTTGGCTGCCTTTCCTCACTCTGCAGAGGGGTGAGGCCCTGTTTTCGGCAATCGCTTGGCGGTTCGGACGTTGCCGCACTTACCCATCTGGCTATAATAGGGGGACCAATACGGCCATATACCCCCCCTTTGGCCTGAGATACCCACTGCCGGAGGCACCCAACGATGGCTCACGATGAGATCACCCCCTGGCTCAGCGGCATCGCCAAGGGCGACGAGCGGGCAGCCCAACAGATATGGGAGCGATACTACGAGCAGTTGGTGCGTCTGGCCGACCGCAAGCTGGGGAGCGGCGCGCGGCGGGTGAGCGACGAGGAAGACGTGGCCCTGAGCGCCATGCACAGCTTCTTTCGCGGAGCCACCGCGGGCCGTTTTCCACAATTGGACGACCGCCACGACCTCTGGAAACTGCTGGTGACCATCACCGCCCGAAAAGCGATCGCCCACCAGCGACGCCGCTGTCGACAGAAGCGCGGAGGCGGCACGGTTCGCGGCGAATCGGTCTTCCGACGGGCCGACGATTCAGACGCGCCGGGGATCAATGACGTCCTGGGGCAGAGCCCTACGCCGCAGTTCGCCGCACAGATCAACGAGGAATGCGCGCGGTTGCTGGAATGTCTGGACGACGAATCTCTGCGCGACATCGCCCTGCGAAAACTCGAAGGGTACAGCAATGGGGAAATCGCCGAGCAAATGAACTGCGCCACGCGAACCATCGAACGCAAACTGGCCCGCATCCGCAATAAGTGGTCGAGCGAAACCGAATCGTAGACGGTCGCTTCTCACCGGTAGAAGTCGATCCAACGCAACGAAAGCGATTGCGGGTTTCCTTCCAGAAGCTTGCGCGGAACGGTGATCTCGAAGTAGCCGCCGGTCAGCGGAATCTTCGTCGCCGGGTTTCCCCGGGCGTCGAGCATTTCCACCTCGGTCCAATACGGGCTGTCGGCGGTCAGGCGAGACCCTTCCTTTCCGTTCTTCCACAGGTGAAGCAGTCGAGCATGCTTGCCGTGACTGAGGACCGAGACGGCCAGCGTGGCCTCGCCCGCGGTGACGCGAAACGACTCCAGCCCACGCAGGTGTAGCCGAACGACGATGTGCTTCGGCCAATCCCGGTCCTTTCGGCTGATCGTCGCGCTGCCGATGCCGCGCGTACTGGTCACGCCCAGGGTGGCCGTGTCTTGCTCGACGGCGATCGTTACCCGATCCCCACGATTTCGGACCGTCGCCTCGATACCGTGGTCTTCCGTATCGTCCGCCGAGGCGGGTGCCGGGCCGGCGCACACCGCAACGGCCAGGAGCAAGGTCGCTGGTCGGCGCATGTTCCATTGTCCTTGGGATTGGGGGCAGGGTTGGAGGGCATCGGGGATTCCACCGTTCCAATAATATCGGACTGCACCGGAGAGAAGAAGGGGTCGTCCGGGAATTCCGGAAGGGTGCCTGGGGTCGAGTTGCGAG
This sequence comes from uncultured Planctomycetaceae bacterium, assembly GCA_964444795.1. Classification (GTDB taxonomy): domain Bacteria; phylum Planctomycetota; class Planctomycetia; order Pirellulales; family Thermoguttaceae; genus JABMRP01. The sequence goes on from CAYUIQ010000271.1 coordinate 11,064, forward strand.
GAACGAGCGACGAGCCCCCAGAACGCA
>CAYUIQ010000272.1:0-11030 GCA_964444795.1 uncultured Planctomycetaceae bacterium
AGTCCGAGCCTGGGCGTCTCGCGGGAAGACCCGGGCAAGTTCGTGCTGGGCACCGTACCGGTCGAGTCCGACGGATCGGCCTTCTTCCGCGTGCCCTCCGGCGTGCCCGTCTTCTTCCAGGCGTTGGACCACAACGGGATGGCCGTGCAGACGATGCGTTCGCTGACGTACGTCCAGCCGAACGAAACGCTGGCCTGCGTGGGCTGTCACGAAGGGCGCCGCTCGACGCCCCGCTTGGGACGCATTCCGCTGGCTGCGGCCCGTGATGCGTCGAAGTTGCGACTCGGGCCGGAGGGCACTTGGCCGCTGCGGTACGACACACTGGTACAACCGGTGCTGGATCGCCATTGCGTCTCGTGCCATCGCCCCGACGGCGACGACGCCAAGGCGGCCAAGTTCGTGCTGACCGGCCCCAAGTCGTACGACGCCCTATTGGAATACGCCGACGGCGATCTCCGCAAGCTGGTCTTCGAGCGCGACGCCTCGATCGCCGGCCAAGGCCCGGCGCTGCAGAGCAAGCTGCTGGCCCTGCTGACCGCGGAAGGCGGCCACGAAGACGTCAAGCTCGACCCCGACAGCCTCCGCCGCTTGATCGTCTGGATGGACACCTACGCCCACCGCCTGGGTTCGTACAGTTCCGAGCAGGAAGAGCAGCTCCGGCAGTTTCGGGAGCGATGCGCGGGGATATTGGAGCGGTAACGAGGTAGGGTAGGGGCACCAATGCCCGAAGCCAAGGCAAACGAACATCGCTCCACAAAAGGCCGAAGGCTTCAAGTCCGCCTATACTTCTGGCCTTCCGCCTGGCTGGGGACGATGATTGGCTGCGGAATATTCGGATTTGTACTGGCTGAACACCGCTATGGCGGAGAATACTGCCTTTTCTGCGCAGTGGTCGGAGTCTTCATCGCGAGTACCTTGGGAGTGCCAATCCATTTAGCCATGGCGGGCATGGGCTGGATGACGTGGACGTCCCGGTATCGTGTCGTGCTGGCTGCCCTGGCAGGCGGTCTGACGTGCGCTTTTGCGATATGCTGGGCATTTCCGGACGCCGACCTTCCATTCCTCTTCGGTGATCGCGTCATGCTGTTGGGCGTGGGGATGGGGACGGTCGGAGGCGCCGCTGGAGGAATCTTCCAACAGGTGTTCTGTGAGCCGCGAAGCCAACGCCGTCGGGCGGAAGACAAGAGTGTCTGGCAGTTCACCCTTCGGGATTTGTTCCTACGGACGACGATCCTTGCGATCCTGTTATCGGTTTCAACATGCTGCGTCAGGGAGTTTATGGATTCTAGTGAACAGCCGAAATGGTATGGCGAGCCGGTGCCGGACACCGTGGAGCAACCGGCTGAAGAATCGCCGCCCGAATCCGCCAAAGCGGCCGGCGACGATCCGTTGGAGTAGATACCGTGAATGCGATTTACATTCCCCGGCGACAAATCGCCCGACTGCCCTTGGCCGATTTGGCCCGATACGGTATAAGCCCACCGTGTGGCCGTGCGTGTCAAGCGTCCCAACCGTGGAACCTCCAGGAGAACGAAATGTCGAGGATCTTTCTTGCCGGCCTGATCGGGGCCGTTTCGTGCGGGGTTCTTTTTGCGGCGGAGCCCGAGCCACGGCAACATGTGGCCGATTTCAAGGTGCTGGAGGTCGACGCCGATGGCGGGCAGCGCATCCTTTGCCAGCCGAAACTCATCATGACCGACGGCCACGATGCGCGGTTCGTCATGGGCCAGGCGCCGGGCAAACGGATCGAGATTACGATCTCGACCGTCGCCGACGCTCAGCCGACGCAATACGTCACCCAGTTCAAGCTGATCGAAAAGCCCCCCCGCGGCAAACCGACGATCCTCGCCTCTCCCCGGATCGTCACCGTTGCCGACACACGCGGCTCGGTCACCATCGGCCAGGAGAACGGGCCTCGCATGGAGTATCATGTGATTGCTAAGGAACTGCCGTAGGTCGGGGCGAATTGGGTGCCACTGGCATCTTGCCAGTGCCTCTTCGACCGTAGCTTGCACGCCGAAGCGGCGAAGAGATATTGTGCGCGTAAATCGGCTCGAAGTGACGTCGTTCCCCGCGGACTCCACAGGGGCAGAGTCACCCGATGTCGAATCCCCCACCGCGGAGTCGATTGCCGCGATGGCTTGTGTTGGTTGTGCCGGGGGCAAGCTCCGAGTCCAAGAAGCACTGGCAGGATGCCAGTGGCACCCAATCGGTCACTTCCGCTCGACCACCACATAATACGCCCCCCGCGATTGACCGCTCGCCTCGTCAATCAGCCACGTCTGCAAAGTCGTTTTACCCGCGGGCAACTCGACCGTGAAGGTCATTTCCTTGGCCCCGGCGGGTATCGGCCGCGTCTCGTCGATCGGGCCGATCTTGAGTCTCGCGGTCGTGGCGCGGACCGCCTTGCCGCCGGGGATTGCGGCGGTGATCGGAGCGTCGACCTCCACCGGCCAGCGACGCAGGCTGATGTCGTACTGCCCGGCCTTGGCAATCTCGACGGCCCAAAAACTGTTGGCCGTCGAGCCGCCGCGAACGGCACCCTGGTTCCAGGGCGTGTGGGTGTGCCAATCAAAACAGTTCAGCCGGGCCGGGTTCTCCGCGTCGTCGCCCAGGACGATATGACAATAGTCGCCGAAACTGGGAGAAACCTCCGCCCACCATTTTTCGTACGTCGCGCGAAGCTGCTGCACTACCTCGGGATGCTCGGCGGCCACGTCGGTCTTCTGGCCCGGGTCGGCTTTGATGTCGTACAGCGCCTTGCCGCCGATCAATCGCCAGCGCGGGCTCAGCACGGCCGCGTTCCATTGTTGCGGCGGTTCGGCGCTTTGGCGGTATTGAATCACCAGGGATCGCGCCTGTTCGACATCGCGCTTTGCCGGCAGAACTTGGGCCCAACTCACGCCGTCGGTGCGAAACCCCTCGGGCCGCTTCAAGCCACACAAGTCGATCAGCGTGGGCAATACATCCATACAGGAAGCCAACACGTTGATGTCGTGTCCGCCGGTCAACCCGCCTCCGGGCCAGCGAATGAAGAACGGCACGCGATGCCCGCCGTCGTAAAGCGAGCCCTTGGCACCCCGCATCCCGGCGTTGAACCCCTTTCCGCCACGAAAGCCGGCCGATGTGCCGTTATCGGTGGTGAAAATGAGGATCGTCTCCTCGGCGATGCCCAGCTCGTCGAGTTTCCGCATCAGTCGGGCCATATTGTCGTCGATATTGGTAATCATGCCGTAAAACGCCGCATGCGGCACCGCCGGGTTGCCGGCGTAGCGATCGCTGTACTCCTTGGCCACGTTGTACGGACCGTGCGGCGCGTTGGTGGAAACGTACGCGAAAAACGGCTTGTCCTTCGATGCCTCGATGAACCGCATCGCCCCGTCGAACCAAATATCGGTGCAGTAGCCGGTAAACTTCACCGGCTTGTCGTTATGGAAATACGTGTCGTCGAAATAGTCGTTCCCCCAGTAGTCGGGCGTTTGCCCTACGCCGCCGCCGCCGTGGATGAGCACTTCGTCAAAGCCCCGATCTTTCGGCCGATAGGGATAATTGTCGCCGACGTGCCACTTGCCGAAGCAACCCGTGCGATAGCCGGCCGCGGAGAAGACGTCGGCGATGGTCATCGCGTCGGCCCGGGGTAGCGAACGACCCCAAGTGGTCCCCCACGCGCCCAGCCGCACGGCATTCTGCCCGGTCAGCAAGGCGGCCCGCGTGGGCGTACACAGCGGCCAAACGTGATAGTCGGTCAGCCGCACGCTGGTAGCATGCAATCGGTCAAGGGCCGGCGTTTGGATCACCCGATTCCCGTGGGCCGCCACGTCGCCGTAGCCCTGGTCGTCGGTCATCACGAGAATCACATTCGGCCGGTTGGCCGCATCGGCCGTTGTTACCGCAAGGAAGGACCCGAGAATCGCCATGCCGGCTGCGATGAGAAAACCCCTGGTGTTCGACGCGTCCCGTCTGAGTGTTACGATCATGTTTCGGCCTCGATGCGGCAAGAGGAAAATGCGGGTAGTTACCGGCACGGCATTATAGACCTGATGACCGGTAGGTGCCAATCGCCACGCGTGGGTTGATCGATTGCCGAAGGAGAGTATACTCAGGACGAGTGGAGAATAGCTGTCGTGTTGGGGTGCCTGGGGTCGGACTGCGAGCAGGGAGCCCCCAGATCGTCTGCAACTGGGGGCTCGTCGCTCGCTGCTCGCAACTCGTCCCCAGGCACCCACCGGCTGAAACCACCCAACGCAGACCCGGGGAGGCCACGATGACCGAGATCGCCGGCAAAAGCGTGTTGATCACCGGCGGTGCCAGCGGCATCGGGCGGCTGACGGCCTTGAAGATGGCACGGCGTGGCGCTCGCACGATCATCTGGGACATTGATCCCGAGGCCCTGGCCGCGTGCGTGGAAGAATTCCAGGCAGTTGCACCAGAGCCGGTCCACGGCTACGTGTGCGACGTGTCGCAAAGCCAGTGCGTCCATGAAACGGCCGAGCAAGTGCGACGCGACACGGGCGGTGTCGACATCCTGGTCAACAACGCGGGCGTCGTTTCCGGTAAACGGTTTCTCCAGTGTAGCGACGAGCAGATCCGCCGAACCATCGACGTCAACGCCATGGCCCTGTTCTGGACGGGCCGAGCATTCCTGCCGGATATGATCCGCGCGGGGACTGGTCACGTGGTAACCATTGCGTCGGCCGCCGGTTGCGTGGGTGTGGCCGGTTTGGCCGACTATTGCGCCGGGAAATGGGCGGCCGTCGGTTTCGACGAGGCGTTGCGAGCCGAACTCCGAGAAACGGCGCCCGGTGTGATGACCACGATCGTCTGCCCTTATTACGTCAATACGGGCATGTTCCGCGGCGTGAAAACCCGGTTCCCGTGGCTGCTGCCCATCCTCGACGAAGAGTACGTCGCCGAGCGCATCGTTCGGGCCATTCGCCGCAACCGTCGTCGGCTGCTCATGCCCCGGGCGGTCCATCTGGTGCCCGCGTTGCGGGTCCTGCCGCTGCGATGGTTCGATGCGATCGTGGGCTTCTTGGGCATCAATCGTTCGATGGACCATTTCGTGGGCCGGAAATGAATACTGAAACGAACACCCCTTGCACGAGTCCCTCCGACGGCCGCCTGCTGGGTCACTCGCCCTTGGATTCGATCGACAGCCTCGATGCCGCTTTTCGTTCGGCGCGCGCGGCCCAACCCGCTTGGGCACGGGTTCCGCTGAAGGAGCGAGTCGCGGCGATGCGCCGGGTCCGCGATTATATTGTCTCCCATGCCGACGAACTGGCCGAGACGATCAGCGCCGACAACGGCAAGACCCGGGTCGACGCCATGGCCACCGAGGTGTTTCCCGCGGCCGTGGCGGCGAGCTACTATTGCCGCCGGGCGAAGCGTTTTTTGAAATCGCGCGGCACCGGCGGCAGTTCTTGGCTGTTGGTGAACAAGCGAAGCCGGATTCACCGCGTGCCCTGGGGCGTGGTCGGTGTGATCTCGCCCTGGAACTACCCCTTCGCCATCCCCTTTTCCGAAGTCGTCATGGCTCTGCTGGCCGGCAATGCGGTGATCTTGAAGGTGGCCACGCAAACGCAGATGGTCGGCCGAGCGCTGCGGCAGTGCTTTGCCGCGGCCGAAGTGCCCCAGGGGGTGTTCGCTCATATCAACCTGCCCGGTCGTGTTGCCGGCGACGCCCTGCTGGAAGCCGGCATCGACAAGCTCTTCTTCACCGGCTCGGTACACGTGGGCAAGCAACTGATGGCCAAGGCGGCCGAGACATTTACGCCCGTATCTCTCGAACTGGGCGGCAACGATCCGATGCTCGTTTGTCCCGATGCCGATCTCGGGCGTGCTACCGCGGGGGCCGTTTGGGCCGGGCTGCAAAACTGCGGGCAATCCTGCGGCGGCGTCGAACGTATCTACGTGCATACGGACGTGTATGAATCGTTTCTCAACGAATTGGCCCAGCGCGTCGCCCGCTTGCGGGTCGGCCAGGACGTCGATCATCAGGTCGATCTGGGGGCCATGACGACGCGGAAGCAACGAGACGTCGTGCGGCAGCATGTCGAGGACGCCACGACGCGCGGCGCCAAGGTGCATACCCAGTCCGACTGCCCCGAGGGAACCGCCGGCAACTTCATGGCCGCCGTGGTGCTGGTCGACGTCGACCACTCGATGCGCGTCATGCGCGAAGAGACGTTTGGCCCGGTCGTGGCCGTGATGAAAGTCGACGACATGGACCGGGCCGTTACCCTGGCCAACGACTCCGAACTGGGATTGACCGCCTCGGTCTGGTCGAGGAGTCGAAAGACGGCCCGGCGATTGGCCCGGCGGCTCGAAGCGGGCGTCGTCACCGTCAACGATCACCTCGTAAGCCACGGCCTGCCGGACACGCCCTGGGGCGGGTTCAAACAGTCGGGCATTGGGCGCACGCACGGCGAAATCGGGTTCGCGGAAATGACCCGGCCGCAGTGTATCGTCGACGACCTGATGCCGTGGGTGAAGAAGGATCTCTGGTGGTATCCGCACGGCCCGCAGATCTACCGGGGCCTGCGCGGCGCGCTGGAGTTTCTCTACGGCCGAGGACTGCCGCGGCGAATTGCCGGTTTCTGTCGTTTGGTACGCTGTTACCTTCGGACGTTTCGACGGTAAGCGTGTGAAACCGTTGCTCAGCGCATGGCCGTGACGTACAATACTTCGTATTCGGCATGCTAACCAACCCCCCCCTTTCTCCACAGGAGAGACACCATGATTGCGAGAAGGTACCCAATGTTGCGTACCGCGTTGTTTGGTCTGACGATTCTGGCGATGTCGGCGGCCACCGCCACCGCCGAATTGAAACTGCCGGCCATGTTTACTTCCGGGGCCGTGTTGCAGCAAGGAATCGCCGTGCCCGTCTGGGGTTGGGCCGATGCGGGTGACGAGGTCACCGTTGCATTTGCCGGGCAGACCAAGACCACCAAGGCCGGGCAAGACGGCAAGTGGCTCGTGCGGCTCGATGCACTGAAGGTGAACAAACAGGCCGCCGTGATGACCGTCGCCGCGGGTGACGAGCAACTCAAGGTCGAGAACATACTCGTCGGCGAGGTCTGGTTCTGCTCGGGCCAGTCGAACATGGAATGGACCGTCGGCGGCGCGATCTTGCCCGACAGCGTCGATCCGGACAACCTGCCCATGATCCGCCACATCAAGGTCCCGCACGTCCGCGTCCCGGAACCGGCCGACGACTTCAACGGCGCCTGGCAGGTTTGCAGCGCCGCGACGGCCCGCGGGTTCACGGCCGTCGGGTTCTTCTTCGCCGTGCATCTCGAGGAGGAGTTGGACGTGCCGATCGGGCTGATCGGGTGTAACTGGGGTGGCACGCGGATCGAGCCGTGGACTCCGCCCGAGGGTTTCGAGCAGGTCGACGAACTCGACGCCGCCACGCTTCGCGATACGTCGACCATGTACAACGGCATGGCCGCGGCCGTGCAGCCGTACGCCATCGCCGGGGCGCTTTGGTATCAAGGCGAATCGAACGGCGGCGAGGGCGACAGTTATTATCAGAAGATGAAGGCTCTGGTGCTGGGCTGGCGAACGACCTGGGATCAAGGCGAATTCCCGTTCTACTTCGTGCAACTGGCCAACTTCCAGAACCCCAATCCCGATCCGGCCGGCGGCGACGGTTGGGCCCGGCTTCGCGAAGCCCAGCTCAAGACCATCCGCCAGGTTCCCAAGACGGGCATGGCCGTGATCACCGACGTCGGCGCGGCCAAGAACATCCACCCGCGCAACAAGTACGACGTCGGCCGCCGGCTCGCGCTTTGGGCGCTGGCCAACGACTACGGTAAGAAGGACCTGGTCCACAGCGGCCCGCTCTACAAGGCCATGAAGGTCGAAGCCGGCAAGGTGCGACTCTCGTTCGACCACACCGGCACGGGCCTTCAAGCGGCCCGCAAGGAAAGCGCCGACGGCATCGAAGCGCCCCAACCGGTCGCCAAGCTCGAAGGTTTTGCCATCGCCGGAGCCGACAAGAAATGGGTCTGGGCCGATGCGGTCGTCGACGGTTCGACGATCGTCGTCTCGTCGCCCGACGTGAAGGAGCCGGTGGCCGTGCGCTACGCCTTTTCGATGAACCCGGACAAGGCGAACCTCTACAACAAGGAAGGGTTGCCCGCATCGCCGTTTAGAACGGATGCGTGGTAAGGGCTCGCATGGGCAAGCTTCCTCCTGTTCAGAAGTTAAGGTTGGAACAGGAGGAAGCAAAGGGAGCAGAGAAAGGGGACGGGCAAGCCGAAAGCCTGGGGGCCACGTTCCACGCTCGCATAGTTGTAGGGTGCGTCTGGACGCACCAGTTGCTTTCCATCATGGTGCGTCTGGACGCACCCTACCCTACTTTCGGTGTTCAATATCTCACGCGAAGTAGGCATCTTGCCCTGCAAGATGTAGCCCCATTCTCAAGTGCCACGGGCCGGGCGCCAGCCACAGGCAACGCACGCTGCTATGAACAAACGCTCGCGTGGCCGGACCGTCGGAAGATGTCGATGTCGAAGCCGTCTGCCGTGTGCGCGATCGACCCGAAGGCCTCCCAGATGATCCTTGAAGTGTTCTCGGTGATTGTCAGGTGATAGGTGCTTTCGCTCAGCGGGTCAATCGAGACGTCGATATCGTGTTGAGTGCCGCCACGGTTGACGGAGAAGTATATGTTCAGTATTGGGTCGGCATCGGTGGGCCATCTCATCACTCGCGTGCAGGTGGGTAGTGGACCCGAGCCCAGCGACGCGGTCAGGCCCGTGATCAACTCGATTGGCATCCAGAATAGCAGCCCCTCCGCCACGCCGTAACCGCCGCGCAGGTGGACTCGCGGTGTGTTGGCTTGGCAGAGTATCTGTCCGCCCTCTCGGATTTCTCTGTTGATCCGATCCACTTGTTCTTGGCTCATCTGTCGTCACCCCCATTCTCTTGGTCTCTGTGAGGTAGCCTAACCCGGATTCGCCGTAGTCGAGGGGGATCCTGCCCCTCTTGCGCCCGAACCATAGCAGATCCACCGACAAGGGGCAAAGGGTTGTGGGGGGATTTCTTGAGTTTTCCGGAAAAACGCCCCAACAGCACAAATCCCGCCAAGCGAGCCGGCGGGATTTGTGTGGTACGGGAATTCTTCCGCAAAACGTCGATCTTCACGCTACCCCCGAGGTTCAGTTGATGCCCATCGCTTCCAACTTGCGCAACTCCAACCGCCAAGCGTCGCGTTGGGAGTCGGTTACGCTCGGATCGGGCAGCAACGAGCGGCGGGTGCAGTTGAGAAGGGCTTGGAGGGTTTGGTAGCGGCGCGTCGGGCCGATGGCTGGGGGGAGATGGTCTTCGACCGTTGCGACGATTTCGTCGAAAGATGCCGGGTCACTTGCCTTAAGCTGCGAACGGAGCGAGGCGAATGCGGCGGCGGAGTAGCCGGCGGTGAGTGCGTCGAGGCGGTCGATCGCTTTGCGGGGCGGTTTGTCGAGTAGGCCGTCGAGCACCCAAGCGAGAAACGCGCGGCGGTCGTCGCCTTCGGGGTCGAGCACGGGGATGATGAGATCGCCGACGCGACCCGGGCGGCGCAAGTCGGGTGAGAGGCGGTGGATCCGCGCGGTCATCAAGAGCCAAACGACCCGGCCGCGCAACTGGGGGTCGGACATCATCGCTTGGATCTTGCCCGTCAGACGGCGTTCGGTGGCGTGGGTCTCGGGGCCGACGCCGCCGAACTGGGTGTCGGCCTCGTCGACGAAAATGACCACCTTTTCCAACGCTTCCAACACGCGGCGAAGCCGTTCCAGCAGTACATCCGTCTGGCCGAACCACTGGCTGCGAATGGCCTTGAGCACCAGCACGGGCACGTCGACCTCGCCGGCGACCGCCTCGAAGACAAACGTCTTGCCGCCGCCGATCGGCCCGGCCACCGCCGCACCGGCCAGCGCCTTGTCCGGGGGAGCAAGGAAACGGGGGATCAGTTCGGTGCGGAGGAAATCCTTCAGCTTGGCAAACCCCACCACCTGCTCCAGGCGATGGGCCGGGCGTTTGAACTCGACCATGTCCTCGCCCAATTGCCCTTGGATAAACTCCTCGACCTTGTCCACGACGTCGGCCGGGCGCAACGGGTCGTCGCCGTACGCGGCACCGGCGAGAAGCTGTCGTACGGCGTGGATCGAGAGGCAGGCGGTGGCCGAGGCGAGTTGCTCCGGCGTGCCCCAGAGTTTCGGCTCGCGCCGCGACGTCTTGCAGAACGACCGGATGAACTGCAGCCGATCGGCCGTCGTCGGTGAAGGAACCTCGACCGGCAACACCTGCGGCAGTCGCGAGATGCGGGGATGGATCAAACTCCGCGATTCGGCGATCAGGCAGACCGAATCGGCGGCGTTCATAAAGGCCGGATCGCTGAGCCAATCGGCGACGATGCTGATGCGATGAAGTTGCTTGTCGTTCAACGAGGCCACGTCGCCGCTTCCCGCGGGCAGGAACATGTCGGCCGCTTCGATGAAGATCAGCAGATCGCCGCTGGAGCCGGTCAGCCGCGAGCAGACGGTCAACTGGCGGAGCACTTCCAGCGCCAGCGTGGGATTGCCCGTGGCTTCGTGCAACAGGCGGTCGAACTGCGTGCCCAATTTCTCCGGATCGGCCGATCCGCTGGTGCGCATCCGGGCGAGTCCCACGGAATCAACCGCAACGCCCATGCGCCAGGCGATCCAGGCGTCGCGCACCGCTTTGCGCCGGTCGAGAATGCGGATCGGGCCGTTGAGTTCGTACACGACGCGAACCACGCCGTCGGCCTTCGCCTTGCGGCAGAGAAACGGCACCAGCGGCACGTACTGCTTGCCGTCGAAGAACAGATCGTGGACGTTGCCCGAGAGGATCAGGCTGCGCGATTGATCGGAGTTGAGGATCCGTGCCAGCGCGGCGTAGAAATCGTAGCTGTGCTCGGCCATGACGTTGTCAGTCGCCGGTTCTGAGTTATTCGGGGAGTCTGGGATTGGGGGGGTGCCTGGGGTCGAGCGCAGCGAGCCCCCAGTTCGTTGCGATCTGGGGGCTCG
>CAYUIQ010000273.1:0-10978 GCA_964444795.1 uncultured Planctomycetaceae bacterium
CTCTTGGTAAAGGTTGATGGTAAGTCGTTTCAGGCAAGGATTCAAGTCTTCGCTTGGTGGAGCGCAGCCCGTAGCGGAGGCGACGCCCCACCAAGCGACGCGGCCTCCTGACGCTGTTGCCGGAGGGTCAGAAACGCATGATGTGGATCGTGACACCTCCGGCCGGGAGGATTGGGCTGGGGCGCCTTGGTCCGACGCACCGACGTGCCGGCAAGAGGTTCTTGACACAGCTTCTTTCGCCACGAACTCGCCAGCGATCCCCCCTGCGGGTGGGCGTTATTGGCAAGCCAAATGATCGTGGATTTCGGCGTTGTGTCTGCCCGGCTTCTGCTCATGCAACGAGTCCCGAATCCTCCGCATGGCACCACTGTAGCAGGTTCGCTCTTTCTCGCATATCGATCCGCGGTAGAAATGCCCCGACTGGGCTGCTTTCCTTCGCTTGGACTGCGGACCGGAACCGGGGAGACGGCCAACTACCGCCGCCTGCTCGGTTTCGTGTTCCGTTTCTTCTTCTCTCAAGCAAAGGAGTTTGTCATGTCAAACCTGACCACGGCGTCGCGTGAACTGTTCAAGCGGCAGCCGGACGAGTGCTATCCGTCGCTTACGGCATTGTGGGAACATTGCCAGCGGCAGAAGGAAGAAGGCCCCTCTATTGCGGCGGTCTCGCGTGAAAGCTACGATGGTTGACGTTCGGTGGTGTTTCACCCACTTGCGGCAAGTGCAGATCCTATCCAGATGGCCTTCGAGGTAATCGAATATGACGGGAATCGACACGCTCAAGGAGTGGTTTCCGTGGCCGGCCGGTCGGCCGACCGGCTCGGGATCGTCGAAGGGATGGTTTCCACCGGAGAACCAGACGCGGCTCCGGGATCTTCTTGGCCCTCACACGAAGGTCGTGTACGAGGCGGGGTCTTACCATGGTTTGTCTTCCCAGTTCCTCGCCCAGGCGGCTCCCAATGCCACCATCATCTGCAACGACCACTGGCTGGGCAGCCTGGAGCATCATATCACGCCCGAGTGGCGCGAGGATCTACCGCACTTGTTCGAGACGTTCCTTCATAACCTCTGGCCGTGGAGCGACCGCGTGATCCCGTTGCGGGCCACAATCCAGGATGGCATGGACTTGCTCGGGCACTTCAAAGTCATGCCCGACGTCGTCTACATCGACGGCAGTCACGACACACAATCGGTGTGCGACGACGTGACCAAGGCGCTAAAACTGTTCCCCACGGCCGAAATCGTGGGCGACGACGCCAATTGGGAAAGCGTAATCATTGGTGTCCGCTTGGCGATTGCCCGGATGCCGAACCGCGGTCTGGTAGCTCACGGGCCGTGCTGGTGGATCCCGCGCGACACGGCGACGTTGATGCGCCCGGCGGCCGAGACGAGCCAGGATGCGGAGCGCCCAACGTAGCCTCAGTGGTACGCCCTGCTCCCCAACTTGGCCGAAACAGTCGCCGAGGCCGGCATCCAACGCGACTCACACGGAGTACTCACTCCGTGGCGGCTTCAGTGCCCTTCGGCACAAACGGCGGGCCAGGCTGAACCGTGAGGTTGGCAAAAAACGCTTCGTATTCCGCGGCAAGCTGTTCGGGGCGCCAACGTTGGGCGTGTTGCCGGGCCGCGTCGCTTGCCTGGCAATAGGCTTCGTCGTCGTCCCAGAGGCGAACGATCGTCTCTATCCACGGCTCCAGTTCGGCCTCGCTGGGCACGTCGGGAGTCACGTGCGTGTAGTTCTTTGGAACGTCGAGCAGGAAGCCCGCCTCCCCGATCGTCTCCGGCAGGGCGCCGCGGTTGCTTGCCACGACGGGGATGCCGTTGAGCATCGCTTCGGCCGCACACAGGCCGAACGACTCGTTGACCAGCGAGGGCATCAGCAGGATCCGGCTCTGGGCATAGAACCGGCGCGGGTCGGGAGTGGCGGCCATCACCTCGACGTTGGGCATCCCGGCCAGATCGAGCCCTGCCTCGCCCAGCGCGTCGTTCTGCGTCCGTCCTTCGACCACCAACAGCCGGATGTCCGGCCGGCGTCGGGCGAGAATCCGGGCAACTCCAGCCAACACGAACACGCCTTTTGTCGGATGCGGATTCACCAGCGTGGCGAAACGCGGCTGTCGGTCGGTCGCCATTGCCCGTTCCCAATCGACGACCGGGGGCAAGTGATGCGTGGCCAGCCCCAGTTCGGCCCATTGCACCTGCCGCGCGTACTCCGACGACACGACGACGTGGTCCACCGGCCAGAAAAAGGCCGGCTCGCGGTACGCGAAGTTGTGGAGCCAGAAGACGACCGGAATGTCCCGGTTCTTGGCCAGACTGATCAGCGTTTGGGCCGGCGCGTTGCCGCCGTAGGTCAACACGACGTCGGGCCGATGGGCGTCGAGAAACGCCCCACAGGCCTGGTAGAAGGCCGTGGCCTCCGCGTCGTCGGTCCATGGGCCTCCCTGGCTATCGGTGCGAAAGATCGTTGTCTGCACGCCTTTGTGGTCCACGGTGACCGTCCGAGGCGGTTGACCGCCGGTCGAAGATGCACTGGCGTGGTCGGCGGTCGGGTCATCCGCCAGAACTTGATCCCACGAGAGCCCGTCCGGGCCGGCCGTTTGCGGTCCGCAGAAGGCGACCGTCTCGAAACCGATCTTCCCCAGCAGTTGCAGGGCGGAGGCGGTGGCGACGGTCGCTCCGCTGGTATGATCGATTAGGCAGTGCGGCGACACGAAGGCGATCTTTCGGACCCTTGGGACGCCGGTCGCCGCTGGCCCCGCGCCGTAAATGGGCCTGCCGGCCTGCCAGTTGGTCTGGAAGATCTTCCGTTGGCCGCTTGTGGGCCGGGCATTGGCCTCCGAATCACGGGACGCCGCGCGGCAACGGCCGCTGCGCAGCGGCAGGAAGACAAACTCCGCCCCGGCCCGGGCAAGCCGCTTCCAGAAATCCCAGTCCTCGTCGCACCAGAGTAATTCGTTGAACCCGCCCAGTTTCTCCGCCAAGCGGCGATGATGGACGACTCCCAAGGGATCGGCGATGTTCATGGCGAACAGATTATCGCGCAGCCCCGTCGGGTCCCAAGTTCGCGTCCGTCCGTCGCCGTCCACCAGGTCGTATCCGAACACCAGCACGTCGCCGCGGTCGGCGTGCCGGGCGACGTTTTCGAGGTGGTCGGGATAGAACTCGTCGGGCGGGTCGAGGTAGGCGATCAGCGAGCCCAAGGCACGTTGCAGCGCGGCGTTCCGCGCGGCCCCGGGTCCTTGGCTCTGGGGCAGGCGAATCAGCCGGACTCTCGGGTCGGCGGCTGCCTGGGCCTGGAGCGTCTCCCAGGTTTCGTCCGTCGATCCGTCGTCGACCGCCAGCAACTCCCAGTCGGCAAACGTCTGCCCGAGCACCGAGCGGACCGCCGCGGAGAGCGCTGCCGCCCCGTTATGGACGGAAAGTACGACGGAAACCAGAGGCGATGGCTGTGGGGGTCCCGTCATGTTGCGATTGGTGCCTCTTGAATTCCGCCGCCGATAAGGGGGTTAGCCGCGACGTGCGCGCTTCCGACGCACCCGGATGCTCATTGCTTGGCGAACGTAAGAATCGACGCGATGCCGAGCTTCGATGCCTGCTCGTCGTGCTGTTCGATATCCTGGGTCCGAAGATCGATCAAGTGGGCGTCGACCTTTGCGGCAAAGTCGATCCCGCGTATCTTCATTGACGTTTGTGTCATGGTTCCTTGCCACGTCGCTCGCAAGAACACCAAGTCACCGATCCGGCCCGACTCGGTGGGCGTCTGCTTCCAATCCGTTCGGTTACGTTTCACGCCGCGTAACGCGCTATCGAGGAATTGCTCCACCGTCGCGTTGCGAACTTCTTCAGGATTCGTGACAAGATTGATCGCGACCGAAGGCCTGCTTCCGTCGGGACGCGGCGGTCCAACCCAAGCAACAACCTTCACACCGGGCGGGGTTGCCGGCGATGGCATGCGCTGATACCCTTTGGGCGGGCGGATCCGATAGTCGCCGAAGTTCTCGTAGGGGCCGAGTTGATCCGCCAAGGTCGGGTCCGACTCCCAGACGGGTAAGTTGGCCGTTGCGACGGGCTGCCCGGATTCAGCCGGAGGGGGTGGCGGGGGAGGTGCGGGACCGGCCCCTTGTGTGCCCGACGGGCTCGCCGAGGACGACTGACCGGACGACTCTCCGCCGCAGCCGGCAACGGCCAGCGCCAGCACGACCAGGGACGTCGTCACGTAGCCGCGTGAAAACATCAACTTGTGCATGAATGGAACCTCGGTTTCTTGTTCACGTAACCATGATCGGCGGGTGGCCACTTGACCGCGAGCGATTGGAATCTGCAACCCCACGCCCTCGATAGACGGCATCCCGTGGGTACGGCGCCGGCCTGAGGGTCTTCGCTTTCAATTCGCCCCCACGATTGTAGCCGTTTCGAGGAGGTCACGCCAGAACCGACACGGGCTTCACACCGCCAGGGTTTCCGCCGGGGCCACGCCCCATGCCAGTCGCGAATAACTTCGCCCCCGAGACCCTTGGGGCCTGAGCCCTCAGGTCTGCCTTGGTACCCTTGTATTACCCAGATCTTCTCGCTGTTGCCTTTCCTCGTCCTTTTCACGTCACAACCTATTTCTGAACACTCACTCACGGATGTACGATCGGACAAGGGACCAGTCCACATCGTTCGGGAAATGGAAACGGGGCGACCGCACCCTAAGCGACGTGGGGCCCGGCTCCCCGGAGACTTGCAGCAGACTCGCGTATGCGCGCCTGCGAAACTTCTCAGACAATGATCCATCGCAAACGAAGCGAGCAAGAAATTCGCAGATCCTCACGTTCTTGCTGCCGTCGTAAACGGTGCTGACTACCGCGAGCGCGCCCTCTCGAACGCGTTCGTCCGGATCGTTGTTAGCCATATTCTCGCAACGTTCCAGGAATGGCCACGTGGGCCTCCAGTGAAAACGCACGATTGAAATCGCGACATGGCGGATCTCTGGGGCTGGGTCGTCCAAGAATGCCTCTGCGGCAGTTCGGCTTTCCAGCATGCTCTGCAATCGCGGTCCCGCCACGATCCGCCACCACTTCTCACGGTTCTCCTTAAACTCATCGGCCACCATGCACCGCCTAAGCTCTCGCAGGATACCTCAGTTACGCCCAGTCCCTTGCAGCCAATCCAACGCCTCCCCCACCTCCTGGATTTGCTCTTCAAGACCTGGGTCGGCCAACCCCCTGTTGGCAGGATCCGCAATCTCCTGCCCCCTCGTGTACTGGCCCCAGTTGTAATCGTCGTACATCTCCTCAGTCCTTGGATCAGCGGGTTCCCAACTTTCGGCCGCGCCGTCCTCTCCTGGAACGGCCTCGCAGACGTTATGCACCAACACACCACGAGTCGCCACGCGGTAGACGTGGTCGCCTTCGACCGTCATGTTGTAGACGCGGTGGGTGCCGGGCACGGGGGCCAGGGATTGCACCGTGAGGCGGCCGGCCACGCCGTCGAGCGTTTCGCCGAGTTGCAGGTCGCGGACGGAGACGTACGCCTGACGCGTTTCGCTCCAGAATCTGTGGAACCCCGTCGGGCGGATCGTCTCGCGGCGGCCTTGCTTGTCGGTGACCGTCAGCCGCCAGACATCGGGGTTGAGATGGTTGACCGTCGTCAGCACGACGCGCCCCGGGCCCGGTCCGATTGCCGGGCAGGGCTCGTCGGCGATGACTTCTCCGCAGATGGTATCGGGGAGCCCCATCTCGACCAGATCGAGCGGCAGCGGCACCATCGCGCCGACTTGGGCGCCGTATGTGGAGATCCACGCCGGCGGCTGGAGCGTTTCGACGTTGATCACATCGCGGGTGCCGTCGGGCCAGACCTCGGTCGCCCGCAGACGCACGAGCCGCCAGATGGCCGGGTCGACAGCGGTGGGAGCCGACGGGGCGCCGGAAAGCCCGGCGGTCCGATGGGTCACCACCCGCTGCCCGACGCGAATCGTCTCGATCGGCTGCGTCGTGACCGACGGCCCGGCGCTGGCCGCGACGGCGTGTGCCGCGGACCCCATGTCCGGCGCGGATAGATCAGGTGTGTTACCCGACCAGGCACGGCCAGCCAGCACCGCAGCCACCATCAAGCAGCCAGCCAGCCACCAGCGACGCCCGCCCGTCGAGTTGTCCGCGATGGGAAATTGCATGCCGTCACGCTCCGTGTTATCGTTCACCCCATTGTACGACCCGGCAAGCGCCGCGGCCAGACACGCTTCCTCCGGCGGGACCGGTTGATCCTCCCCATCGTCGTCGGGCGTCGGATCGTCCGGCGGCCGGTTTGCCATCTGCTTCCGCCGCCGTGCCGGCCGCTCGGCCCGCCAGCCCGCCAGACCCATCGCCGCAGCCACGCCGGAGAACCACCACCGCGGGTCCCAGGTGCCCTGACCGCCGGTTGCCGCACTGGCGATCAACGGTTCGCTGTCGTCCACGCCAACCACCACGGGCGTGCCAGCCACGAAGCATGTGGGGTCCGGGTTGTTGATGTTGTTGATATTGTTGACGTTGTTGCCTGCGGCAACGAGTTCCTGGGCCATGCCGAGTGCGTCGCCCTCATCGTACTTGTCGCCCGCATTAAGGAAATGGCCCGATGCTTCCGCCCCTTGGAGCAATGTGTACGCCGTCTGCGCCGTGCCAGAGGCGCCACACGGATTGTACAACACCTCAATGGCCAGCTTGTTGACGGTTCCCGTTATCTGCCCCGTCAAGTAGAGGCCGGAGTCGTAATCGACGCGATCACCGATCAAGCCACGGTAACGCCTCGACAGCTTGCCGGTAAACACATCAATATATCCGCCGAAGAAGTTGCCTGTGCTGTCCAGCCAGTCGCCGCGTCCCTCGTACGGTGGATTCGGAATCCAGACCGCGCCCTCGGGGAGAGCGCCGGACGAGCCGTCTGCGTGTCGCCACAACAACCCACTCGGATCCGTCGAACCGACCGGGCGATTCCCCACGTAGCGATACAAATTCGCGTCGCCCGCCGCAAAGCCCAGCGGGTCGCGGGTGGTGAAGTTGCCGGTGCCCGTATCGTACCAGCGGGCGCGGTAATAGTACAGGCCGGTGGTGGGGTCGAACTCGCGGCCCGTGTAGAGACGGGTGTTTTCGTAGGAGGAACTGCTGCGGGTGGCGGACCAGTCGGCGTTGTAAATGGTTACCTGGCCGTAGGGGTCGTAGACGTAGCGTTCCAGGACCACGCCCGTGTCGCTGACCAAGGTGGTGACGTTGCCCAGGGCGTCGGTCAGATAGTAGACGCGGCCGTCGTCGCACGTGTCGTCGGCGTCGGTGTTTTCGTCCCGCAGCACGGGCGAGTCGACGTACCGGGCCGACCAGACGTATTGGTAACGCGGCTGAAGACTTTCGGCCTGGGCATCGGCGGCGTAACGCCTAGGGGAGATGGTAAGCGACTTCCAGGTCTGGCATTTCAGCGCGAAGGCGGGCAATGCCCTCCGGCGAGACATGTGTCAACGCCAGATTAACGTACTCCAAGCTGCGGATCTTCATGATATCCGGTAACCCCGCATCCGTCACCCTCGTGCGCTCACAAGTCAGCGAGCGCAGTTCCGGCAACTCCGCCAGGTAGGCTAAACCCGCATCCCCGATACTTGTTCTGCCCAAATCGAGGGACTCCAGACGTGTGAGTACTCTCAAGTACCGCAGGCCGGAATCTGATATGTCCGTCCCATCGATCCTGAGCGTCTGAAGCGTGGTTAGTGTGGAAACATGCTGCAAGGCGGAATTGGTTAGTGGAAGCTCGGAAAGTAACAGTACCTTCAGCTCCGGCAGGCCGGTGAGATGTTTCAGGTCTTCGTTTCGAACTCCGCTGCCACTGAGCATGAGGAATCTCAGTTTCTTCAGGCCGGCGACATGCTCCAACCCGTTGCCGTGAAAGTGGTGCGTTGCCAGACTCAATTCCTCGATTGACGGCCAACTTGCCAGATTTGCCATCATTGCGTCGGTTACTTCGGTGTCAATATGCTCAAAGTCGACACGCCACACTTCGTCAAGGTGGATGCCAACCCTGACGTGGTGGGAGAACAACTCTTCGATCCGCGGTTCCACGGCTTCGGGTTCGTGTTGGATCTTGTGTCGATCGATTTCCCAACGGACAACCAAAACCAGGGCAAGTGTTGCCAAGATTACCAGCGGGAGGGATATGGCCAGAATCACACGCGGTCTGACCCAGTGCCTGCCGGGAGGTTTCACGTCCGCTGGATCCGCGCCGGATTCTGTCGTCACGTCAGGCCTCCGATCAGATAAGGAGCGTTTAGCATCCCCCGCCAGGGACCATTGCAGGCCATCTCAAACACCGGAGGACCTACGTTGGTCCTCCGGGCGGGGTTCCTGTGGTTGATCTGCGCCCGTCCAAAGGCGGAGGGGACCGATTTGGTGAGGATTCCGGCGGCGTCATCGTCCCAAACAAAGTAGCCTGTCTCCCTTTATCCGTCCATTGTGGACCTCCGTTTCTGTTCGAAGTGACTCCGTCCGCATAGTAGCCTTCTCGCTACATCGATATGGCGACTATTCGCGAGCAGCCGCCAACTCGCTACTTGAGTCTCTGGCCCTGCCTCGCCGCTCTGGCAGCGAACAGGGCCGCGGCTCTTGCCTGATCTTCTTGTGCTTGCTCTTGATGGCCAAGTTGTTCGTGTGCTCGGGCGCGAAGGGCGAAAGCTTCGGCGCAGCTCGGATCCACGGCAATCACCGTGTCGCAGTCGCGAACTGCTGACAGTGGTCTCTTGTGAGTAACTTCGCGCTGCGCGAAGTCAACCATACCGAGTGGCGCCGTCGGATTGACGGCCACGGCCTGGGCCAACTCGCGTTTCGCCTCATCGGCGAGGCCTTGCCTGCTGAACACGCATGCTCGTCCTACGAGTGGCCCGTCCGTACGAGGGTCAAGCCGACTAGAATGGTCGAATGCCGCCAGGGCTTCGTCCAACCGATCGAGAGCGAGCAGCACCGCGCCTCGCCAGAAATTCGCACTCGAGGATTCCGGCCTTATCGCAATACCCTTGTCAAGATCTCGCAGCGCTGCCTGGAGTCTTCCGTAGCGGTAGGAAATCTCCCCACGCTGGATAAACGGGTCGGCACGAGTCGGATCAAGCTTCATTGCGGTTGACACATCGGCGGAAGCACCCAATAAGTCATTCATGTCGATATGCACTTCCGCTCGAAGTAGATATGTTCTTGGCTCATTCGGTGCCAACTCAACGGCCTTGTTGCAATCGGAGAGCGCCTGGCGAAGACGGCCTCGTGTCCGCAAGTATTCGCCGCGCAAGAAGTAGGCGTCAGTGCAGCCGGGAGCCAAGCGAATCGTCTCGTTCAACTCGGCAATCGCTTTCTCATCCTCCCCCATGTCCTGGAATAGTAGGGCAGCACGAATAAGCCGCATCTTGGGGTGGTTGGGTTTCCGGCGCAACGCGGCATCGATGTCGGCAAGCGCTTCCGGATACTTCTGCAACTTCCTGAAGACTATAGACCGGAATCCCAGAGAGTCAGCGTCATCTGGGGCAAGCTCGATGGCTTTAGTGAGATCGCGCAACGCTTCGTCGAGGAGGCCAGAGTTCAGAAAGAGCCGTGCCCGAAAAGAATACGCCCACTTTCTGTCAGGACGCAACTCAATTGCCCGCGTGAACGCTACGATTGCGTCATTATTCCGCCGCATCACTATGTAGAGCTTCCCTCTCACGAAATAGGCATCAATGTTGTTCGGGTCGATGGCCAGAGCAGCGTCCAGATCCTTTTTCGACATCTCCGGTCTGCCACACTCAAGGTGGGCGATGGCTCGACGTACGTACAAATCAGCATTGGCCGGATCGCCCTCAAGTTGCCTGCTCACTTCGGGAATCACGCCTTCCCAAGTCTGCGGAGTGCTGGCTTTCGGCTCCTGAGGCGGACTGGAAGAGCCGGTCGGGTCGTCCGCACCGCAGGGGATCTCGCACATGACCAACCCTAGCACCGTGGAAAGAAACGCCAGCCTTGGCAACACCATGATGGACCTCCGTTTCTGATTGAATTGACTCCGTGATACACTCCGTTCAGAATCCCGTTTCCCGACACAAGGGAAGCTTGCCGGGGACGAAGCACTCGCAATCATGGGAGTTCGGACACGATCCATGATTTCGAGCATGATGCTTCGGCACCGCCGACAATCCGCCTCTTCACCTTCACTAAAGTAGTTTCCCAAGAAGGTCGCTGTGTCTCAAGAGCAGTCTGTTACGGATTTTCCCGTATCCGTAACGAAGACTTGGAATGGCCTCCTACGCCTCATCAAGCGCGCTCCCGCCAAACGCGTCACTTCCTGAAATCAAATTGCACGCCGCCGACGTCAAATGGCACGCCAATGCTGTCTGGTAAATTGCTCCAATCGTAATTGTTCATTGGAACCGCACCCGGACGATCTCGACCCGATGACCAATCCCACCCCTTTTCTATGTCGATCCCGGCTGTGACTATTATCCGGTCGCCAAAGAACCGTAACCAAGAACTGCGATCAAATGTGTACCACTCAGTCCTCCCGAGCTTCCCACCCAAGTAGGGGATATTCCACTCAACACGGTGGTCCGGGATCAGCGGCGGGAATCCCGGCTGTGGCAACTTGAGGGGGCCAAGCCCAAAAACGAGGTCATGCCAGGTCGCTTTCGCGTTCTCCAGGTTCGTCACATCTATCAAGCCCAACCACCTGTCCAACGTACCTCGCTGCCAATCTGCTTGGATCATGGGCCAGGCCGCGTCCCACGCCGGTGTGCCGTAGGGTTTGACCCAGTCACCAGCCGCACCAAGGGCCCCACTTAGAGCCTCGTCGCCATACTGCGCGCTCGCCGCCGGGTCAACTACGATCGGTTGTTGGGGGGGAGGGTCGAGGCCAAGCAAATCGCGGCGGATGCTTTCTCCCGGCCCGGCTGGTGATGTGGAGAGTATTGATCCGCTGGTATCAGCCGGCTCCGAGCCGAAGTTCCTTATCATGTCATCAATTTCGG
>CAYUIQ010000274.1:0-10967 GCA_964444795.1 uncultured Planctomycetaceae bacterium
AACTGCTGGTGGTGATCGCCATCATCGGCATTCTGATCGGGCTGTTGCTGCCGGCCGTGCAATCGGTGCGCGAAGCGGCGCGGCGGATGGAGTGTAGCAACAACCTCAAGCAGATCGCCCTGGCCAGCCACAGCTATTTGTCGGCCCACGGCGTCTTTCCCACCGGCAGCATCTCGCCCGATGACCCCACCAAGAACGACTGCGGCTGGAACCGGCCGGGGGTGCCCGACTGGTCGACCGATTTTACCTGGCCGACCCTGATTCTGCCCTACATCGAGCAGAAGGCCGTCTACGACATGTACGATTTCAACCAGCGGCCGGTCAGCGTCGTCAACGGCACGGCCCGGTCGCAAGGGGTGACCACGTACATCTGTCCGAACGATCGGCTGCAGATCAACGAACCGCGGCCCGGGCAAATCGGCGCCAGTGCCAACCAGGGCGTGGGCAATTGGAACGTCTACTCCCGGATGCGGTTGAACTACGCGGCCAATTACGGCAACACGGGCTACGCCCAAGTCGACCTGGGCGGCGTGAAGTTTCTCGGCGGGTTCTTCACCAACGGCACCGGGTATACGACGGCCGATATTCGCGACGGCACGAGCAATACGGTCGCCTTCAGCGAAGTGCTGCCGGTCCACGGGCCGCAATACCTCGGTCCGCCGGGCGACGGCATGGTGGCCGAGGGGGGGCAGGCGTTCGAGGCCTTCCTCACGCCCAACTCCTCCTCGCCCGACGTCGTCTGCAATACGTGTACCAAGCAACGCATTTACGAGGTGCCTTGCACGGTCACGATGGAAGACAACGTGCAGACGATCGCCTCGCGCAGCGCCCACCCCGGCGGCGTGAACAGCGCCATGGGCGACGGCTCGGTGCGATTCTCGACCCAGTCGATCGACGTTTTTATATGGCGGGCCATCTGCTCCTCCCGGGGTAGCGAAACGATCAGCGCGAATTGACCCGAAAGGACGTTACCGTGCGAAGATTTGTCGCGACGACCGTGTTGGCCATGTTGCTGGGCGGGTGTGGAGGCGACGGTTACGAACATGCGGCCGTCCACGGCACGGTTAGCATCGACGGCCAACCGGTTCCCAAGGGATCGATCACCTTCACTCCGACCGAACAAGGGCAGGGCCCCGGAGTGGGAGCGGAAATCGTCGACGGAAAGTATCGCTGCGAGAAGGTCGCGCTGGGAAAGGTGCGCGTCACGTTCATCGCCCAGGCGGCCGAGGTGACCACCGTCCGCGACATGGTTTCGGGCACCGATCGCGAAGTACCCAAGAACATCCTCCCGCCCGGATTCACGGGACTCGACTACGAAGTGCAGCCGGGCGAGCAGGAGAAGAATTTCGAGTTGACCGGCCCGTCGTGAGCGTCGCCCGGGAAACCGATTGCCGGACCTGGATCAACCGGCGCCCGATTCACGGCAAGCCACGCCCCAGACCTCTCGTTTGCCGGTGGGCGACGGAGGCACATTTCCCTGACGATTCGCTTTACATTCTCAGAGCCCTGGCGCCCAGCGTCTCGATATCCTCTTTGTCGAACGACAATCGCAGGCGAATCAGGCTTCCGCTTCGCTTGACCGATGCGCTCTTCATGACTCTGCGTTGGATTTCCAGCTTCTTCTTCTCGTCGCCGCTGGCATCCTCCAATTCTCGATCGACATCCTCCAACTCCTCTTTGCGTTCCTTCTCCGCCTCCTCGGCTTTCTCCTTCGCGACGTCTTCCTCCTTGAAGATCTCAACCATCTCCATGGAAATGGTTGAACCGAACGAGATGCCCACTCCCTCCGCCTTGGATTTGCTATGCTCCGACTTGGTCGAAGCACTGAAGAAGTCCTTGTCGTCGACGTAGGAGAGGACTTCCTGAAGATCCTTGTCCAGGTCGGGTTTCTCTCCCTTCTGCTTTGTCGAAATGACCCGCTTCAAAGCGTCTTCACTTCTGGCCATGCAGAAGGTGCGTTTCTCCGTTTTGGCGGCATAGAGACGGTTCTCGGTGCGGAAATAGGCTTGCCCTTTGTACTCCAACTCGTCTCCGGAAACACCAACGATGTCTTTGATCTCGAAGTCCTTGCCGGTTCGAATGATCGAGACAATCCCGCCGGGATCCAGGCTCAGGAGAACCGTTTCCTGGATGTCGTCGGCATCCAACTTCCCAGCCTTGGCGCCAAACGGTGAGGCGAACTGCTCTTTTTCGTCCGGTAAGCAATTGCGGACTGCCTCGACGTTCACGTAATTGACACTCTTCGTATCGTCCGGGATATACTCCATATAGGCATTCAACCCGCCGCCGCCGAAGACCAGCCCCAGGAGAAACGCGCCGACGTACCAGACGACGATCAGGCCGACGATTGCTCCGCCACCGATTGCCAGCCACCGGACCAGGTCGCCGGACCCGCCGCCGGAGGGTTCCGAGCCGGTCTCGGTCGCCAGTTCGGCCGATTCGCTTTCCATGGCGGCCAGCGATTGCTGGAGGCGGTCGATGGCCGCGTAGTGGGCGCCGGCGCCGCCGAAATCGACACGCGCCTCGTCGGCTTTCTCGCCCGCGGCCACCCGGAGCGTTTGCTGCCGGGCCTTGAGTTGGCTGACTTCCTGTCGCATCTCCTTGACCACGGCACCGCTGCCTTTGCTCTGCCGCAGGGTATCGAGCGTGGATTGCTTCTCGGCCAGTTCGGTGTCGATCTGTTCGATCTGGCCCGCTTCGGCCGCCACGTCGAGTCCCGGCGGCTGGTGTTGCAGGGCCAGGGCCCCCAGTTTCACCCGTTGTTCGGTCATCGCGCGGTGAATTCCCTTGATGTCGAACTTGAGCTTGGTCGCCCGCACGCGGCGCTTGGCACCGAAGAACGCCCCCTTTACTTTATCCATAAAGTCGCTGAACCCGCCGCCGGTCGGTTTTTTCACGCGCGGCGTCGGCGGTGGAGGCGTGGCTGCTGCGGCCACGGCGCTAATCGGCGCGATGACTTCGGTCGCCACGAACGATTCCTGGCAATCGTTACAGCGAACCTTCTTCCCCAGTACCGAGCCGGGGACCTCGTGCGTTCGGTTGCAGTGGGGGCATTCGATCTTCGCCATAGCAGACTCCCTTGGTATGTTTCCTCGTTCCCATGTATCGCGTGGCAGCGCACGTCCCGACGCTTTCCTCGTCGATGCAATGATCCTACACTAACAGGCCCCGTTGGGGCAAGATGCCCACCAAAACGCCTCCATACTTGCATCCGGGGTCCCCGGGACCGATACTGTTGTGATCTTGCGGGATTTCGATTCTCCGGCTTACTCCAGGAGGAGAACCTTCCATGCTTCGGACGCTACGTCGAACCGCCGTTTCGGTCGTCCTGCTGACCGCGGCCTGTCTGATCGCTACCGAGCGGGCATCGGCCGAGGGCTTGAATACTATCCCGCGGCCCAATTTCATGATCATCATCGCCGACGATCAGGGCGAGGGCGACTTGAGTTGTTACGGCCATCCCACGTTGAAGACACCCCACATCGACCGGCTGGCCGCCGAGGGGATGCGATTTGACCGAGCCTTCCTGACGATCTCGTCGTGTAGCCCCACTCGGGCGAGTTTTCTCACCGGCCGATACCCTCATTGCACGGGCGCCGAAGATTTGCATCAGCCGCTGCCCGCGGCGCAACGAACGCTGGCCTCCTATCTCAAGCCGGCCGGCTATCATTGCATGTCGGTCGGCAAGTGGCACCTGGGCGGCGACGAGAAGCGCCAATGGGATCGGGTCGTCGAATGCCCCGGCAGCGACACGGGCCGCGAGGCACTGGCCCTGTTGAAAGCACGCCCCAGGGACCGTCCGTTTTTCTTCTGGGTGGCCAGCAAGGACCCGCACCGGCCGTTCGACGCCGACGCCATCGCCACGCCCCACAATCCCGCCAAAGTGGTCGTGCCGCCCTACCTGCCCGACCATCCGCTGATTCGCAAGGAGTTGGCCCAATACTACGACGAAATCGCCCGGCTCGACGAACACGTGGGCCAGATTCTCCGGGCCCTGGAAGAAGACTCGCTGGACAACACGCTGGTCGTCTATCTGTCGGACAACGGCATGCCGTTTCCCCGGGCCAAGACGACGCTCTACGACTCGGGCATTCACACGCCGCTGCTGGTGCGCTACCCGCGGCTGGTCGAGGCCGGCTCGGTCCACAAGGGCCTGGTCAGCACGATCGACGTGGCGCCCACGGTGCTCGAACTGGCCGGCGTGCGGCAGACGACCATGCAAGGCACGTGTATGCTGCCGATGCTGAAAGACGCGTCGGCCGAGATTCGCCAGGCCGTGTTCGCCGAGGCCAACTGGCACGACTTCGAGAAATTCACCCGGGCCGTGCGAACCGAGCGGTTTCTGCTCGTGCGAAATTACTACTGGGACGTGCCCCTGTGGAACAGCGTCGATTCGATCAATTCGATCACCTGGAAGGGATACCTGGAGGTCCGCCGGGCGGGAAAGCTGACCGAGGCGCAGCAGTTTCTGTTTGCCGAACCGCGCCCTTTCGAGGAACTGTACGATCTCCGAAAGGACCCCCACTCGCTGGTCAACGTGGCCGAGCAGGATACTTACCAGGACGATCTCAACCGGCTGCGCACCTTGCTCGACAACTGGCGGGTCGACACGGCCGACACGATGCCGAGCGAGCGGCGCCGCGACGGTTGGACTCGCCAGGGGACGCCCCTGCCACACAACCAGCCCTGGTACGACCGTTTCATCGAAGCAGGCGGGAAGAGTAGTTTCGAGAAGTTTTGACATTACTCGCGCTGGCCGCGGATCTCCCAATCTCGCGACGCGCTGGGCGCAGTTCTGAACGAGGATTCCGAGCATGTCTAAGACATTCAATCGCGTCAATCGCCGCCGATTTCTGGCCGCCTCCGCTTCGTTGCCGTTTGCCTGGCAGGCGATAGCCGCCCGGGCCGAGCCGTCGGGTGTCAAGATCGACCGCATCGAGGTCTTTCCGGTGCGCTATCCGACGATCGCATACTTCAAATTCTTCCAGGGACCAGCCGGTTCCTACGGCCGCGCGGCGGTGATCGTGAAAATGACCGCCGATGACGGCACGGTGGGCTGGGGACAGAGCGTTCCGGTGGCCCGATGGAGTTATGAAACGCTCGATACGGCGACCATCGCCACGCGCGACTACTTGGCCCCCATGCTCATCGGACGCGATCCGACCGACATCCCGGGCGCCCACCGGGCCATGGACAAAGGGCTGGCCCCTGGGTTGACCACGGGGATGCCGATCACCCGATCGGGGCTCGATCTGGCATTGCACGATCTGACCGGCCGGCTGCGTGGCAAGTCGCTGGCCGAGATGTGGGGGCGTCCCAGCGGCGGGCGGATTACGCTGAGTTGGACGGTCAACGTCCGCACGCTCGACGAGATCGACGCGGTGATCGATGCCGGGTGGGAACGGGGCTACCGAAATTTCAACATCAAAGTAGCGCCCGACGTGCAGTTCGACGTCGCCCTGGCTCGGCAGGTGCGTCGCCGAGCGCCCGAGGGGTTTCTCTGGGCCGATGCCAACGGCGGATACGATCCGGCCACGGCGCTGCAGGCCGCGCCGCGATTGGCCGATGCCGGGGTCGACGTCCTCGAAGCGCCGGTTCGGCCCAATCGGTTCTCCGCCTATCGTGCGCTGAAGAAACAAGGGGCCCTGCCGATCCTCATGGACGAAGGCGTTATTTCGCCGGTCGAGTTGGAAGAATTTATCCGCCTGGGGATGCTCGACGGCGTGGCGATGAAGGCCGCTCGCTGCGGCGGGTTGTTTTCGGCCCGGCGACAGATCGAACTGTTACGGGAAAATGGCCTAATGTGGCTGGGAAGCGGATTATGCGATCCGGACATCGCGCTGGCCGCCAACCTGATCCTCTATGGCGCCTACGGCCTGAAGAAACCGGCCGCACTAAACAGCCCGCAGTTTCTGGAAGACGACGTGTTGGCCAAGCCGTTGCGTCTGGCGGGCGGCGTGGCCGAAGTGCCCACCGGCCCCGGTTTGGGGGTCGAGGTCGACCCGGCCAAAGTGGCTGAGTTGGTGCGTCGGACAAAAAAACCGGCGTGAGGCCAAATTTTTCACGCAACTTCCCGCGCCGGCAAACGAGAATATTAGTGCATCGCGGCGGAAGCAGCATCGTGCATAGCCGTGATACCTCAACGCTTCCGCCGCGATGCACTTTATAACCGGTCCAATTCATCAGAATCCCTCCTATCCATCCAGGCCCGGGGAGTGCACTCCCCGGGTCAAAATGGGAGCGATGCGGACCGTGACCCGAACGACGACCCACCGGGCGCTATCGATGGGTGTGGATGGGTTCTCTCGTTATTGCGGCACGTTCTTCGCCGCCGTGGCAATCTCTTCAGCTCGCAACGCGCGGTTGTAGATCTTTACGCCCCTCACGCGGCCGTGGACCTGATACTGCTCTGCTTGGGCCGAGTACTGGCCGATGACCAGCGGTCCGGTCCAAGGGCGGCGGTCGGGAGAGGCGTCGACCGAAGTGACCGCCTTGCCGTCTTGGTACAGTGTGGCGCTGCGGCCGTTGAACGTACCCACCAGATGCGTCCAGCGTCCGACGACCGGACGTCCGCCGTCGCAACTGGCCGGGGCCAAGTGCCATCGCCAGCCGCCGCCATAACGCTGCATGAACCAGCCGTGCGTGTTGAATCCGCCGTTGGCGATGACCACGGGCATGGCCGATTCCTTGTCGAGTTTCACCCAGAGCTCGACCGACAGGGCCTTGCCGCCGCCCAATTCCGGGCGCTGGTCAAACGTGGCGAACCCGGTCTCGCCGAGTACCAGCGAGCCATCGGCCGTCTGTGCGCCGGCGTGCAACCGGCCCTCGACCATCTTGCCGTCGAGCAGCGACGCCCGAGGTTTCGCGGCGAAGTCGACGGTGAACACGGGCTCCTTGATCTCGGCCAGCGGTACGGCATCGACCGAATCGGAGGCCGGGCTCTGTTGCTCGCGGCGGTCAACGGCGCGCACCGTGTAGACGTACTGCTTGCCCGCGGTTACGTCCAGGTCCGAGAAGCTTAGCGACACCAGCGGCTCGTCATTGAGTTTGCGGGGCTCGCCGGCTGTGCCGGTGGTGCGATAGACGTTGTAACGAAGCCCGGCGCCGCTGGTGCTCTGCCAGCGCAACGCGACTTCCCCCGAGAGGGCGGCGGCCTTCAGCCCGGTCGGCGTCTGCGGAGGCGGCGGGGTGGGCACATCGAGCGACGTCCATACCGGCTTGCTCCGATCGGTGCCCGAGCTGACCACCAGTGCGTAGTATTGCATGCCGACCGGCGTGACCATTTCGAGAAAGCGGCCCGCGGTGGTTAGGCCGATTTGCGTCGATTCGCCGGGGGTGAAATTCGCCGTAGGGCCGCGGTGCAATTCGTATTGCAAGCCGATCGTCGCCGCGGTCCGCTGCCAGGAGAGTTCCACGGCCGAATCTTCCCGAACCCGGGCGGTAAGCTTCGGCGGCGAGTCGGGAACCGGCACCGGAACGATCATCCGGCACTCACCGGCCACCACCTCGGCTCCCGGCATGTCGACTCGCGGCCGGGCCAACGCCTCGGCTTGCCCGTGGCGGATGATCTCCAGCATGGCCTGGTAGTTGGGATCGTCGGTCGAATTGATCGTCTCGTGCGGCTCGCCGGTGTCGTCCCATTCGGGCTGGATACTTTCGCGGAGCACGTCGGGCGGTTGCACGCGCTGATCGACCAGCGGGTAACCGTGGCGGGCCTTTCGCTCCCGACACATGGCCAACCCGAGCGACCCCTTGCCCTTGGGCATCGGGGCGCGCAAGATACGGCTCCACTCGGGCGTTTGCAGGTTGACCCAGTCGTTGCCCACGTGGCCCGCCGCGTGGCACTCGGTGCAACCGGCCTTCCGCATCACGGCCGAGAGCGGTCCCCGGGTGGCCATAATCGCGCCGCAGGTGGCGTGGGGCGTATAGTCCCAGGTGCCGTAATAGTTGGAGTTGGTATCCATCCAGGCCAAGATCAAATCGCGATCGGCGCGCGACATCTCGGGGTGTTTCTTGATGAGCACCTCGGCCAGCGGCGCGCCGCCGGAGCCGATGGTTCGCGGCTTGAGCCGGCGCGAGGTATGCACGCTGCCGTTGTTGCAGTTGAGAAACCCGGTCATGCGGTGCTTGAGCAGCGTTTCGTAGCTGATGTTGAATGCCCAAGTCCATCCGCCGGAGAAATCGAGCCCCTTGGCCATGTCCTCTTCGCCGCCGTGACAGCGGACGCAGTGCTTGTCGAGAATCGGCTGCACCATGGTGGGATAGTCGACGTAGCCGCTTCCCCACGATTCCGCCTGCGGCGCGACCGGCTCCTGTAACACAGCCATAGGCAACGCACCGGGACGCAACGGGGCACTCTTCTTGTCCTCGTGGCAACCGACGCACGAACGAGTTACGCCGGGCGCCGCTTGCACGAAGGTGCGCATTCGCTGCACCTCGCGTCCCTCGGCATCGAGCGCCTCGAAGTAGACGGCCCGGCCGGCGGGTACCTCGAAGTAGGCCGATCCGTCGGGCTCGACGGGCACGACCCCCAAGATGTTCTTGACGATGTAGGCCCCCTGCCAACTGACCAGGAAGGCCTGATTCCACCAGCGGCCTCCCGGCGGCAGGCCACTGGTTCGGGCCGTTTCCTCGACCACGCGCAACTGCCTGATCGTGCCCCGCTCGACGCCTTCGAGCCCCTCGTACACATCGACCAGCAAAAACCGGCCCGGCTCTTGGTGGCTGGGGTTGGGGCTGACGGTCGTGGGACGTGGCCGCGGTTTGACCAGCGACGGGGCGAAGCAGGAGATTTCCGGGTCGGCATAAACCAACTCGCGGTTACCCCGGCGATCGACCAGTTCGATGATCCCGTGCCCGGAGATCGCGTTGTTGCTCATCAATACATCGTCCGCCGACAGAGCCCAAGGATCGCACGGCGCGACGCGCAGCCCCTGGTCCATTTCGATCGGGTATTCCGGCGTGAAATTGAATACGGCGTTCAAGTCGTTTTTGCCCATCGTCATGTCGATCATGCCGATGGCCCCGACGGCCTGACCGTTGTGCGGCGTGAGCGAAGCGACCACCATCTGCTCGCCGGGCACGGCCTGCACGTCCAACACGGCGGTCGGCTTGGCCAGATTGTTGGCAAACAGGGCCTCTTCCATTCGCCCGTCGGGCAACATGGTCCAAAGACTCTGCATGTAGAGAGCCGTCTTGTCGACGTATTCCCAACGGCCATACACCACGCGACCGTCGGGCAATACGGCCGGGTCGAATTCGGTCACGTTGTTGGTGGAAATAGGCTTAATGTCGCTGCCGTCGCCGTTCATCGTGTGCAGCGTGTCGACCCCCGAGTTGAAACACGGGACCAGCGCCCGGGGACGTGTCGAGGTGAACACGATCCGGTCGTCGGGCAGATAAGCCGGCGTGATGTCGTGATACTTGTCGCTGGCCGTGAGCCGGCGGAGGTTCTGGCCGTCGACGCCGATCTCGTAGACGCTGGTCATCGCCGCCGCCTCGGGCTTGTAGGCAAACAGCAGCCGGCCGGCGTCCCAATGGAGTTCCGCGTCGCGGTAAACGCCCGCGCCGAGGGTTTGGTTGGTCGCCGAGTCGATGATCGCGCGGGGCTCGGCGCCCGGTTGCGGATCAAACGGTTTCTCCAACACGTAGATCCCACCGCCGGGATGCCAAGTGTAGTAATCGTCGTAAATGTGCGCGGCGTAGTATGGGTGTTGTTTTACCATCAGCAGCGGGGCGTCGATCATGCTCAGGTGCAGTCGGGCGCGAAGCTCGCGGGCCCGATTGTGGAGTTTCCGCCATGCGATTCGGTCTGGCGGCGAGGTTTCCCGGGCTTCGGTCTCCAGGGCCGCGATTTGCTCGGGTGACGGCGCGGCGGCCAGTTTTGTCGAGCCCAGCGAAGAAGATCGCATGCTCATCTTTCGGGCTTCGCCCAACGTGGCGGCAATCGACTCGTGGTAGACGAACCCGACGAGGGTAAACGCCTTGCCCTCGGCCGTGGCTTGCCACTGGTACGGATAAACGGCCGGGTCTTCCTTGGCGGTCAGGGTCTCGGTTGCCGCCGGTGTTGTTTTGCCCGGTTCGAGCACGGCCGAGGTGAGTTCAACTCGGCCGTCGTCGGTGATCGAAGTCGTCAGCCGCACCGCGGTATTGGAGCGAACCAGTCGCACTCCGATCGGATCGAGCCACAACGACCGCATCCGCCCGTCGCGCTTTCCCGAGGCGGCCACTTGGTGTAACCCCAAGCGTTCAAATCCGGCGGGCAACTTGCCCTCGATGCGCCGAGCCGTCTCGACCGGAAACGTCAGAGCCACGTCGCCGGCTGCTGGAAGCGCCAACTCGATCACCTGCCCTGGGCCGTCTTGCCCGATGCACGAGTCGGGGATATTTCCGCCGGGCCCCACGCGGTACGGTTTTCCGCCGATGGAAAGCAACTCGGCCGTGGGCGTCAACGCACCCAAGCCGGTCAGCTCGCGGGGCGACTGGATGGCCAGATAGACGTTCTTCTCGTCGCGACACACGCTAACCTGTAGGGTCATCGGTCCGAGGTGCCAATCGTCGAAGATCGGACCCACGGGAAACGTCGTGGCCTGTTGCCATGCCGGCTCGTCGAGCTTTCCGTCGGGCGTAATCGTCGAACTTGCCACGGGCAATGGTAATGTGGCGGACCCGGCGGGCACGGTCATCGCCGGCCATCGGGCCACGCGTCCGGTGCCCGCGCGGCTGACGGCAAACGCGGCCGTGCGCACTTCGTCCTGCCACCAATAAGCCGCCTGCCCGGGCGTGGGAGCGGCTTGAACGGTAAGCGGTGGCCAGGCCACCAGCACCGCGAGGACCCCGAGTGTCAACCGCAAAACGATATCACCCCGACGAAGCGTCCTGTTCATCTTCATTTCCCCAGTGACATCCGGCCATAAGACGGTCTGCCGGCACCCATGGCTGGGATACCGCATTGGGCACCATCCTAC
>CAYUIQ010000275.1:0-10960 GCA_964444795.1 uncultured Planctomycetaceae bacterium
ATGGGCGGCTTGCCCGCCCTCGCGCCGTCCCCGGAAAACAAGGGCGGACAAGCCGCCCATGGCACCCGAGATGGCGACTATCCGCCTACACTTTCCACCCTTCGCGGAACTCCGAGAAGATGTAGTCGTCGACTTTGGGGTTGCCCGAGGCTTCGAACTTCTTGGCGTCCCAATCGAACCCGCCGCCGGCGCGACAGGCGGCGTTGGCAAGCAGAACCGCTTCGGCCAGCGGACCGGTGTAGTCGACGAAATCACAGGACGCTCGCGGGCCGCCCTTGCAGGCGTCGATCCATTCGCGATGGAAGCCGGGCGATGGGGCGATCGTCTCTTCCACCTTGGCCGGTTCGGAGCCGTCGTTCATCTTCGTGCTGTGGCGGTTGAAGTCGGCCGTGATCGTGCCCTTGCTGCCGACGAAGAGCGTATTGCCGCCGCCGCTGGCGTTGTACTTCTCGAACACTTCCTTGGAGGAACCGTGCCACCAATGGAGCGCCAGCTTGCCGTGCCCGTCTTCGGCGGGAAATTCCAGACGCGTCTTCATACCCTTGGGCGTTCGCTGCGGATCGATGGCCGCCTCGGGAACTTCGTCCAGATCGACACGGGTCGGGTACTTGAGCTTGAGTGCCCAGAAGGGGATATCGAGAATGTGGCAACCCCAGTTGCCCGTCTCGGCGGTGCCGAAGTCCCACCAGAATCGCCAGTTGTAGGGGCAATAGGCCGGGCTGTACGGACGCGCTTTCGCCGGACCCAACCACAGATCCCAATTCAAATGCGCCGGCACGGCCGGAAACTCCGTGGGAACGGCCGGCATCCCGCGGCTGCCGCCGATGAAGCAGTAGACCTCTTTGATGTCGCCGATCACGCCGCCGCGAACGGCCTCGACGATGCGACGCATCCCGCCGTACGCATGACGCTGGTTGCCCAACTGCGTGGCGACGTCCATCTTCTTCGCCAGCTTCGTCAGCTCGCGACATTCCCAAGCGGAGTGGGCCAGCGGCTTCTCGCAATAGACGTGCTTGCCCATCAGCATCGCCTGCCGCGCCGGGTGGAAATGGGTATGGTCCGGCGTGCTGATCACCACCGCATCGATCGACTTTTCCATCTCGTCGAGCATCTTGCGGAAGTCTTGATACTTCTTGGCCTTGGGGAATTTCGTGAAGTTTCCGCCGGCCCGTTTCTCGTCGACGTCGCACACGGCGACCATATTTTCGCCCGACACGCCACCCACATTGGCCCCGCCGCGACCGCCAACACCGATACAAGCCACATTGAGCTTCTCATTGACCGAAGCGGCACGAGCCACCGGTGCGGTACCGAGCCAGAAACCGGCTCCCACGGCCGCCGACGTTTTGAGCATATCACGACGATTTGGATGACGCATCGTTGGTTCTCCTGTTTTGGTAGGGTAGATATCACTACTATTCTAACGCAAGCGGGCCCGGTTTGCCTGGTTTCCCTGACGGTTTCTTCACGCGGCACTGCCTGCGAGCAAGCAGTCGCATACCTCAGGCGAGCGGGTCCACCCGGCGAGAATCTGCCAGCGCCGCCTGGAAATCGCCGACCACTCGCCTGCAGACCGCTGGAGGGGCGGAAGAACGGATGAATAGGCAAGCGGCGGCGTTTGGGTGGACGGGTCTGGCACATCCCTCTTGACGTCGACGGCCATAAAACGGTAAGCAATACCTGGCAAAAATGACCACGCCGCGGCGCCCTGTTTGGCATGCCCCATGGAGGGGGTGCGTCGCCGCCGGCAAGGAAGCTGCGTGGGCTTGTGATGCGCATTCCCGTCCTCATACTCAACTACAATGGCCGTCGACTTCTGGCGGAGTGCCTCCCCTCGGTGCTCCAGGCGGCAGCGTCGTCGAGCCATCACTGCCGCGTCGTCGTGATCGACAACAGCTCGACCGACGACTCCGTCGAGTGGCTCTCGGAGCACTTTCCCCAGGTCGACGTCCTCTCGCGGCGCAATCGTGGGCTCTGCTCCTTCAACGACATCGTCCCCGAGTTGGACGCCTCGATCGCCCTGCTGCTGAACAACGACATCAAGCTCGATCGCGCCTGCATCGATCGTCTGGTTGCCCCGTTGACAAGCGAACGTCCGCGAGACGGTTTGCGGTGGTTCATGACGACACCCCAATGTCGCCTCTTCGACGAAACAACTTACGAGGGTCTGAAGACGGCCGTGCGATGGCGCCGCGGATTGGTCCAGGCCACGTCGCTCTTCCCGGGACATGAAGCGGTGATCGATCGGGCCGATCAAACGGCATCGGCCGGCGCGGTGATGGCCGTCGATTGCGACCTGTTCACGATGCTCGGCGGGTTCGATCCGCTGTACCTGCCGGGCCGGCTGGAAGATCTCGACTTCGCCTATCGCGCGTACCAGGCCGGTTTCCGTGGGCGATATGTACCGGAGGCCCTGGCCTATCACGCCGGTCAGGCCACGTTCGGCCAGGTTTTCGGCTCCGACGGATGTCTGCGCCTGGCGCTGCGTAATACGCTGCTCTTTCAGTGGAAGAATTTGCGCCATCCGCTGCACCTGGCACGGCAGTTGTTCGGAATTCCGGCGCGGATCGTGCTGGATCTGATTCGCGCGCCCTTTACCGGCCCCGAACGCCGGTGGATGTTCTGTCGGGCGCTGGGCGAAGCACTGGGCCGGTTGGCCGAGCTGCGCGCCACGCAATATCGCACGCCCGGCACGCTGCGGACCGAACGCGCGTTCTTCGCCCGATTTCACCCGCGGCGCATGACGACCGCCCGTTTCTCCCCGCTGCCGGATTCCGTGGACGGCGACCCCATCGCCGTCGACATTACGCGCGTGACTTCGGCGAAGGAGGTGCTGCCGTGACCTTCGTCGCCGCCGGGAATTCGATGAGTACTTCAGCCAAACGGATTGGCCGGGGTGACGATGCGCGGGAAGTGGAAGCCGAGGAGCGACGCCGGGCGAGCCGATACCCGATTTCGCGCTGGTATTTGCGACCGCCGGCCGGCGCTTTGGCCAGGGCGTTGGCCCCGACGCGTGTCCGGCCGAACCACTTGACGTTCTGCGGACTGGCCTGCTCGGCCGCGGCAGTGGGCGTGTTGCTGGCTCGAGTGGAGCTGGCCCCGGTGGCCGGCCTGCTGGTGTTGGCGGCCTGGTTCTTCGATCGGGCCGATGGCCAGCTTGCCCGGCGGCAGCAAACGGCCACGGCCTGGGGAGCCTGGCTCGACGCCAACGTCGACGAACTGGGCGACGTGGCCTTGCATGTCGCCATGGCCGCGGCCGCCGCATCGGCCACGGGCACATCGTGGCCCTGGTGGCTGCTGGCGGCGTTTCTGGGCGGAAAGTACCTGTTCTTTCACGGACTCGCAGCGGAAGAAGCAAGCGAAAACGGCCAACCCGCGGCGGACTCGTCTCTGGGCCGACCCCTGCTCCGCCGGATCTACCATCTGCCGGGCAACGCCGATCTGCGCGTTCACCTGGCGGCCCTGGCGTTGGCAACCGGCTGGCTGACGGCCGAGTTGGTTCTGGTGGCCGCTTACTACAATCTGCGTTGGATCGCGCGATACGTTCTTGTCGCTCGGCGCCTGAGCGGAGGAACCGCGTGACCGGTACCGAGACCATCACCGCCGCAATCATCGCGCGCAACGAGGCGGACAACCTCCGCCAACTGCTTCCACGGCTCGATTGGGTCGACGAGATCGTCGTGGTCGACGGCGGTTCGTCCGACGCAACCGCGGCGGTGGCCCGGCGCCATGGGTGCCGCGTGGTCTCACGCCGGTTGGACACGTTCGCCCGACAACGCAACCACGCGATCGATCTGGCCCGAAGTGGCTGGGTTCTGTCGATCGATGCCGACGAACGGCCCACCGACCGGCTGATCGACGAGATCCTTGATCGCGTGAAGGGTTCGCGTCCGGCGGCGTTTCGCGTTCCCATTCGCAGCACGATTTTCGGGCGCCCCTTTCGGCGCTCGGGCACACAAGACGACCGCCCGGTGCGGCTCTTCCGCCGCGGCCTGGGACGATGGCGGGGAGACGTCCACGAGGTATTCCACTGCCGCGGACGCGTGGGACGTTTGCGCCATTGGCTGACGCACCAAACGCTTCCCGATCTGGCGGCTTTTCGTGCGAAGGTGCATTGCTACACGAGTCTGGAGGCCACGGCCCGTACGGTCGCGGGGCGCCCACCACGACGGTCGGACCGATGGATCGCGCCACCCCTTGAGGTCGCTCGACGGCTGATCTGGAAGCAAGGTTTCCTCGACGGACCCGCTGGCTGGGCATTCTGCGCGCTGAGTGGTTGGTCGCAGTGGGTATTGGCCGAAAAACACCGCCGCATGTGGCAGCGGGCCGAGTCCGGTGCGGTCGCGAAAGTCACACCGTCGCTTGTTGGATAATCCGAATCGAGAGAAGAACCCATCGTGTCGAACCCCCGGCTTCCCCTGTTACCGCTGGTCCTGGATAACGTCCCCTGGGGACTGCGCCAGGCGCTTGCGCAGGAGGGGATCCCCGTTTGCCAACACCACGCGGGAACGCCCGAGGGCCGTTTTCTCCTCTTCGACTCGCGGAGCGGTTTTCCCCGCCCGGCGGCCGCCGATCAGGTGCCCATCGACGTCGACTCGCTGCGCGGCGTGACATCCGGCGATGCGTTGGCAACGCTGGTCGACGAAGGATCGCGCCGCTATTGCTGGGAAATCGGCGCGTTGCGGGTTTGCGAGCGGATTGCGCAGGTCGACCGGAGGGCCGTGCGGCGGCTCGTTCTCCAGCGGCTCCGTCAGACGATCGAGCGACGTGGCGGCGTCTGGCTGCGGATCTCGCCGTTTCCTTTTCCCTACCGCAGCGCGTGGAATTTCCGCATCGACCACGACCGCTGCGAGCCGGATGATTTCGACCGTCTTCTGGCCGTTCTCGAAGGACACGAATCGGCGACCACGCATTTTGTCAACGCCGCCGCCTTCCGAGGCCAGACCGACGCGTTGGGGCGACTCGCGGGGCTGGACGTCGGATCGCACGGCTACTGGCATCACACCTATCGTACCACCGAGGAAAACCTGCACAACATTCGCCGCGGCATCGAATCGTTGACGGCCGCCGGATTACGGCCGTCGGGATTTGCCGCGCCGCACGGACACTATCATCGGCCCCTGGCAGCGGCGATGAAATCGCTGGGGATCGCCTATAGTTCGGAATTCGGTTTGGCCTACGACGATCTCCCCCTGCTGCCCGAGCCGGGAGGCGTGTTGCAGGTTCCCGTGCATCCGGTCAGTCTGGGGTTGTTCCTGGAGGCGGCCAAGCGGCAAACCGGCGATTCACCCGAGGCGCACGACGCGGCCGTCAGCGCGGCGATCGATTACTACGACCGCGTGATCCGAGATCGTCACCGGGCCGGCGAGCCGGTCTTCCTTTACGGTCACCCGACCGGCCGGCTGGGCCGTTATCCCCGCTTGCTGCAATCGGTCTTCGAGTCGGTCGGCTCGTTGAGCACGATGTGGCGTACCACGCTCGGAGAGTTTGTTCGCTGGTGGCGATACCGCGGCACGATTCGGCTCCGTGTGAGCCGGCACAACGACCAGTTTATCGTGGCGGCCGATGTTCCCCGCGGCCCGTTCGGCGTGGCCGTGGAGTATTTTCGCCAACAGCACGTTGCCCTTTTGCCGCTGCAAGCCGGTACCACGACGTTCTCTCCCACGTCGCTGGCCTATCGCAACAGCCAAGCCCATCGCGTCGTACAACCGGCCCGCATCGACCGCCCCGAAGGGCTCCGCGGCCGGATACGGCGGATCATCGATTGGGAGAAGGAAACCCCCGTCGAAGAGATCGAGACCGGTAATTGGCGCAACTGGATCAAACGGACTCTCCGCCGCTGGAGAGACTAACAGGACATGCCGAATTCCAATGACCAAATCCCAAATCCCAATGACCAATGACCAATGTCCAATGTCCAATGACCAATGTCCAATCGCTAATCGCTAATCGCTAGTCCCTACCCCCCAATTCCCATGATTACCAAACACACACCTCTCAGGCCGCAACTGCCCGCCTTGGGACCGGGGCAGTTGGAGGCGATGTTTGCCATGCCGCCGGATTCGGTACTGGCTCGCGGGACGCCCGAGGTCTTGCTGGCCGGAAAACTGACGGCGATGGCCGCGCCGGGTGGCGGGGAGATCCAAATGGTGGCCCTGGGGCAGGCGTTGCCGGGGCTTGGTGTGCGGGCGCGCCTTTGGCGACCCTGGGAGGATTCATTCAAGGGAGTCCATTGCATTCATCTCTTCGGCAGCCAGCCGGAACATCTGGCCGTGGTGGCTGCCGCTCATCGTCGCGGCATACCCGTCGTACTATCGCCGATCGCCTGGTTTGCCCTGGCCGATTGTCTGCGTCAGAAGGGATCGCCTGCCGGGCGGCTGATCGCGGCGGGCAAGTATGCCGCTCGGGCCGTGCTACCGCGTCTGCCGTCCTGGCGGAGGAAACTCTACCATGCGGTCGACTTGCTGTTGCCCAACTCCAACGGCGAAGCGAGGCAGTTGAGGCGTCTCTTCGGCGTACGCGCCGAGCGGATTCACGTCGTTCCCAACGGTGCCGATCCCGGTCTGGCCGATGCCGACCCGCGGACGTTTGGTCGCCATTTCGGCGTCCGAGAGTTTGTCCTTTACTCCGGTCGCATCGAGCCGCGGAAGAATCAACTTCGGTTTCTCCGGGCAATGCGCGGCACCAACGTGCCGATCGTTGTCTTGGGCGACGCCGTGCCCGGGCACGAGGACTATTTCGCCAAATGCCGTGGAGCGGCCGACGGTCACGTTCGTTTCATTCCCCGGCTGGAGCACGACGATCCCTTGCTGGCCAGCGCGTACGCGGCGTGCCGGTGTCTGGTCTTGGCCGGCTGGTACGAAACTCCGGGATTGGCGGCTCTGGAGGCGGGCATGTCGGGCGCGCCGTTGGTGCTGCCGCGCGGTGGATGTGCCGTGGAATACTTCGGGCCCGACGCCGTCTATGTTCGACCCGGCGCCCGGCGCCAGATCCGCAATGCCGTACTTGCCGCGCGTAGCCGGCCGCGAAACCCGGCCCTGGCCGATCGACTCCAGCGTAACTTTTCCTGGAACGCCGCGGCCGCGGCCACGCGAGAAGGATACCTGAAGGTGCTTAGGGACGGGCGTAGCGATTAGCGACTAGCGATTAGAAACGAAAACCACCCTCATGCATTTGCCCGGTCAACATTTACTGCAACGACATCCACACCGGCGCTATCGGTACGTGCGCTGGCGCTGGCGGGCGATGTTTGCGGTCATCGATTTCGTCGGCGGGATCGTCTTCGGCGTTACCCGGGCCGTGCGCGGGCGGCTGGTTCGAGGTGCTTCGGTGCGCGACGGTGACGATCCGCGAGTGATTCTCTTGGTGCAACTCGATCATTTGGGCGACGCGGTGCTGACGGTGCCGATGCTCCCGGCGCTTCGGCGGCGCTACCCCCAGGCGAGCATCGAGGTGTTGGCCGGCCCGTGGAACCACGCCGTATTCGAGGCGGCTCCGGAGGTGGATCGCATTCACGTCTCGCGAGTCAACCGATTCGCCCGAAATGCTCGTCGCCGGCTGCTGTGGATTCCGGCCGTGTTTTGGTGGGGTCTCAAACTCCGCCGCCGGCGCGTCGACCTGGCGATCGACGTGCGCGGCGATTTCGCGATCGCCGTGATGATGTGGCTGGCCGGCGCGCGCCGGCGACTGGGTTGGGCATGTGGAGGCGGCGGATTCCTGCTGACCGAGGCAACCCCTTATGTTCCCAACCGCCCGGAAATCGCCTCGCGGATGGCTTTGTTGGGCGAGTTGGGTATCGAATCGGCCGGTCCGGGCGGCCCCCCGGTGCCGAGCCTTACTCCCCCGGAACCGGCGCGGCGCCGTGTCAAGGACCGAGTGGCGGCACTTTATCCCGACGGTGTTTCCGACGGCCGGCTGTGGGTGTTCCACGTGGGAGCGGGCACCCGGGCGAAGCGGTGGCCGGTCGAGTATTGGCGGAGGCTGATCGATCAGGTGACGCTTCGCCACGGCGGACAAGTCGTGTTGGTCGGTGGGCCGGGCGACCGTATTGCGGGGCAACGAATCCTCGGCAACCGAACCTTGCCGCGGGTCACCGACTGGACCGGGCAACTCGAGATCGTCGAGTTGGCGGCCCTGTTGGAACAGGCCGATCTGTTCGTCGGCGCCGATTCGGGCCCGGCTCATCTGGCCGCGGCGGCCGGGGCACCGGTGGTCGTATTGTTCAGCGGCACGAACCGTCGGCGCCAATGGCAACCGCGGGGTCCGGCGGTGCGGGTGGTTCGCCATGCCGTGGCGTGCGGCCCATGCCACCGCGAGGTCTGTCCGCTGCCCGATCATCCGTGCATGCGGGGTATCCGGCCGGGCGAAGTCGCGGCGGCGATTGCCGCGACGTGGCCGCTTGCTACGGAAGAACAAGCGAAGTCGGAAAGGAATCCGGCATGATCGCACCCTATCGACACGTTGCCGATCGCGGCGGTACGGCCACCGCGTCGATGCGCAAGGCGCGGCGGTTGGTGGCAACGACTCTATTGTCCGGCGAGCAGGAGACGGCCCCGCAAGTCCATCCGGTCCGGCGCTCGGTCGCCTGGCTCTACACGGCCGGACTTCTGGCGGCCGCGACGGCGTATTTTCTTTCCATGATCGGTTGGTGGTAACCGCGAGCAAGCATGATCGCATCGTTGGCGTCATTATTGGCCTTTACGGCAGTCGGTCTGGCGGCGTTCGGCATGGGACGCCCGGCAGCTCGCGTTCTATGCACGGGCCGGCACGACGCGCTGGCGTCGGGTGTTTGGAGCGGCGTCCTGGGCCTGATCGCCGGCGGTACGCTATGGACGGCGCTGGGGATGCTCGGCATTCTCTATGCCTGGCTGGTCGGTCTGATCACGATGGCCGCGTGCTTTTGGGCAGCGTGGGAAATCTACTGTGCCTGCTACGCGTGGCAGGCACGCCGTGCTCGGTCGGCCGGTTCCGATTCGACTGGATCGGACGAGACACCGGAGCCCGGGTCGGATCGACCGTCGCGTATCGTGTTTCTTGGCGTTCTGTTGCTGGGCGTCTCGGCGTGTCTCGGCTCGTTTACCGGAGCACTGGCCCCGCCCACGGCCGGCGACGCGCTCTGTTACCATCTCGAATTGCCCAAAATCTTCCTCGCCGATCACGCCATCAACCCGATGCCCGATAGCGACAACTCGACCTTTCCCCTGATGACCGAGATGTGGTTTCTCTGGGGACTGGCGATGGGCGACGGGGTGACCGCCCAACTGGTGCATTGGGGGGCCGGTGTGTTGCTTGGGCTGGTCGCGGTTGTGTTGGCCACTCCGATCATTGGTCGCCCGTGGGCGTGGATCGCCGGCGTTGTGGTCGTGCTGGTGCCGGGAATCAACAACCAGATGACCGCC
This sequence comes from uncultured Planctomycetaceae bacterium, assembly GCA_964444795.1. Classification (GTDB taxonomy): domain Bacteria; phylum Planctomycetota; class Planctomycetia; order Pirellulales; family Thermoguttaceae; genus JABMRP01. The sequence goes on from CAYUIQ010000275.1 coordinate 9,399, forward strand.
CCGCTGAACGACGTCGCCTTGGCCCTATTGACCACGGCCAGTCTGGCCGCATGGTATCGGGCGACGGTCGACGATGGCGGCCGGCGATGGTTTGTCGTGGCCGGCCTCGCGGCCGGAGGCGCCATGGGAACGAAGTATACCGCCGCCCTCTTCGCCGCCGCCGTGGCTGTTTGCTGGGCGTGGGGTTTGCGCAGCCGCCGGCAGCGATGGTTGCTGCTGCACGGCGCCGCGGTGGTGGCCGTTGTGGCGTCGAGTGTCGCCGGGGTCTGGTACGCCCGGGCGGCCTGGTATCGGGGCAATCCGGTCTATCCGTTTGCCAATGAAGTATTCGCCGCCGCTGAGGGGGCCGAGCTACCCGAAACGCGCCGCCCGAGCAAGGCTCCGTTGGGCTACGGTCCGCTGGGGCTGGTGACCGCTCCCTGGCAGGTGACCATGCATCCCGAGCGGTTCGGCGGACGCGGTCACCAACTGGGCCTGCTCCTGCTGGTCGGCGTGCCGGGATTGCTCTACTCGCGGCGATTGCGCGGACTGCGACTGCTGCTGGGGGTTTCGGCGGCCTATTTCATCTTCTGGTATCTGCTACGGCAGAACGTCCGCTTTCTCTTTCCCATCGTTCCGCCGCTGGCCGTGGCCGTGGTATGGGGGTGGATGGAGATGCGCCGATTTCCGCCTCGGGCGAGGCAACTATCCGGCGCGGTCCTGGCTGCCGTGTTGCTCGCTTGCGCCGCGTTGCCCTGGTATCGAACCCGCGACACGTTCGGCGTGGCTCTGGGTTGGGAGGACCGGGAAGAATACCTGTTGCGTACCGAGCCGACCTTTCCGGCCGCCGCGGTGGCCAACTGTCTGACGTCGGACGACTCGCGAATTCTCAGCCAGGACTACCGGGCGTTCTATTTCGACAGCCGTATCACTCGCGAAAACGTCTACCGCCGCCGCACCGGCTACGACCGTCGGATTGCCGACCCGGCCGATCTCAGCCGCGTGTTGAAGCAGGCCGGATTCACCCACTTGCTGCTGGCCGAAACGGTTGGCGGGGAGGGCATCGGCTTCGATCCCACACTCAGCCGGCTGGTCGATGCCCAACGTGCCACTCCGGCGAGTGGTTCCCTTGTGCCGATTACGCAGTATCATTTCAAAGACACCGACGGCGCGGTCCGCCGCTACCGGCTGATCATGTTGCGCTGACGGCTAAGGAGCCATCGGAAGCATGCCGACCCCACCGCGAAGAATCCGACGCGAGAAACGCACCGTCCGGGCGATGATCGGGATCTACTGCCGCGATAAGCACGACACGCAAGAATCGTTGTGCCCCTCGTGCGGCGAACTGCTCGACTACGCTTGCGGGCGACTCGACCGGTGCCCCTTCGGCACGAACAAGGGGACTTGCGCTAATTGCGCGATTCACTGCTACAAACCGGCCATGCGCGAGAAGGCCAAACAGGTGATGCGTTATGCCGGGCCGAGGATGCTCTGGAAACACCCCATTCTGGCAATTTTCCTCCTCCTCTCCCTGAGGGAAAGGGACAGGGCCATGATTCGCAGGCGATGGAATCCCACTTTTA
>CAYUIQ010000276.1:0-10941 GCA_964444795.1 uncultured Planctomycetaceae bacterium
CAGCCGAAGGCGCCGGCACTTGTGGTGGAACGTCATAAGAGCCGGCGTCTTCGGCTGGGCGTTAAACGAAATCGGTTGGCGGACTCGCCTCGCTGCGTTACAATGACGCCATCTTTCGTTCCCCTCTCGCTTTGCCAATGAAGGAGGCTTGCCGTGTCTCGCCAATTGACCATCGTTATCCTGCTTGTGGCCTTTGCCGGTGTACAGGAAGTAACCGCCGCCGAGCCGTCGCGTCCCAATGTCATCTTCTTCCTCTCCGACGATCATCGTAGCGATCTGCTGGGGTGTGCCGGGCATCCGGTCCTCAAAACGCCGACGATCGATCGGCTCGCCGCCAACGGCGTCCGGTTCGACCACATGTTCGTTACCACCTCGATCTGCGCGGCCACCCGGGCGACATTGCTCACCGGGCTCTACGAGCGGACACATAAGTTCACCTTCCGCACGCCGCCTATCGCCCAGCAGTTTTGCCAGTCGAGCTATCCGGCCCTGCTCCGCGCGGCCGGTTATCGCACGGGGTTCGTGGGCAAGTTCGGCGTCGGCGTGGCAGGGGGTAGCCGGGAAGAGATGTTCGATTTCTTCCAGTCGCTCGGGCGCGGCCCGTATTTCAAGAAGCAACCCGACGGTAGTTTGCGGCACGTATCGGAAATCGCCGGCGACCATGCCATCCGGTTCCTCGAAGAACAAGACGCGAAGAAGCCGTTTTGCCTGTCGGTCAGTTTCAACGCCCCACATGCCGAGGACGGCGATAAGGAAAACCACTATCCGTGGCCCAAGGCGGTCGACGGACTGTACGACGACGTGACGGTCCCGCCTGCCCATCTGTCCGATCCGGCCGTGTTCGAGAGCCAGCCCGATTTTCTGAAGAATTCGTTCAATCGCACGCGATGGTTCTGGCGATGGGACACGCCGGAGAAGTATCAGAAGAACGTCCGCGCCTACTTCCGCATGATCAGCGGCGTGGATCACGTAATGGGGCGCGTGCTGGCGGAGTTGGAAAAACTGGGCATGGCCGACAACACGGTCGTGATCTTCTCCGGCGACAACGGCTATTATCTCGCCTCGCGCGGGTTCGCGGGCAAGTGGTCGCATTACGAGGAATCGCTCCGCGTGCCGCTGGTCGTGTACGATCCGCGGCTGCCCAAGGCCGATCGTGGCCGGGTCGTCTCCAACGTGGTGCTCAACGTCGACGTCGCGCCGACGATCGTCGATCTGGCCGGGCTCGATGCTCCCGGCGGGTATCAAGGGCACAGTCTGGTTCCGCTCGTGCGGGGCGAAGCCGTGACCGACTGGCGAACCGACTTCTTCTGCGAGCATCTGTTCGAGGTGGGCGCGGCGATTCCCAAATGGGAGGGCGTTCGCGGACAGCGTTGGGTTTACGCCCGGTATTTCCAGCAGAAACCGCCTTACGAATTCCTCCACGATTTGGAGAAGGACCCTCAGCAGTTGAAGAACTTCGCGACGTCGGCGGACTGTGCCGAAGCGCTGGCGGAAATACGCAAGCGGTGCGACGAACTTCGCGACTCCTACGGCGGCGAGTATACGCGGGAGAAGTTTCCCCTGAGAAAGTAACCCCCATGAACCCCCGCCAGCGATTCCACGCCACGATGCACTACCGGCCGCGCGATCGGTCGCCGATCTGCGATTTCAGCTTCTGGGATGAAACGGTCCAGACGTGGTATGAGCAGGGGTTGCCGCGTAGTGTCACACGCAACAACAGCGGCGACTATTTCGGCATGGACCCGCTCTTCGAGTGCGTGCTGGAAGCCGAAAGCTCGGCCCTGGTCGTGGCGGTCGATCCCGATCGCACAATGTTCGACGGCGTACATGTGGGCTTGATGCCGCCCTTCGAAACGAGCGTTCTCGAAGATCGGGGCGATACCGAGGTGATCCAGCAGCCCGACGGGGTTCGCGTGCTGCGAAAGAAATCGGTCGACACCATCCCACAGCACCAGGGGCATCTGCTGACCGATCGGGCGAGTTGGAAGAAGCACTATGCCCCGCGCCTGGACCCGGCGGACCCGCGCCGTTATCCGGACAATTGGGACGCGTGCGTGCGGTTGTGGCGCGACGAAGCGAGGCGGATGCCCGTCTTCCTGAACGGCGGCAGTTCGTACGGCTGGCTGCGAAACTGGATGGGGCTGGAGGCCGTGTCGATGGCCGTCCACGACGACCCGGCCTGGTTCGAGGAGATGATCACAACGATCTCCGATTGCACAATCGGCGTGCTCACTCGGCTGCTGGAGACGGGCGGGCGGTTCGACGGTTGCTCGCTGTGGGAAGACATGTGCTACCGAAGCGGACCGCTGCTGGGACCGGCCCAGTTCAAGCGGTATCTGGTCCCCCATTACCGCCGGTTGGCCGACCTGCTGCACAAACACGGCGTCGACGTCATCTGGCTCGACTGCGACGGGAAGATCGACGCCCTGTTGCCGCTCTGGCTGGAGTCGGGCGTCAACGGCATGATACCCATCGAGGTGGGCACCTGGGGCGGCGATCCCCTGGCCTTTCGCCGGCAGTACGGCAAGGATCTGCTGATGCTGGGCGGTTTCGACAAGAACATCCTCGCCCGCGGTAAGACCCAAATCGAAGCCGAGGTCCGCCGTCTGGCGCCGCTGGTCGAGGAGGGCGGGTTCATCGGTTTCTGCGATCACCGCGTCCCGCCCAACGTACCGCTGGAAGACTATCTTCATTATTTGAAGACGGTACGCGACATCTGGGGACATAACACGGATCTCAGGGCAAGCGTGGCATTGGGGTAAGGAGAACGTCCGCGTGAGTCAATTCGACGGTCCGATGGACGTATTGAAGTTGCTCGACAAGTCCAATTGCGGGAAATGCGAGAAGCCCACATGCATGGCCTTCGCGGTCGCGGTGTTCAACGGGCAGGCGCGGCTCAATGCTTGCCCGAAGCTTGAAAGCGAGATCGTCAAGCGGTATGGCGGCGACGATGGCGAGACGATCCTCCCCGACCGGGAACTCGACCAGGCGATCGAGCAGTGGAAGAGCCGAATCGCCGCTACCGATCTGCCCGCGGCGGCGCGGAGATTGGGGGCGACTTTCTCCGACGGCAGACTGGCGTTTAAGTGTCTGGGCAAGGACTTCGCCGTCGACGGGAAGGGACGTATTACGGCCGACATCCACGTCCACGGTTGGGTGTTGATGCCGCTTCTGAGCTACATTGTCGAGGGTGCCGGCAAACCGCTCTCCGGAAACTGGGTACCGTTTCACGAACTCCAGCACGGCAAGGCTCGCTATCCGCTCTTCAAGCAGCGATGCGAGAAACCGCTCCGAAAACTGGCCGACGCCGACACGAATCTATTCGCCGACATCCTCGATCTTTTCGCGACGCGTGTCGAGAATCGTCACTCGGCTCATACGTCGAGTGTCCTGCACCCCCTGCCGGGAGTGCCGATCCTGATTCGTTACTGGAGCCCCGAAGACGGGCTTGACTCGAATCTTAGCGTCCTCTTCGATTCCACCGCATCGGACAACCTGGGAAGCGAGTCCGTCTACACTCTGGCCACCGGCCTTGTGGTCATGTTCGAGAAGATCGCCCTGTCCCACGGTCTGCGTCAGCCCCTTGCGTAAAAGTTGGCCGGGTTTTTGGGGGTGTAGCTTGGCGCGGTTCCGATAAGAACATCCTCGCCCGGGGCAAGGGCCAAATCGAAACCGAAGTCCGCCGCCTGGCGCCCCTGGTCGAGGAGGGTGGGTTCATCGCTTTCTGCGATCACCGCGCCCCGCCCAACGTACCGCTGGAAGACTACATCCACTACCTGAAGACGGTACGCGAAATCTGGGGACATAACACGGATCTCAGGGCGAGCGTGGCGATCCGGTGATCGACCTCGATACATCACGCCCGGGCTAAACTCCCCTCTCCAGTACCCCCTCCAGAAAAGCGATAAAACTTGGCGGAATTCTCTTGACAGTCGCTACGGCAAGCGATTGACTGAGTATAAGTGGGGTTGTTCCAACAAGGGCACCTTGCCATCCATGGTCGGGGGCGCCTCGGGCGACCTCCGGTTTTCCATATTCGTGTTTTTCATTCCATTCCACCCCATCGACATCTTCGCCGCATAACCATCTTGAAGCAGCGCCGGTCGATGTCGCCGCACATAGCCTGAGGAGACCTTCGTTCCAGCCGCGTTTTGCTCCACAGAGATACATTGCTGACGACTTTTCACGAAGGAGGAAGCATGAAACATCTCATCACAGGTCTATTGGGGCTGGCGCTGGTGTTTGCCGCCGGCCAGACGAGTGCCGACACCTATCTTGACACGTTTAGCTTCGAGTGGACGGATCACGATGACTGGAGTGGTGAAGGATCGGGGTACAACGATGGCGAGTGGTACTTGTACCCGAACACCAGTTGGATCAATCAGTGGTTCTATGACGGGAACTTCCGGCCGGAGTTCCGAAAGGAAGTTTGGATCAGCTTCAACGCCTTCGATGCTTCCGGGGATGCCTGGACCGATTCGGCCTTGCTGCCTTTTCAATTGGTTGTCAACTGGACAACCGACGTCTGGTCTAACGATCCTGACACGGGTCCCGGTCCGCCGCTTCCCGGCGACCTGACGTCGAGAGAGCAAGAGTATGAGTGGATCGGTCGCAGCATCGGCCCCCTTCCGCCGTCAACGATCGAGCCCGCGTCACCCACCTCAAGCTACCAGTGGGCAGTCCATTACGTGATTCCCGACTACAATCCGGAATGGGTTTCGATCGACATCCGACCCTTCGACCCGGGCACCGGGCTTGAGCCGTTTCAAATCGACGGGGAGATCGAGCACACGTGCATCCCCGAACCGACGAGCACCGTCAGCCTGACAGGCTTGGCTGTGATGCTTGGGCTGGCCGGCCTGTGGCGCTGGCTGAAGCAACGAACGACCTAGCGCTCGGGAAGCACGCACACAGCACGACAGGCCACCCCACGAGGGTGGCCTGTTCTCTTTGCTGTGTTGCCGGGCGAGGTTTTCCGCCAAGTGTTCGGGTTGAACCCGTTTCTCGCGGCACTCGCTTCCGATCGGAATACTCCAATACCACTGGAAAACAACCCGGCTGGCGCTATAGTTCCTAGGAGATCGTGGACCGGTTGCCCGCTTCCTTATCGCCCGTTGCCCCTGGCGCGTCTGGCCGACCTAGCGAATGACCCCGCGGATCAAACCACCGGATGGGCTTGCCAAGGACGCCAGGGCGCCCGCGATCGAGCGGCGCCTGGGGCGCGATCTTCTCCGCTGGCGACCGGTTCGAGCGCTGGTCCTCTGGGGTGGTTTTCCGTACGTTTTTCAAACTGTCGCGCTGGCCGGGTTTATTTATGTTGCCATTCTCGGGTGGGGACGTTTCGCGCCGCAAAACGTGCCCGGCAAGCTGTACGCGAAGACGAATCTCGTCAATCTGACCATCTGGGGGCTGTGGTGGCCGGCCATGGTCTGGACGGCCGTGGCGTTTGGCCGCGCATGGTGTGCCGTCTGTCCGCTGGAACTGGTGGCCAACGGCACCGAACGACTCGGCCGGGGGTTGGGCGTTGGCCAACGGCGCCTTGGCCGATGGTTGCGCGGCGGAGTGCTGATTCTGGTCTTCTACGCCGTGATCCAGATGTTGGTCGCCGGCGCGGATCTGCACCGCATGCCCGCCTACACGTCGATGTTCCTTTGGGCCCTGCTGGCCACCGCCGGGCTGGTCGGGTTCTTCTTCAAGGATCGGGCCTTCTGCCGAGGGTTCTGTCCGGTCGGTCTGTTGCTGGGAACGTACGGGCGCGGATCGATGCTCGCCGTGCGACACCGTTCCCAGGAAAAGTGCGGCATGTGCGCCAACCGAAGCTGCACCGCGGCCGACCATCGTGATCGGCTCGACGCGCGAAGTTGCCCCAGCCTGCTCAACCCGGCAAAACTGAACACCAATACCGACTGCCTGGTTTGCGGGCAGTGTATCAAGGCCTGCGGCCCGAAGGACAATATGGGCCTGTTTCTGCGGCGTCCGTTTCATGGTGCCGACGCGCGGGAGCCGCTGGCTTCGTGGCCGGTGACGCTGTTCGTGATGCTCGTATCGGGTTTCGTCGCTTACCAGTTGTGCTCCGAATGGGCAGCGGCCAAGACGGTGTTTCTCTGGGTGCCGACGATGGTGAGCGAATCGCTCGACGCAGCGGCCATCGCCGGATGCCCGCGATCCTCGCGCTGGGCTCGGTTGCGGCATTCCTCGTGTTCGGCTGGGCGTTCTCGCCATAGATTCCAAGCGCGGTCAACGACCGCGGCGAAAGTAGCATGGGCCCGTGGCCCGTGTTCCCACCTTTCACGGGCCGGGGGCCCATGCTACAAACATGCCCGCATCGTGCGCGGAAGTCAGAACCAAAGACTCGACTCGCCAATCCCGCGGCAAGCTGGTACACTGGGCGAAACTGCCGATCGAGAGTCACGCCCAGCGGGAGGAATACCATGGACTGGCGAATCACCGACCCGGCGCATCTGCTGGGAGCGTTGCGAGTGTCGTTGTGCGAGGGTGGGCGGTTTCTCGTCGGACGCATGGCGCCGGGCGGGCCGATCCTCCAGCAGCGCAACGTCAGCTTCGTCCACAAGGCGTCCTGGGGGATGCACGCCGCCGGCGTCGATCACCAGACGATCGCCCGGCTGTTGGACTGGGCCGGGGACGAGGCGCTGCAGGAAAACGGCGATTTCTACTTTCCCGAGGAGGGGCCGGAGTACAAGGATTTGCAGCGGGTCTACCGGCCGTTGAACTTCTGCAAAGTGGCCGCCTGGATTGATCATCCGCTGGCCCAACAATCGCCGGTCGTCGATCGCATCTTGCAGTATCAGCACGAGCCGTCCGGCGGCGTGTTTCATTACATCGGCGACGATCCAAAGCGACCCGATTGGCCGCCCGCCATGGGCACGCTCAACACGACCTTCTTCGGCCATCTGATGATCGCCCTGGAGAGGCGTGACCGGGCGATTGCCGCCGGCGATTGGGTCGTGCGTTGGGTCGAAGCAAACCGTCCGTATATGGCCCAGGGGCAACTGTACACGCAAATGACCCCCGAGGGCGAGTTGGTCACCGACGTGGCACCGGGCGAGAAGATCTCCAAAATGGTCGATACACAATCGCCCAAGCAGGAGTTTTGGAACGGCGGCACGGCGATGGCCTATCTGGCCGTGTTGTACGACGTGATGCGGAGCCGCTGGGACGAACCGGAGGAGCGCGCGCGGCCGTACCTCGATGCCGCGCGTGTACTGCTGGACTTCGAGGCCACGATGCCGCTGGATACCTATCTCTGGCCCTCGAAGTGCAAGGTCGGCTGGGGAGCCGGCGAGTTGCTGCGCGTGCTGGTGCAATACGACCCGGCCGACGAGGAAACGATGGAAAAGGCCTATCGCGTGGCCGAGCGCGTGGCCGTCTTCACCTTTCTCGACAACCAACTCCCCAGCGGCGGCTGGTCCTGGATGCACTACCCGTTGGACGAGCGGATCCCCGAGATGGCCTTCAGCTACAAGCCGCTGAAGCACACCGTCGCCGTCCCGCCATGGCCGATCGACGACTCGCGGACGATCTTTCTGTCGTCGGAGGAAATCACCGGCGAATTCCTCGGCGAGATGAAGAGCATCGAGCAGGGCGTCGCGGCATGGCTTGCGAAGTCGTGAGTAACGGTTATCTGATAGGCACAACTCCTCAGAGCGTCGCCCGTTTGCGAATATACTCGGTGACAACATCCCGGGCGTATTGGAGCACCTGTTCGGGCGAGTCGTCCGGTTCGCACATCTCGGGGGTTTCGACGACGTCCTCGACCATCTCGTCCCACCAGGCGGCGCCGAGGATTTGCAGGCAGCCCTGGGCATCGAGTCCGGCGGAGGCCATTTCCTCGACCGTCGGCGCATCGAAACCGACGGCCACCTCGCCTTCGGCGGGCGGGTCCGTCAGATGGACCTTCCCCTTAAGGAACTCCATGATCGCACGCAGTTGGTCACGGTTCACGGCGGGCCTCCCATACCGTCAATACGAATGCGTCCCCAACACGACCTCGCAGCCGAACTTCCCTTCCAGGGTGGCTTTCATTTCATCGAAATCGATCGGACATTGCGCGGTTTCCATGGCCGCTTTAACGCATGTACCCAGGTGGATCACGTCGATGGGGCGATCGAGGTTCTTCGTGATTTCGGCGAGCAGCTTCACCCGAGGCACGGTCAGGCCCGGGCAGTCGCCGCAGTCGGTCATGGCCACCAGATTGATTTCATCGTGACGGGCGAACTCGCCGTTCTTCTCCTTCATTCCCTTGTAGCACTTGGCACACCCGATGCACGAGTGGTCCTTGATCCGTTTGCAGTAAAGAATGGCAACGTTGGGCATCATGGCCTCCTATGGATGTTCACGATTGGGGATCGAGCGGGCGGAGCGTGATTTCGCGAAACCAGACTTTGCAGCCGTGGTCCTGCAACTGGATCCGCCCCTTTCGGTTGAGGGCAAAATCCTTGACCCGGCCGAACTTGCTGGCGGCGATTTGCTCCTTCCACTGCGGGCTGCTCGTGTCGGCTTCGACGATCTTCTCGCCGTTGAGCCAGTGTTCGATTTTCGTTCCGCGGATAACGATTCGCGAGTGGTTGTACTCGCCGACCGGCTTGAGTCGCTTCTTTTCGTTGGGACCAAAAAGCGCGTACAGCGCGCCGGCGCTTCCTTTGCTCTGGTTCGGTTTCTCCTGGGGGGCCTCGCCGGTGAGCTGGTATTCGCAACCCAGCCAACCCGGGTGTCCGAAAACGCCCTTTTCGTAGAATTGCACGCGATACTTCAGGCCGCTGTTGCCGCGGGGTGCGATCTTCCAATGGAAGTCGAGCTCGAAATCCTCGCACTGGACGTCGGCGTAAATGGGTCCGCCCCGTTCGGCCCGGACCAGCACGCCCTCCTCGACCTTCCAGCCCACCGTCACCGGATCGCCGGAGGCCGTGGTCCAGCCGTCGAGCGATTTGCCGTCGAACAGGGCGATGACCTGGTCGTTCTTCTTGTCCTCTTGCCCCCGGGCGGTCGTTTCGGCACCCGCCACCAGCACGGCCGTGAATATCCCCGTCAGCAACAGTGTGGCGCGCGATCGTCGGTCGGTTTGCATGGTTGCTCCCGATGGTTGTGGGTTGAATATCGTGAAGCATACATTCTATTCGGCAAACCGTGGATAATCAATCGCGTCGCTGGATTCGCAAGAATTCAGGGTTTAGCCCCGCACGCCCATTTTCTGGACGGCGACACGGCGACACGGTAAGATGGCCCTGACGGTTGTTTGTCCCTGGAACGTCCAATCCCAAAGGTGGATCATGCTGAGTGCCGGCCGAGTCTTCGCGTATTGCCTGTCCCTGGCGATGTTGCTGTCGCCGTTTTCCGTACAGGCCGCGGATTGGCCGCAGTGGGGCGGACGCGACTGCCGCAATCTGGTCTCCGCGGAGCGGGGACTGCCCGCGGACTTCGTGCCCGGCACGAAACTACCCAGCGGCGGCGGGATCGACCCGGCGACGACGAAGAACGTCCGCTGGACGGCCCGGCTCGGCTCGGCGACCTACGGCAACCCGACGGTCGCCGACGGGCGCGTGTTCGTGGGCACCGACGATCTACTCCTGGCGGCCAATCCGCGATTCCAGCGCACGCGCGCCGGACTGGTGCAGTGTTTCGACGAGGCGACCGGACGGCTCCTTTGGCAGTTGGTCGTTCCGCGGCGATACAACTTGCCACCCGAATCGCATTTCGGGCATCAACACCTGGGCGTCCTGTCGTCGCCCACCGTCGACGGCAAGCGCGCCTACGTGGTGACCAGCGCCGGCGATATCGTTTGTCTCGATGTCAACGGTCAGGCGGACGGCAACGACGGGCCGTTTGTCGACGAGGGGCAATACATGGCCGGTGCGGGTAAGAAGCCGGTCGAGTTGACCGACGCCGATGCCGACATCCTTTGGCGGTTCGACCCGCTCGACGAGCTTTCCGTGGTCGTCCACGACGCGGCCAGTTGCGCGGCGTTGATCCACGGCGACCTGGTCTACGTCGGCACGTCCAACGGAGTGGACGGACCGCACGCGAAGGTCGTCTCGCCGAATGCCCCCAGCCTGATCGTGCTCGACAAGAACACCGGCCGACTGGTGGCCACCGACGACGGGCGAATCGGCCCGAAGCTGTTCCACGCCCAATGGGCGGCGCCTTCGTTGGCCGAGGTCAACGGCAAGACGCTCGTTTTCCTCGGTGGCGGCGACGGCATCTGTTACGCACTGGAGGCGATTTCCCAAGCCGCCGACCAGCCCGTCGTGCTCAAGACGGTCTGGTCCTACGACTGCAATCCGCCGGAGTACCGATTGCGCAACGGGAAACCGATCCCCTACTACGAAGGCGACAAGCGGAAATCGTATAGCACCAACAAGAACGACGGCCTTTACCTGGGTCCCAGCCAGATTATCGCCACACCCGTCTTCCACAAGGGCCGCGTCTACGTGACCATCGGTCAGGACCCGGCCCACGGTCGCGGAAAGGGGTTGCTCCACTGTATCGACGCCACAAAGACCGGCGATATCACGAAGACCGGATGTATCTGGACCTACGACGGGCTCGATCGCAGCATGTCGACCGTTGCCGTCGACGACGGACTGCTCTACGTTCCCGACATCGCCGGCCGGTTGCACTGCCTCGACGCCGACACGGGCCGCTGTCACTACGTCTTCGAGACCAAGGCGGAGACCTGGGGCGGCACTCTGCTGGCCGATGGGAAGGTCTATCTGGCAACGAAGAAGGACTTCTTCATCCTGGCCGCCGGCAAGGAGCCCAAGGTGCTGGGGCAGATCTATCTCGGCGCGCCGGCCTACAGCACGCCGATCGCCGCCAACGGCGTGCTTCACGTCGCCTCGCAGCGCTACCTTTGGGCCGTCCAGCAGAGACCGTAGGCGTTTAGCCCAGGCACTTGTGCCCGGCGTGCGTGCCTGGCGTCTGGAA
>CAYUIQ010000277.1:0-10933 GCA_964444795.1 uncultured Planctomycetaceae bacterium
CCCAGTTCGTCGCGTTCTGGGGGCTCGCTGCGCTCGACCCCAGCCACCCCCGTCACCCAGCGTGTGCAGAAAGCGGATCGCCTCGGCCACGCAGAGCCAGGGCGACGGGTCGTCGGTGCCCGTCCAGTCGAAGGCGTCTTGAAAGGGCGATCGGCCCGGCCGGGGCGTGTTGTAGCCGTGGCTGATGACCGCCGGTTGGATGCCCGCTTGCCGGTCGTCGCGCACGTGCAGGAACGCGGCTCCCTTGGGCGCGCAGAGCCATTTGTGGCAGTTGCCCGTGTAATACGCGGCCCCGATGCGGGAAACGTCCAACGGGACCATCGCCGGGGCGTGCGCGCCGTCGACCAGTACGTCGACACCCCGATCGGCCAACTCGCCGACCATCTGCTCGATCGGAAAGACAATCGCCGTGGGGCTGGTCACGTGGTCGATCATGGCCAGCCGGGTCCGCTCGGTCGTGTGACGCAGCACCGCATCGACGACCTGCTGGGCCGATTCCACCGGCAGCCGGATCGGCGCCACGACCACTCGGGCACCAGCCCGTCGGGCGACAAACTCGGCCACGTTGCCACAGGCGTTGTATCCGTGGTCGGTGACCAGCAGCTCATCGCCCGGGCCAAGCGGCAGCGATCGCAAGACGCTGTTGACGGCCGCCGTGGCACTGCGCACAAAAGCGAGATCCTCCGCCCGGGCTCCGACCAGATCGGCGAGCACCTGCCGCGACGCATCGAGCAGCGGCTGCAACTCTCGGGCGAAGAAGCGAACCGGTTCGGCCTCCATCTGGTCGCGAAACCGGCGCTGCGCCTCCAGCACGGCCCGCGGACAGGCTCCGAACGAGCCGTGGTTGAGCATCGCAATCCGCTCGTCCAATGCCCAGAGGCGGGCGTGTGGCGATGGTTCTCGTGGCGTTTCGGATGGTTTGGTCATCGCTGCATTCTAGACGATCGCCGCGGAGTCGCCAGAGCACCCGTCTCCCCTCTCCCGCTGGGAAAGGGGCCGGGCTGTGAAAACCCCCGACTAGCGGTCTATAATGAGCCCATCGCAAGAACCCCCTATACCGAGGGACACCATGACCGACGTCACTCGAATCCTCTCCGCCATCGAGCAAGGCGATGCCGAGGCCGTCGAGAAGCTTCTGCCACTGGTCTACGAGGAATTGCGGAAGCTGGCCGCCGCCAAGATGGCGCAGGAAAAGCCCGGGCAGACTTTGCAGGCGACCGGGCTGGTCCATGAGGCGTATCTGCGCCTGGTGGATGGAGAGAAAGCCCAGCACTGGGATAGTCGACGCCACTTCTTTGCTGCCGCCGCCGAAGCGATGCGGCGCATTCTCGTGGAGACCGCCCGCCACAAGGGGCGGCAGAGACATGGGGGGGACCGCAAGCGAAACGACTTGTGCGATTTCGACGCGGTAGGTTTGCCTCCGGGCGATGAGGTATTGGATCTGGATGAAGCCTTGACCCAACTTGCCGACCACGATCCTCGGTCAGCCGAACTGGCCAAGCTGCGGTTTTTTGCCGGGTTGACGCTGGAGGAAACCGCCCTCGGGCTGGATATCTCTCTCCGGACTGCCAAGCGCGACTGGGCCTACGCGCGGGCATGGCTGGCCCGCGCGCTGCGGGCGTATGATGCGTAGAACGAAAAATCGCCCGAACTTTGGATTTTCCATGGCCCCTTTTGCGCGCCGATGACGCATAGCATTTCACAAGCCATTGGAGTTGGACCATGTCACGTCCAGAGCGAAGCAATAAATCTCTCTTTCTCGCAGCGATCGAGATTGAGTCCGACTCCGAGCGGGCGGCATTCTTGCGGCAAGCATGTGGCGATAACGACCAGCTACGGGAGGAAATTGAGTCACTGCTCGATGCACATAGCGATCCGCCAGAAGTACTCAAGCAGATGGACAAGGTCCAGGGCTCCTTCAGCCAGCCCATCACCGAAAAGCCTGGCACCGAGATCGGCCCCTACAAGCTGCTCCAGCAGATCGGCGAGGGGGGGATGGGCGTCGTCTACATGGCCGAGCAGACCGAGCCGGTCGAGCGGCGCGTGGCGCTGAAGATCATCAAGCCGGGCATGGACACTCGGCAGGTGATCGGCCGCTTCGAGGCCGAGCGGCAGGTGTTGGCCATGATGGACCATCCGAACATTGCCAAGGTGCTCGACGCGGGGACAACCGATTCGGGCCGGCCGTATTTCGTGATGGAACTGGTAAGCGGCACGCCGATCACCGATTGTGCCGACGAACATCACTTAACCCCCCGCCAGCGTCTGGAACTGTTCATGCCCGTGTGTCAGGCGATCCAGCACGCCCACCAGAAGGGCATCATCCACCGCGACATCAAGCCCTCCAACGTGCTGGTGGCCGAGTACGACGACCGGCCGGTGCCCAAGGTGATCGACTTCGGAGTGGCCAAGGCGATCGAGAAGCGACTGACCGAAAAGACGATGTTTACCCACTACGGCCAGATCGTGGGCACGATCGGCTACATGAGCCCCGAGCAGGCCAATCTGAACCAGTCCGACGTCGATACCCGCAGCGACATCTACTCCCTCGGGGTGCTGCTGTACGAGTTGCTGACCGGGGAGACGCCGTTCGACCGCGAGCGGCTTCGTTCGGCCGCCTTCGACGAGTTGCTGCGGATCATCCGCGAGGAAGATCCGCCCAAGCCCAGCCTCCGTCTGAGCAGCAGCGACTCGCTGCCTTCGATTGCCGCCAATCGGCAGGTGGAGCCGAAGAAGCTGAACACCCTGGTTCGCGGTGAGCTGGACTGGATTGTGATGAAGGCCCTGGAGAAGGACCGCACGCGCCGTTACGAGACGGCCAACGGTTTCGCCCGGGACGTCCAGCGTTATCTGGACGACGAGCCGGTGGAGGCCTGCCCGCCGTCGCGGGCCTATCGCTTTCGCAAGTTCGTGCGGCGGAACAAGGCGGCGCTGGTGACAACGGCGACCGTCCTGGCGGCGCTCTTGGTCGGCATGGTGGTCAGCATTTGGCAGGCAAATGAAGCCTGCACGGCGCGGCGTCTGGCCGAGCGACGCTTGCTCGATGAACAGGAGGCACGCCGTGAGGCCGACCGACAACGTGAACTAGCAGGTGAGCAACGAAAGCGTGCCGAAGCGCATTTGAGCTTGGCCACGCACGCCCTCGCTGAAGCATATAGGCTATTCAACCGGACCGGGCAGCCTAGGGACACGGCCTCCCAGGAGGTCTTTAAGGAAGCGATCTCGGTACTCACCGCTATGACAGAACAATACCCCACAAATCCAGAGTACTTCACTAGGTTAGCGCACGTCTACCGCTCGCTCATGGTCATCAGACTCGAATGTGCAGACGCGAAAAGTCTCCTCGCGGCGTCAGTGCGTGCCTCGACCAGAGCGATCGAACTTGATCCGACGGACGCCGAAGCCTACAGAATCCGCGGCTACGGGTATATGAACACGGAGGAATGGGTGAGAGCGAGCGCCGACCTTTCCCAGGCGAACGAGCTAGACCCCACGGACTGGCTCGCCTTCCTACGATACGACGACGTTTGCACGAAACTCGGTCGTTACGAGCAAGCACTCGACGCCTACAATCGCAGTGTCGAACTCGACTCCTCCCCAGCACACGTTCAAGCACTGATTTGCGCCTCACGCGGCTACGCCTATTCTGAACTCGGGCGCCGCAAGGAAGCACTCGACGACTACAGTCGCAGTATCCGAATTGATCCCTCCCAAGCACAGGTCTACCTCTCGCGAGGTTACACCTATTGTGAGTTCGGACGCTACGAGGAGGCGATCGTCGACTACGATAGAAGCCTCGGACTACTGCCCATGCAAGCGTACGTCTACAAATGTCGCGCCCTGGCCCAACTGGCGGGTGCCGATATCGACGGCTACCGGGTGGACTGCGCTGAGATGGTGGACCGGTTTGGCCAGACCGAAGACGGCGCCAAAGCATACAGGACAGCCTGGACGTGCGCCCTGGCGGCAGACGCGGTAGCGGATTACTCCGTGCCGATTGCCTTGGCCGAGAAGGCGGTCAAGAGCGATCCGGCTATCGGTGCTCGTATGAGGTGTCTCGGGGCGATCCTCTACCGCGCCGGGAAGTTGGACCAAGCGATCCAGCGGTTAATGGAGGCAGATCAACTGGCGGCTTCCGATCCGCATTCGGCGTGGACGCGGGCTTATACGTGGCTATTCCTGGCCATGGCCCACCATCGGCTCGGGCAGTACGACGAGGCACTGGCGTGGGTCGGCAAGGCCGTTGAGCTGACAGACAAGGTGACGCAGGACAATGAGGATCGCTCGGGACGCTCCCTCAGTTGGGGCCGGCGTACCACAATGGAGCTTTTACGTCAAGAAGCCGGGGAGCTGTTGGGCGCCCGCACCGAGTCGGAACTGAGGGGAGAGAAACCGAACGAGCAAACAAAGGCGCCCGGTCCAGAGTGAAAGGCCGGGCGATGATGTGAGGCCTCGTTGAGGCCCAGCAGTGGTGACAGCAAAAAGCGGCCGGTGAGGCTAGGCTAGCAACCACGGTCCTCACCGGCCAGGCGGCTCCTCCGGCGGCTCGCTCTGCGCGCCGGGGAGCACGGCTGTTTGCATTATGGCGGACCGCCGACCTTTGGGGAGTACCAGCCATGAGAAGATCGATCCGGCAGGACGGGGAGATGACGAAATCGGTCCGGCGGGCGGGTGTTCGATTCGGCACGCTTGTCCTTGTCGTGGTTCTGGCCGTGACGTCAATGTTGGCCCTGGGCATTGGACCCGACCGGCTGCTGCTGCTACTGCAACGATTCGCCGCCGAGCAAGACCCCGAGGCCGCCCTGGCCGAGCAAGAGGCCAAGACCGCCCTCAGGCAGCGAGGCTTCCTGGTGATCAGCGATCCGCAAACCAAGCACGTTGAATACATCAGTTTCTTCGGGCGCAAGGACCTCGACGACGCCACGCTCCAGAAGCTGGCCGCGCTACACCATCTCACAAGCGTTAACCTGCACGACACCAATATCGGCGATGAACAACTGCACTACCTGCGCCCGCTGTCCAGACTCATCTACCTGGACTTGTCCGGCACCGGTATCTCGGACAACGGGCTGGCTTGCCTGGCCGATTCGACCGATCTGATCACGTTGCACGTTCACCGCACACGGATCAGCAACGACGGCCTACCACACATCGCTCGTATGCGAAACCTGGAGATACTCGGCTTGCGGCAAACATCCGTTACGGAGGAAGGTTTGAGCCGCTTGCGGTGTCTGCCAAAACTCGATGTACTTCAGTACGGAGAGATCGCAACGGAAGGGCCGGATTCCAGGCGACCACAAAACGTGGAAGCGTCCGACGCACGGAGCCGTCAAGCACAATTCGGCGCCGCCGGCGGAGAAAGATAAGAGTGTAACAAAAGCGGCCGGTGAGGCTAGGCTAGCAACCACGCTCCTCACCGGCCAGGCGGCTCCCGGGCGGCAGGTCTGCGCGCCGGGGAGCACGACCATTTTATTATACCGCGGGCCGCCCGATCGTTGGAGACCTAACCATGCGATTTCTCTCCTCACAACGTACGCGGAAACCGCGTCCCCACCACTACCGGCTCCCCGGGCGAGGCAAGCCCGCCGCAATGCGGACCGGACGACACCTCCGCCTGGAGCCGCTGGAAGAGCGGACGGTGCTCTCCGGCGGCGTTGTTACCACTTCCGTCACGGACTCGGATGTGGTTTACGACAGCTTTCTTCAGCAGGATGACGAGATTGTCGTGGCCGTTCAAGCAAATGAGAACGGGGACGACCCCGACTTTGCAGTCCTCCGCTATCAAGCCGACGGCACCTTGGACCCCACCTTCGCTGACGACGGCATCGCCATCACCGACGTCTCCAAATGGGGCGATGGTGCCTATGCCGCGGTGCCCTACTCCGACGGCAAGATCCTGCTCGCCGGCTACGCCGATCCATCCCGGAAATACACGCCGAGCTTGGACGTTGCCTTGGCGCGATACAACTCCGACGGCAGCATGGACGAGACGTTTGGCTCCAATGGCGAGGTAAGGACCAACTTAGGTACGCCCGGTAGAATCAACGACGTGATGCTCCAACCGGACGAGAAGATCGTGGTGGCGGGCTACTTTCAGGACGGCAGTGGCAAACAGCAGTTCACGCTTGCCCGCTTTACGGCAACTGGAGAACTTGACCCCGGCTTTGGCAATGATGGCGGCGTCGTGCAGACCGCCGTAAGTGAGGGCCATGACCGCGCCAACGCCGTGACCATGCACCAGGGGAAAATACTGGCGGTGGGCGAGACCAACAATTCGGATATCGCCCTGGTACGATATAACCTGGACGGCAGTTTGGACACCACCTTCGACGGCGACGGGATCGTCACGACGAATTTCGGCCCCGATCACTTTTCCTATGCGCAAGCAGTCGCCATCGACGCCGACGGCAAAATTGTGGTAACCGGAGCTGCTGTGATTCCATCACCGACCGGCGGTTGGGTGGTCGACTTGGCCGTGGCTCGCTACCAAAGCAACGGCACCCTGGACACAAGCTTCGGGGGGGGCGACGGACTGCTGTGGACGGATTTCGGCTACTACGCTTACGACAACGGTACCGACGTCGCTATCCAGCCTGACGGGAAGATCATCGTTGCCGGCTATGCAGGTGACGAATACTACGCGCGGAAGTTTACCGTTGGCCGCTATCTCTCGGACGGGACACTCGACCCGAGCTTTGCATCGGACGGCAAGGTGGTCACGCCGATCCTGAACAGTGCGGAACCCGAGTCGGTGGACATTCAGTCTGATGGGAAGATCGTTGTCTCCGGTCGGGCCGATGGCGGCGCAGGCTGGGTGATCGCTCTGGCCCGCTACAACACGGACGGCAGCCTCGATGAATCGTTCGGAGTCGTGGCCAACGGCGAGCCCGACGCGGTGGACGATTCGGCAGCCACCGCCGTGGACACAGCCGTGACGGTCGACGTGCTGGCCAATGACAGCGACCCGGATACTGGGGACATTCTCACGGTGACCTCACTCGGCACGCCGGGTGCCGGTACGGCGGTTGACAACGGCGATGGAACGGTCACTTACACACCCAATGCCGGTTACGTGGGCCTGGACTCCTTCACCTACACCGTCAGCGACGGCAACGGCGGGGAGGACACGGCCACGGCAACCATCACCATCCAAGAGCAGTCAGCGGAACCAGTCTATACCAGCACGGACGGCCCAATCCTGATCGGCGACCTGAAGACGGTCACCTCGACGGTTCTGGCGACGTTCGACGACCCGATCGTCGCGTTGAACGTGCGGATCAATCTCACGCACGCCGACGCGGCCAACTTGGACGTCCGCCTGCTAGATCCCACCGGAGATGTGTCCCTGAATCTGGCATCGTCGCTCGATTCGGGCGATCTGTACTACGGCGTGGAGATTGAGGGCGCGTCGCCCCAGCACATCGGCACCTGGACGCTGGAGATCACCGACAGCGCGAAGGACAAGAAGCGGGGCACGCTCTACGGCTGGTCACTGATCGTCAACCCGACAGCACCCCTGGCAGTCGCCGCTTCCTCGCAGACCGCCTCCGCCGCCGACCTGGCCCTGCTGTCCTGGTTCGACCTCGACCAAGCGGACGACGACGAGACCGACCCCTTGACCGAAAGCCTTGTCGACGACCTGGCCCTGATGCTGGTGTAGCGGTCGCAGAAGGAAACTCGGCGCAAATCGTGAACAATGCCGCCGGAGAGAAGATAGCCCGAGGCGAACCGCCCTCACCTGGCTCGCTGCGCTTGCCGTCCTCTCCCGGAGGGAGAGGGAACCTCGCGGGCGACGATCTCCAGGAGCGTCTGGCGGTCGACCGGTTTGGTGCAGTAGTCGTCGCAGCCGGCCTCAAGGCATTTCTGGCGGTCGCCTTCCATGGCGTGGGCCGTTAGGGCGATGATCGGCGTGGTCAGGCCGCGGCGGCGAAGTTCCGCGACGGCGCCGTAACCGTCGAGCACGGGCATCTGCATGTCCATCAGAATGACATCGAACGGCTTTCCCGCGTCGCCGGCTCGCAGGGTCGCGTCGACGGCGATGCGTCCGTTCTCGGCCACGGTGACTTCGGCGCCGGCCTTGCGGAGCAGAAAGGCGATGAGCCGTTGATTGTCCGGCCCGTCTTCGGCCAGGAGCACTCGACTGCTCAATCGGATCGGCGTCGCGGGGGCGTCGGCGGCCGGTGGTGAAACGTCGGTTGTGGGAATGGCTGGTTCGACGCTTTGGCGCCGGCCGGTCGTTTCAGCACGGTCGACCATTTGGATTCCCGCCAGCGATCCCGTTTCCACGCTCAGGAGAAACCGGCTGCCGCCGCCGACGGTACTTTCGCACGAAATATCGCCACCGAGCATTTGGGCGAAACGCCGGCTAATGGCCAATCCCAACCCGGTCCCGCCGAATCGCCGCGTCAGCGAAGCGTCGGCCTGCGAGAACGGCTCGAAGATCGTATCCACGTGCTCCGCCGGAATTCCCATGCCGGTGTCAATCACTTCGAAGCCGATGTGCGGGTCGGATACGTCGGGCCCGTCGAGCATGTGCAACACGACGCGCACGCCGCCGGTGCTGGTGAACTTCACGGCGTTTCCGATCAGGTTGATGAGGATCTGGCGCAGTCGGGTTACGTCGGTGTAAATCGTGTCGGGCACCGGGCCCATGGCGTCGACTCGCATCGCCAGTCCCTTGGCCGTCGCTTGTGGTTGCATCGACGCCACGATTTCGTCGACTTCCCGCCACACCGCACAGGGCGCCCGCTCGACGGTAATCTTGCCCGCCTCGATCTTGGACAGATCGAGGATATCGTTGATGATCATCAAGAGGTGGTTGCCGTTGCGGCGAATCGTTTCGACGCATTGCTGCCGATCGAGTTCCACCGACTCGTCCTGTTGGGAGAGGAGGTCGGCAAAACCGAGAATCGCGGTCATCGGGGTACGGATTTCGTGGCTCACGTTGGCCAGGAACTCGCTCTTGGCCTGATTGGCCGCTTCGGCAGCTTCCTTGGCAATCTCCAACTCAGCCGTGCGTTGGGCCACGCGGTCCTCCAGCACGTCGTGAGCCTGCTGCAGATCGGTTCTCGCCCGTTCGATGCGATCCAGCATCGTGTTGAAGCCACTCTGCAGAACTCCCAGCTCATCGCCGCGAACGTCCTCGACGCGCACGGAGTAGTCGTCCTCGGAGGTAACCCGCTGCATGACGTCGATGAGGCGAAAGATCGGCGCGAGGAAGATCCGCCACAGGCGGCCGGCCAGCAGGACCGAGATGCCCAAGGCCACGATCAGGACGACGACCGAGATTCGCAAATGGGCGGCCATCTGCCGCTTCAGATTGTGCATTCCGGATTGCACGTAAATGAAACCGACGGTTTGCCCGCCGTGGACAATCTCCTTGCGCATGTCCAGCTTGCCGTTCTCGGTGAACCTCGCCTTGCCCAGGGGAGGCGGATCGGGTAGCACGAAGTCCTCCGGCGGCGACGCCGGATAGGTGGCAAACGGCTTGCCTTGCGTATCGAACAGGCAGGCAAACTCGACCGACGGATGCTGAGCCAGCGAGGCCAGGAGTTCGCCGGCCGTCTCCGGGTCGTCGAATTCCAGAGCGGCCGTTGTGTTGGAACCCACGACCGTGGCGAGCGTCGAGAGTTGTTGAACCTTGGCCGCACGGATTGTCCGGACGCCGTTGATGTAGAACGCCACCGACGACAACAACAGCGCCGTGGCGGCTGCCGCCGTGGTGAGCAGGTTCAGCTTCGTTTTGATGGAGCAGCCGCGGAAGATCCGCAACCACCGTACGGACAATGTCACCGGAAGCACTACCTCCAGGCCTGGAAACCTCCGCCCACGCTCTCTTCGAAGGTAGAAGGCCGTTGCGCTTTTCGTCTGTTTCACTTCTGTAGGTGAAGTGTAGGTTGCCAAGGAACGGGAAGTGGTCGAATTTACGACGCGGACAAGGCTCGTAAGACTTAACTCTTTATAGAGTAAGCCTTTATCCCAGACGGGTATCACCCAGGAGCTTTGGCTGAGGGGAGAATATGGTCGTTTCTTGGCGTAATCGGCGCGACATCAAGTGATTCACCCGTTTTGCGCAATCCGATATAGGTTATGTGGCAAACGCTGCGCAGGTAGTTCTTTTGTGTGGGTTGTTGTAACTCGTGCAGGGGCCTCCAGCCTCCTTTGCATCGCGAAGATCCGGCCTAAGTGACACCGCGGCAAACCCAAGAGAATATGAACCGGCAACTTGCGTCCAAGGTGAAAAGGCCCGAGCGTCACGCCATGTGTCGACGCCGACCGGCTCCTGGCCAACGGCCGACGGCGCCCAAGCCGCGCCGCGTCGTTCTTTGGGTGCTTCTCGGCCTTCTCGGTCTCTTATGCTTGTTTGCATGGGCCCCGGCGACCGCCGGGGCGCAGCAGTCGTCGGGGTCGACGATTAGCCGCGAGTACACAATCAAGGCGGGCTACCTGTACAACTTTGGGCGTTACGTTCGCTGGCCCGAGGAGGCCTTCTCCTCCGAGGACGCTCCCTTCGTGATCGGTGTTCTTGGCGCCGACCCCTTTGGTGCGACGTTGGATCAGGTGGCCGCCGTCAAGCAGATCAGCGAGCGGCGGATCGTCGTGCGGCGATTCGATTCTCTGGACCAGTACCGTCCCTGCCATATCCTGTTTGTTGCCAAAACGGCAAGTGCCGAGGAGCATTTCGAGGCGATACGGCGTCTTCGCGCGACCATGTGCTGCTGGTCGGAGAACGACCGGCATTTGCCCACCGCGGCGGCACCATCAACTTCGTTATCGAGAACAACAAGATACGCTTTGAAGTCAACCAATCGGCCGCCCAGCGCGGCGATCTGAAAATCAGTGCCAAGCTACTTCAACTCGCCCGGCTCGTGGAGCAGGACAACGACGTCTGGCTGTCGGGAGGAACTTCCTCGCGAACGTCCAAGCCGGTTAC
>CAYUIQ010000278.1:0-10897 GCA_964444795.1 uncultured Planctomycetaceae bacterium
GCGGAAGATTTGGTACAAGATACGTTTCGCTCGGCGTGGAAGAGTCGCCACTTGTTTCAACATGGCCGGGGAGAACGAGCCTGGCTGGTGACCATTTTGCGACGGCGCGCGGCCGACCGGTGGCGACGCGCCCCCTTGCCGACCGTGCTGGCCTTGGAAACGACTCCCGATTTGGACGTTCCCCCCGAGGATCCGCTACGAGACGAATATACCGACGAAATGCAGCGGGCACTCAACCAGTTGGCCCGACCGTTACGCGAGACGCTGCTACTGGTTGTTGTCGCCGAGCTGACACACCAGGAAGCGGCCGACCTGATGGGCATCCCGCTGGGCACCGTTTTGTCGCGGGTGAGTCGTGCCCGAAAACGCTTACGAGAAATTCTGACTGCCGTGGATAGTCCCCGATAGGAGTTGCGCGACGGCATTGCGTTGCGGTAAAGATCGCTTGCCGCGAGCCCTTTGTTTCCTCGTTTTCTCAGGTTTGCCTCCGGGTTTTGACATGAGTTTCCTCGGTTCCAATTTCGACCACTGGTTAGACGCCCAACTGCGCGACGTCTCGCTTCCGGCGGACTTGCTGGCGCGGCTGCGACGGACGGCCATCGCCAGCGACGACGAGTTGGACGCGGCAGTGGCCGATGTCCCGCTTCCGGTCGGTCTGCTGGATCGGTTGCAGCGAATCGGCGACGTCCCCAAGCGGCGGCGGTCGATCATGCAGATGGTCACCGCCGCGTCGTTGTTTCTCGGAATCGGACTCTCCTACCTGGGGGCGACCGTCGGGCTGCTACTGACCACCGCGCCCCGGGACCATGCCGACCGAACGCCTCTGACCACCCACCTGCTGGTGGATCGAGGGGGTCCCCGTGCGGACGACGACCTGATCGTATCGGTTGAACCATCGGGCAGTTTCTGGCCGGACTACCTGCTGGCGACCCCTTCGCCGCTCGAGGTTCCCCCCATCGACCCGTTCCGCCTTGCTTCGCCGGTTTTGGGCCGGCGGGATGGGACCACCGCGGGTCTGATTGTCTACGGGCCGAAGCAGCGGGAATCGCTCATGCTCGATACAACGCCCTTTTGGTGGGGCGAACTCGGCGCCTTGGGCAATCCGGTGGTTCAGGATGATCTGTCCGACGGCTTGGAGCGAGTGCCGGGCTTGGTTCCACGGGGAATCGACTGGCCGCTGGTATCGGGCTCCAACTGGGTTTTTCTGCGGCAGACAGGGATCCATCCGCCGGTTTGGCCCGGCGCCCATCCCGAATTGCGGGCCAGCCAAGTCCCCCTGACCGGCGGTACGGGTAGTTACGAGCTGACACAACGATACGTCGCCGATGGAGAGCTGCCGCCTCGCGATGCGCTGCGAACCGAAGAATTCCTGGCCGCGGTCGACAACCTGTTGCCCGCCCCCAAAACAGAGGGCATGGGCCTGATCGTTACCGGCGGACCCTCGCCGTTTCGCGGCGGCAATTTGCGGCTCCTCCAGGTCGGCGTCCGTGCGCGCACGCTGAACCAAGAGAAGCGATCCCCCGTCCATCTGGTCGTGGCCGTCGACGTCTCGGCCAGTATGCGACTCGGGGGCCGGATGGACACGATTCGAGGCGGTCTGGCCGAGGCGATCGACCGGCTCGGTGACAACGACCGCTTCTCCCTGATCGCCTTTGGTTCCCGGGCGCGGGTCATGGCTGAAGGCGTGGCATCCGACGACCAGACGCAGCTATTGGCGGCGATCGGCGGCCTGGAAGTGGAAAGCTCGACTAATCTGGCGGCCGGCCTGCAATGGGCCTATGCGGTCGCTATGCGCCAAGCCGCCTCACCCGACACGAAAACTCGCGTCGTCGTACTGACCGACGGGCGTACCCATCTCGACGAAACCACCGAGCAACACGTTGGGGAGCGTCTGGCGGAGGCTGCCGGTCGGGAGATCCTGCTGGAAATCGTCGATCTGAGCGAGGACGAAGGCCCGGACCGGCAATTGGCGGCCCTGGTCCGCTCCGGCGGCGGCCGAATCCATCGGGCAACCAACGCCGAGCAACTGCGCTGGGTGATCGACGAAGTGCTCAGCGGCCGTTCGCAACGGGTGGCCGACGACGTGAAACTGACCGTCACCTTCAACCCCAAGGTTGTCGCCGCCTATCGGCTGTTCGGGCACGAAGCCAAACCGGTCGACGGACTCGTTCCCGCTCGACTGGAAGCCGACTTCCACAGCGGGCAGTCGGCCATGGTGCTGTATGAAGTGCAACTGAAACAAGGCGGCGGTACGGCGGTTGCCGAGGTCGAACTCGTATGGCATGAACCCAATTCCCAGGGACCCAACTCGCAGGGCCGGCAACACCGGTTCGTGCAAACGATCCGGCGCAAGCAATTCGCCTCGTCGTGGGAGAAAACGCCGATCTGGCTTCAGGCGGCCACCGTGGCGGCCGAGGCGGTCGAGGTGCTGCGGGAAAGCCCGTTCGCACGGATTCCGCCCCAGGGCCCCCCTTTGGCAAGCGTCTTGGAACTGGCTCGCTATGTCGACGCCCGCCTTTACGAGAATCCGGATTTTGCCGCGTTCGTATCCGTGCTCGAACGGGCGGAAAAGGCAAAGCCGTATCGAAAGAGGGGGTGGAGATAGCCTTATGGAATGGCTATGTGCCGGGCACTCAAGTACGGCCGAGTCTCCCCATGGCGGCCGTCTCCGTGGGGAACTCCTTGCCCGGGAACCCGATAGCGGATAACCTGTATAGCCTGTGTTGGGAGAGGTTCTGCCGTCGCACCCCAGGCGGATACGCCGCGCGATGTGGGGTTTCCCTGGGAAATCGCCTTTCCCATGTTGCAGTGCCCTGGCAAGGGCAAATATACGAAGAACGAAGGACTACGGACCGATGAAAGTTTTCAAGTCGCTGCAAGTGCTGATCGCGGGAATGGTCGTCATGGGCACGCTCGGGGCCCGGCCGGCGGAGGCCGTGGAACGATCGCCCGAATTTCTCGACGGGCTGCGCAAGCAGGGCTATTTCGACATGGCGGTCGATTATCTCGAGCAGATGCGGACCAGTCCGCTGGCATCGCCGGAGTTCAAGAAGACGATCGACTACGAGGCCGGCATCACGCTGGTCGCCGAATCGCGCACGACCCGCTCTGCAACAACTCGCGAGAAATGCCTGGACAGTGCCCGCGAACACTTCAAGACGTTTCTTACCGATCAGGCCAACCACCCGCTGGTCCCCGACGCCAATATCCAGTTGGCCAACGTTCATTTCGAGTGGGGAAAGATCAGCGTAGCGCAGGCCAATGCGCCGGGGAAGACGGCGCAGGAGAAGAAAGATCTGCTCGACACGGCCCGCAAGCTCCTTGAGGACGCCCACAAAGCTTTCGTCGCCGCCGAAGATCTGATGCACAAGAAGTCCAATACGTTCCCCAAGGAAATCCCGGATAGCGACAAGAAGGCGCTGGAGGAACGCGCCGCCGCGCGCGCCGACTGGATGCGGTCGCAACTGCTGCTGGCGGCCGCGGTCTACGAACTGTCGACGACGTACGAGCCGGGAAGCGCACAACACAAGGAGCAGGTCACCAAAGCCGCCAAAACATACGGCGACGTCTACAAACTTTTCGGTTCGAGCCGGCAGGGCGGTCTCCGGGCAAGACTGATGGAAGGCCGCTGCTACAAGGAACTGGGCGACACGGCGAAGGCCCTGGAGATCCTCACCAACCTGACCACGCTGCTGCCCGATGAGCCGGAAGTCTTCCGCATCTTGAAAAACCAGACGCTCGTGCAGACCCTGGAGACACTGCTGGTTGTCAAACCGAAGCCAAAGTATGCCGAGGCCATTACGCTGGGGACGAAATGGATCAAAGACGCCCGCGGTGCCGAGGAATCCGACATCGAGGGACTGGAGATCCACTTTCTCACCGGCAAGGCGGCCTACGAATTCGCCAAGACACTCAAGGCCGACGACCCCAAGGCGCAGGAGAACCGCCGGGCCGCCAAGAAGGACTTCGCGTACGTCGGCCGGTTTGACGGCAAATACCAGCAGGAAGCCAAGGCGCTGGAGTTGGAGCTTGCCGGTGTCAAAGATGAAGAGCGGGAGGAGCCGAAGAACTTCGTCGATGCACGCGACCGGGGAAAACAAGCCTGGGAGAAAATGCGCGTGGCCGACCTCCAGGATAAGGCCGAAGCGGCCGAGGGAAAGACGGAGAATCACGAGCGGCTGGTGAAGCAGAAGGCCGAAGGCCTGGCCGACGCCAAGAAATACTACCGCATGGCGATGGGGTTCGACACCTCCGACGTGTTGGCCGACGATCTGAACGAAGTCCGCTACCACTTATGCTATTTGTACTATCTCGGCGGCGACCTGTACGAAGCGGCCGTGACCGGTGAATTCGTGGCCAAGAACTATCCCGAGTCGCTCGGAGCCGCGGCCTGCGGGATCATTGCCATGGCTTCCTACCAGACGCTCTACGCAGGCGCCCCGAAGAACGATCGGCAATTCGAAACCGATCAGGTCTACCGGCTGGCCAAGTACGTGGCCGATCGTTGGCCCAATCGTCCGCAGGCCGGCGACGCCCTGATCGTGCTGGTGAATATCGCCATCCAGCGTAATGAGTACGCGCAGGCGATGCAGTACCTGGCCAAGATTCCCGAGGACTCGCGACGCCGTGCGGAAGCCGAATTGAAAACCGGCGCGGCGTGCTGGAAGGCCTATGTCGACGCATACCATCTACCCGAGCAGCAGCGCCCGAATCAGGCAAGACTGCTGGAGATGCGGAAAACGGCGCGACAACTGCTTGAGCAGGGCATCGGTCGATCGCGCGAAGAAGTCAAGAAAACGGCCGACGTGAGCAATGCATTGGCCGGTTGCATCCTCTACATGGTGCAGATTTATTCCGGATCGGACGAGCCGGAGAAAGCCGTCGAGTGGATGGACGACGAGAAGATCGGGCTTCTGAAGTTGATCGCCGACGGCCACGCGGCCACGAAAGCCCAGGCCTTCCGCGTCCAAGCCTACAAGGTCGCCCTGCGAACCTACGTCGCCGTCGGAGACATCGAGAAGGCAAAAACGTCGCTGGATCAGTTGCAGAAACTGGTCTCCGCGGGCGGCGACGTGGAGGCCGCCAAAACGCTGACCAACATCCTCATCTCGCTGGCCCAGGATCTGGAACAATCGCTGGCCGAACTCGGCACGGAAGGAAAACAGGAGGAGATCGAAAAACTCTCCGCCGGTTTTGAAATGTTCCTCTCGGAGATCACCAAGCGGAGTGACGATTTCCAGACCATGCTTTGGGTGGCCACCACGTTCACCGGGTTGGGCTCCGGCTTGTCGGCGGGCCCGACCCGGCAATCGGCCGAGGCGGCCCATTACTTCAGCCTGG
The DNA here is from genome assembly GCA_964444795.1 of uncultured Planctomycetaceae bacterium. Taxonomy (GTDB): domain Bacteria; phylum Planctomycetota; class Planctomycetia; order Pirellulales; family Thermoguttaceae; genus JABMRP01. The sequence goes on from CAYUIQ010000278.1 coordinate 5,341, forward strand.
CGGCGGAAGCGTATCAGGAGATGATCGGCCGCTGCGAGAAGGATCCGAAGTTCGCCCCCGCCGGCGCTCTGCCGGCGTTGAAAATGCGGATGGCGGGCAGCCACCGCCAGGCCGGTCACTTCAAGGAGGCGATGGCCGTTCTCCGCCAGATCCTCGATGAAAACGAGAAAGCCATCGCCACGCAAATCGCCGCCGCCGAAGTCTATCAGGCTTGGGGAAAGGAAAAACCCGACTACTATCTCTTCGCCATCCAAGGGAGCCCCACCTATCGCCAGGTGTGGGGATGGGGGAAAATTGCCAAGGTCATCGGCGCGCGCCCCGAGTATCGGCACATCTACCACCAGGCTCGGTCCAATCTGGCCGAATGCCGATTGCAGTACGCCCTGACCTTGACCGGGGACAAACGCACCGAGAAACTCGAACAGGCTAAACAGGACGTGACCCTGATCCAGCAAAACTACCCCAAGCTGGGCAAAGAAGAGAGTATTCCCGAAGACGGCAAGGCGACGGGACTGGAGGCCTTTCGTCGATACGAATCGGTACTGACCAAAGCCAGCGAACTGCTCAACAAGAAGTAGCCGGCTTGTTTGCTCCGGGGCGATTCGCTCCGGGGAGACTCAGGCCGCAGGAAATTCAACCAACGCCGTAAGAGCGAATTCGACACGAGGAGAATCCGATGAAGAAACAATGCCTTGCCGCCCTGGCGGCTCTCTGCCTGATATCCTCCGGCATGGGCCGGGCGGCCGACCAGATTCGAGTCCGATCCGAAGCCACGGCGATCCGCGGGCAGATCATGGAAATGGCCTTCGACAAAGTGGGGATCGACCGGACGGGCACCGGCGTGGTCGAGCACATTGCAGTCAACAAGATCGTCTCGATCAGCTTCGATGACGAGCCGACCGAGTTGGGTTCGGCGCGAAAGAACGTCGCCGACGGCCGCTATGAAGACGCGCTGACGTCGCTGGGAGAAATCCCGGATGTCGACAAACTGCGGGTGGTCGTGCGACAGGACGTCCAGTTCTACACGGCCCTCTGCCGGGCCAAAATCGCCTTGGCCGGGAGCGAGACGATTTCGGTCACCGACGCGGGCAAGGAGTTGTATACCTTCCTCATGGCCAACCAGGGAAGCTACCACTACCTGGAAGCCAACGAGGTGCTCGGCGACATGTTGGTGGCCACGGGAAAGTACGACCAGGCGGAAACGTATTACCGAGTCCTGCAATCCGCCCCCTGGGACGACTACAAGATGCGCGCCAGCGTGCTGCTGGGACGCGCTCTGCTGGCCCAACCAGGGAAGGCGACCGAAGCGGGCCGGCAGTTCCAGATGGTGTTGGATTCCACCATACAGGGCAAGGAGGCCGACGCACAGCGTCTGGCAGCCCGACTGGGTAAGGCCGCCTTCCTGGCGTCGACCGATCAGGCCGATCAGGCCGTCGCTCTGGTACAGCAGGTCATTGCCGACGCCTCTCCGGAAAACACCTCGCTCCACGCGCAAGCATACAACACCTTGGGAAACGCCCACCGCAAGGCTGGCCGGACCAAGGAGGCCTTGTTGGCCTTCCTCCACGTACACGTCCTCTTCCACGGTCAGGCCGAGGCCCATGCCGAGGCACTGTTCAACCTTGTCGAACTGTGGAAAGCGGTCAATAAGCAGGAACGGGCCGTCGCGGCAAGGCAAATCCTCAAATCGCGCTACGGCAGCAGTCCCTGGGCCCAGCGGTCGGGGGGATAGACGTGGCGATACTGGGGGAATTCCGCGTTTTGGTCCTTTACGAAACCGACCAGGACAGGCTAGACTTAATACTTCGATAACAACGTACCACAGGAATCGGGAGGTCATCATGCGGCATCGGTCTATGCGGGAATGGTTGGGTGTGGGAATCTGCTTCTTGTCGCTCTTCTTTGTCGGACTGGGAGTGTTCTCGGCCCTCACCTTCCTCGATGCCTCGACCGTGCAGGCACAAGACGAAGAGGCGGAGGAGGAAGGCGAGGAAGAAGCCGCCGAGGACGAGGAAGAGTCGATGAACTACCTCGTCTGGGCGGGCAGATCGCTGGGAATCTTCTACAGCGTCGTCTTCTTGAGTATCTCGTTCACTCTGGTGGCATTGTTGGTCATGAACCTGTTGACCGCACGCCGGGAGAATATCGTCCCGGTCGGACTGGTCGAGGGATTCGAGGCGTGCCTCAACGAGAAGCGATACCAGGAAGCCTACGAAATGGCCAAGAGCGACGAGTCGTTTCTCGGTCAGGTGCTCTCGGCCGGCCTGGCCAAACTCTCCTCCGGCTACGAACAGGCGATCGAGGCCATGCAGGAAGTGGGCGAGGAGGAGAACATGAAGCTCGAGCACAAGCTCAGCTACATGGCCCTGATCGGCACGATCAGCCCGATGATCGGCCTGCTGGGAACGGTCCAGGGTATGATCGCCTCGTTCACGGTCATCGCCACGGCCCAGACGACCCCGCCGGCTAGCGAACTGGCCAAGGGTATTTCCACGGCGTTGTTCACCACCTTGGTGGGTCTGTTCATCGCCATTCCGGCCATTGCGTCCTACAACATTCTTCGCAACCGTATCGCCCGACTGGTGCTGGAGGTCGGTATCCTCAGCGAAGGGCTGATGGGCCGGTTCTCCACCGTGGGAGTCAAGAAGTAAGATCGTACAAGCGCCGGCTCGCATCGGGCGGGGCTTTTCCCACCCGCCGCGGGCCGGCCCGCTGACACCACGCGAGAAATTCGTTTGCCCCGGGAGTCCACTCGATGAAATATCGGCCACGACGCGGCGCAGCGTTTGCCGAAGGCGACATGACGCCGATGATCGATATGACGTTTCAGTTGATCGCCTTCTTCATGGTTCTGGTCAACTTCACGGAATACGAAACCAGCGAGTTGATCAACCTGCCGATCAGCGCAATGGCCCAGGCGCCGAATTCGCCCCCCGCAACGAAGATTACCATCCAGGTGACCAAGGCCAAGGATGGAAATCCGGGAAAGGTAGTGCTCAACGGCGAGAAATTCACGCCCGCCACGCTGACGACGAGAATGAAGCGCGAGTACAACGCGATCGATTCCGACTCTAATCGCGATGCCACGGAGGCGACCATTATTATCCGCGGCGACGAAGATGCCACGGCAGGCCTCGTCCAGGATGTCATTATCAGTTGCCAACTGGCGAAATTCCAGAATTTCGTCCTGCGCGCGGAGGAACCGAACTAATGAAAGTACGAAACGTCAACCGCCGCATGGACGAAAAGATCGAGCTGCAGATGACGCCGATGATCGATATCGTCTTTCAGTTGCTCATCTTCTTCATCATGACGTTCAAGCCCGAGGTCCCCGTGGAAGGTGATTTCAGCGTCCGCATGCCGATCACCGCGCCCGCTCCGGACGACCCTCCGGACCCGCAGATACCGCCGATCATCGTGAGCCTCAGAGCCAACGCCAACGGCACGCTGGCGAACATCCTCGTGGGGGACGTGAGCTTCGGTACGGATTTCGACAAACTGCACAAGGATCTTTGGGGGCGCGTGGACGACAAGCGCGGTCCCGGCTCCCAGGCCGCCGCTACCGAAATCGAGCTCAATTGCTCCTACACGCTTAAGTACCGCTACGTCATTAAGGCCGTCACGGCCATCTCGGGGCACATCGATCAGGAGACGGGCGATCCTGTCTCGCTGTTCGATAAAATCAAGTTCTCGCCCCCCAAGAAAGCACCCACCTCCTTACGCGGGCCGCAAAGGGCGGATGGCAATGGACCGATTTATGCCCGCGGATGGCACTTGCGGTGGACCGCCTTCAATCGCGTGAGATCGACGTGCGTGTAGACCTGGGTGGTGGCGATGCTGGCGTGCCCGAGCAACTCCTGCACCTGACGTAGATCGGCCCCGCCGGCCAGCACGTGCGTGGCGAAGCTGTGGCGCAAAGTGTGCGGGCTGACCGAGTCGGGGATGCCGACCCGGGCGGTATAGCGCTTCAGTAGCTCCCAGATGCGCTCCCGGCGAAGCCGCCGTCCTCGCCGCGACAGCAACACCCATTCCGGCTCGGACGCTCCGACCGCGGCCAGCACCGGACGCTCCTGATCGAGATACTCATCGAGCGCTTCGATCGCGCGGCGGCCCAGCGGTACCATACGCTGCTTGTCGCCTTTGCCGCGACACATGCAGAATCGCTCGGCGAGGCGCAGGTCGCACAGACGCAAGTTGGAGAGTTCCGATGCCCGGCACCCGGTCGCATAGAGCAACTCCAGCATGGCCCGATCCCGTTGCCAATGCGGATCGGTGCGCCGGGGGCTCGCTAGCAGCCCGTCGATCTGCTCGTGGCTGAGGATTTGCGGAATCCGCTGCCAGAGCTTCTGACTACCCAACAGCTCGGCCAGATTCTCTTTCAGCTCCCCTTCCAATTGTATGTAGCGGAAGAAGACCTTCAGCGAGACGACATGCCGGCCAATCGTGGCCGGGCTCAGATTCTGCTCACCCAACCAGGCGACGTAGTCGGCCAGATCGCGAATCGAAAGGCCCGCAATCGGCCGCCCGCCCAACCAACGGCAAAACCGGACCAGATCCCTTCGATAGGCATCTACCGTGTTGTCGGCCAGATGGCATTCGCCGGCAGCGTACGCCACAAACGCATCAACCCAACGGCGAGCCACGTTCGCCGCCTTGGGGGGGGATGGGCGCAACGGCTTGGGACGCGATGGTTTCGGACGCGGTGGCTTGGGACGGGATGCGGCCATGTTTGGTCTCGATAAGGGGCAACCTTCTTGACGTCGGACTCCCTGCCCGTGGATCTTCAGCGTCTTTGCCTATCTCCCCTCCATCCCCCCCTCCTGGCCCCTGAGATTACCAGCGGTTACAATCCACGGCAGCAATCACCCCCGCCACTGCTCCCCCATTGTGACGCCGCCATGAGCCCCAAATCGATGCCGATCGTGCGGCTTTGCGAAATGGCCGACGGCCAGGAAGCCGACCTGTTCGCGTTGTTGACCGCCAAAGACGAACTGACAACCCGCGACGGTCAGCCCTTCTTTCGCGTCGGCTTTCGCGATTCCGGCCGGGAGGTGAACTTCCCGATCTGGAACAACTCACCCTGGGCCGCCGATTGCCGCACGTCCTGGACGCCCGGCGCGTTCTACAAACTGCGCGCCTGTTTTCGCCAAACCAATTACGGCCCGCAGTTGGAGATTCGCAAGATTCGCGAGGTCACCGACGCCGACACGGCCGACGGGTTCGATCCGGCGATGTGCCTTCCGCAATCGCAGTTCGATCCGGCAACGATGTTCGACGAACTCATGGCACTGGCCCAGCAGCACATCGCCGATGAGCCGCTCGGGCGACTCGTGACCGCCTTGCTCGACGCGCATCGACCGGCGTGGCTGGTCATGCCGGCGGCGCAACGCAATCACCACGCCTTTGTCGGCGGCCTGCTGGAACACACGTTGAGCGTTGCCCGGACGTGCGTCTTCCTGGCCGACAAATACGCCGCCTATTACGCCGACGCGCAGCCGCCGCTGGACAAGGGCCTGGTCGTGGCCGGGGGCATTCTACACGACGTCGGCAAGCTCCG
>CAYUIQ010000279.1:0-10894 GCA_964444795.1 uncultured Planctomycetaceae bacterium
TCCGCTGCACGCCGAGCCGGCGATCCACAAAAGGGCGATCAGAATCGCCCGTTGGTCGCCAGCGTGTGATCGGGATGACATCAAACGGCTTCTCTCTCTACTCCGGGGCGGAAAATCGTTCCTCTGGTGTTCTACGCTTCGTCGCGAGCTTTGAAAAGAAGAGGTGTCGAGGGCCGGTGCCGCATCGCGTTGCCGACCACCTCGTCCCTGATGGAGTCGTTCGTCAAGGAGTTGAACCATCGGGTCAAGGGAACGGAGAAATTCTGGAACGACGGTCGTAGCGGCGAAGCGATCCTGCAAGTTCGTGCAGCCGCGTTATGCGATGATGACCGTCTGGAATCCCATCTACGGAACTGCCCCGGCAACCCATTCCGCCCCAACGCTCGATCCGAAACGCCGATTCTCACCGCCGCAAGCTAAATAAGTCCGTTCCTGCACCCGTAGAAACAGGGCCTTACGGGGTAGTAGAACGTGGCAAATCCCCCCCCTAGCGGAGGGCAAGGGACTCGAACCCTCAACCGATAAATCGGCACCTGATTTCGAGTCAGGCTGCTAGCCAATTCGCGTACCCTCCGGACACGTCTGACGTTAATGTACCTCGCCCGCAATTCGATGACAAGCGGGATGGTGGGGCGGAACCGTCCGGGCAGTCTCGGGATCCCCCGTGGGGCGGTTCAAGTTGGGTAGCGAGAATGGACGAAAGGGATTGCAGGGGATATTCGGCCTGTTCCATGATTCCACCGAGTTGAACCATGGGGCCGTAATGAGGGGCCATTTCGGGGGGGGGTTGGTGGGCGCCGAGCCACTCGCCGCCGGCCCGCCCGTCGACTAGAATAGTCGGAGGGCAACGCGCGCGGCATTTTCCGTATCGTTTCCTTGCCGCGTCAACAGAACACGAAAGCACGCTGCCGATGGATTTTCGCGTCGACCTGGACATCTTCCGAGGCCCGCTCGATCTGCTGCTCTATCTGGTGCGCAAGCACGAGGTCGAGATCGTCGATATTCCGGTAGCCGTGATTACCGATCAGTATCTTCAGTTTCTCACCGTCTTGGAGCAACTGGACGTCAACGCCGTGGGCGACTTTTTAGCCATGGCCAGCACGCTGATCGAGATCAAATCGCAACAGGTTTTGCCCCGCGCCGACGAAGTCGACCAGGAAATGGAAGATCCCCGCCGGGAATTGGTGCGGCAACTGTTGGAGTACAAGCGATTTCGCGACGCGGCCAGTATCCTGGACGAGCGGAGCCGGTCCTGGCAGGAACATTTTCCCCGAGTGGCCACCGATCTGCCGCCCCGATACCGCAATCTGGCCGCGGAGCCGATTCGCGAAGTGGAATTATGGGATCTGGTCAGCGCCTTCGGGCGGATCATCCGCGAGACGGTCGCCGTTCAGCCATCGAGCATTGTCTACGACGACACGCCGATTCACGTCTACATCGCCAGGATTCAGTCGCGATTGGGCCAGCGCGGGCGGCTGGCCTTCAGCGAGATGTTCGAGCCGGAGATGCACAAGTCGATGCATATCGGCATCTTGCTTGCCGTGTTGGAGTTGGTTCGGCATCATCAGGTTCGCGCGGAGCAGAACGATCTGTTCGGTGAAATCTGGATTCTTCCCCGCGCCGGCGATGCGGCCCCCCTGGATCTTACCGAGGTGGACAATTACGATCATGCCGGCAGCCGCGACACGGCCGAAAGCCAACCGTAGGAGCCCCGCGCGTACCCTTCCATGCTCGAAGACCTGCCCGTCAAAACGCTCGTTCACCAGGGGCTCACGATCGAAGGTTTTTCCCGCGCCGCGGTACAAACGTACTGGCGAGTGCCGGAGTTGAAGCTGGGATTCGATCTCGGGGCACAGCCCTGGTCGTTCATGGGAACCTCGACCTGGTTCGTTTCCCATACGCACATCGACCACATCCACGCCTTGCCGGTCTACGTGGCCCGGCGGCGGATGATGAAGATGGATCCGCCGACGATCTATCTTCCCGAGGGGGCCATCGATCCGGTGCGCAACATTCTGCGACAGGTCAGCCGGCTCGATCGCGGCCGCCTGCCCTGCAGCTTGATCGCCGCCCACCCGGGCGATGAGATCGAGCTGTCGCGCGAGTCGGTGGTGACCGTCGCGGCCACCAAGCACACGGTTCCCTCGTTGGGCTACGTCGTTTGGGAGCGCCGCAAGAAGCTCAAGGCCGAGTATCAGGATCTCGCCGGGGAGCAAATCCGCGACCTGCGGCTCTCCGGCGTGGACATCACCGACGAAGTCCGCATTCCGCAGGTGGCCTACCTGGGCGACAGCGCACCGGAAGGTCTCGACGCCACGCCCGCCATGTACGAAGCCCGGGTGTTGATCCTGGAGATGACGTTCGTCGCCCCGGGCCACCGCAAGGAGAAGATTCGCAAGTTCGGCCACATCCATCTCGACGACATCCTGGAGCGTCGCGAGCGATTCGCCAACGAAGTGGTCATCGCCTCACATTTCAGCACCCGCTACCACTCCAAACAGATCCAGAGCCACGTCCGCCGCCGCCTGCCCGACATGCTCGACGGGCGGCTGCATTTGTGGTTGGGGGAGTAGTCGGGATTCACCCGCGAGCCGTCCGCAATCGGCGGCCACCGATGACGGTCAGACCGAGCAATCCCAGCAGGGCCAAGAGAATCGAAGAAGGTTCCGGCACGGCCACCGGGGCGTGGATCAGGAGCATCGTTTCGGGATCGAAACGGCCGGCGAACAGCGAGAGCCGGACCTCATCGATCCCACCCAGGAGCGTTTCGCCCGCGTTGTTCGGGTTGCCGCCGATCATCATCCAGCCGGCGGGCACATTCGGCGTTTGCCCATAGGTGGGGCCCACCTGGGTACCGTCGACGTACAACTGCGTGCTGCCGTTCTCTCGAACCAGGGCCAGATTGGTCCACTCGTCGAGCGTGACCGGGGCATCGAAATCCAGCACCGCGACGCCGCCGAACAGCCCCTGCCATTCGTTGCCGTTGCGAATGAGTCCAAACCCACTGTTGCTCGTATTGCCGTTGTAGGCGAGAATGTCGACGCCCGCGTCGCTCTGCGTGTTGACCCAGGCCTCCAGCACCCAGTTGTTGTTCTCGGGAGTCACCACCGCCGCGCTGGAATAGTTTTCACCGGCCGTGCCGGTAAAGCCCATCGCCAGGCTGCTGGTCGGAGAATTCTGGTAGCCGGGCGTACCCGTCTTGTTCAGGTTCAGATTGCCCGCATCATCGATCGTTACCGGGTTGCCGGGCGATCCGGCGGCGGCCGCGGGGTCGTTTTCGCCGAGGCGGTAATGGGCAAGTACCTCGAAACTGGGCGGCAGCAACATCGCCGGATCAAAGGCGCCGGAGAACGTGGAGAGCTGCACGTCGTCGAGTTGCCCGGCGAACCCTTCCGCCCCGTTGGCCGCGTTCGCCCCGACCATGAACAGCCCATTGGGTACGTTGGGGGCCGTGCCCGTGGAACCGGCCGCTACGCCGTTGACGTACAATGTGGTCGTTCCCGCCTCGCGGACGACGGCCAAATCGTTCCAGCGGTCGAGCTGCACCGTCGCGGCGCCGAGGATCGCACGGCCGCCCAACAAGGCGCGCCATTGATTGCCCTGCCGAAGAAGCCCGTAGCCGCTGGTCGAGGTGCTGCCATTGTGGGCGAGGATGGCGTTGCCGCCGGTAGCCGTGGGTTTGGCCCGGGCTTGCAGAATGAAGTTGTCGTTGGCCACCGAGAGCACGTTGGAGTGCCCGTAGAACTCGCCGGTGGCGCCGCTGAAGTCCATCGTCAACTCCGGCCCGGCGGCCGAGAGATACGAACCGTAGGTCGGCGCGCCGTTCTTGGTGAGATTCGGTCCGCTGATCTCGTTGACCGTCACCGCCGCGCCCGCGCCGCCGGGAGCCGCGCCGGTGTCGCTTTCGCCGAGGCGAAACTGGGCCAGCGTGGCGTCGAGTGAGAGGTCATTGAGCGGGCTGAACTGTCCCGGCGCAAAACTGAAGACGCGAACCTGATCGATCCGGCCGTCGAAGAACTCGGCCGCGGTGGTCGGATTCCCGCCAATGGCAAAGTCTCCGACGGGTGCATTCGGGGCTGTCCCGGTGGTGCCGGACGGTACACCATGCGAGTAGAAGGTCGACGTCCCGTTGTGGCGGACCAAGGCCACGTGGGTCCAGTTGCCCACGCCGGCCGGTGTCGATCCGAAGATTGCTCGCCCGCCGTACAGCGCGCCGTAGTTGGCGCCAAGCCGAAACAGTCCCCAGCCGGCGTTTGAGGTGTTGCCGTTGTACGCGATCGAGGCGTTGGCGCCGGTCGAGTCGGTTTGCACCCATGCCTCGATGCCGAAATTGTCGGTCAACGACGAAACCGTCGAGCCGAGCCGATAACGCTGGTCGATGCCGTTGAAGTCGATGGCCAGTTCGCTGACGGTGGCCGGGGGACTGCCGACGTACGTGGGTGTGCCCTCGCGGTTGAGGTTCTGCCCAGCAACGGAGTCGATGGTCGACACGTTGCCATCCAGTCCGGCCGCGGCGCCGGGGTCCTGGTCGCCCAAATCGTAGAGGTTCAGCGACGTCACGGCCGATTGGGTTGGGACACCCCAAAACACGGTACCGGCCAAGACCGCTCCGATCATGCATCGTCTTACGATTGACGTCATTGCTGCTTCTCCCATGGCACCCAGAGTTGCGGGTTCAATATTCTCGACAGGGCAACAGAAATCAGCTTAGATACGCATTTCTTGCCAGTCAAGCTTTTTCCGGGATTTCGATCTGCTTACAATGGAATCTCCCGGCTCGCCAAAGCAGACGAAGTGCCCCCCGAAAGAGGATCAGCCATGAACGGCTCCCCCCCGAAACTCACCCGTCGTGCCATGCTCCGATCGGCTGCCGCCGCCGGAATCGGTGTCCTGGGCCGGTCGCGACGCAGTGCGGCCGCCGAAGCCGACGAACTGCCCCCCGTGCGTACGATCACCCGGGGGCCGAAGTTTCACTGGTTCGCTTATTACGACAAGCTCCAGTTCGACCCGACCGGGCGGTACGTGTTGAGCAACGAAGTCGACTTCGAGCATCGCTCGCCACGGCCCGACGACACGATCCGCGTCGGCATGGTCGACCTGCAAGACGGCGATCGGTGGATCGAATTGGGCCAAACTCGGGCGTGGTGCTGGCAGCAGGGATGCATGCTGCAATGGCGCCCCGGGAGCAAGACCGAGGTGCTTTGGAACGATCGACAGGGGGACCGGTTCGTTTGCCATATCGTTGACGTCACCACAGGCAAGCGGCGGACTATTCCGCACGCCGTCTACACGGTCAGTCCCGACGGACGTTGGGGCGTGGCGCCCGACTTTCGCCGGGTCAACGACATGCGGCCCGGTTACGGTTATGCGGGGCTGCCCGACCCGAATCGCGAGACGTTGGCTCCCGACGATTCGGGTATCGTACGCATCGACCTCAACTCGGGCCGGTCGGAGTTGGTCGTTTCGCTGGCCGACATCGCCCGGCTGCCGTTTCCCGGCGGCGATATTTCCAAAGCGAAACACTACTTCAACCATCTGCTGGTGAGCCCCGACGGCTCGCGGTTCGAGTTTCTCCATCGCTGGGGATTTCCCAACTGGAAAGGCGCTACCCGCATGTTGACCGCCGCGGCCGACGGCTCCGACGTTCGCGTGGTCGACCACTCGGGCCGCACGTCGCATTTCATCTGGCGCGATCCGGAGCACATCCTCGCCTGGTCGTGGCACGCTTCGCACGGCAGCGCATTTTACCTCTTCGAGGACAAGACCGGCGGCCGCGTCGAGATCGTCGGCCGAGGCGTCATGCCCCGCAACGGGCACTGCACGTATCTGCCGGGCAACGAGTGGATTCTTAACGACACGTACCCCGATGGCCAGCGCAACCAAAAACCCTACCTGTTCCACGTCGCCAGCGGCCGCCGCGTGCCGTTGGGCGCCTTTCATCTCCCGCCCGAGTATCGCGGCGAGTGGCGCTGCGACCTCCACCCCCGCTTCAGCCCCGACGGCCGCACCGTCTGCATCGATTCGCCCCACACCGGGCAGGGGCGACAGTTGCATTTGATCGATATCAGCGGGATTGTGGGCTGAAGAAGAAAGGGGATGGCACCGATTCTGGCGAGAAGAGAAATCGTTGATGCCCCCCCTTTTCCCGCTGAACGGGCAAGCAACTAGCGGAATTCCGGGGTCTGGGTCACTGAACAGGGGTCACAGAAACAGCCTAAACGGGGGGGTTGACACGCCATTCGCGAACCAGGATGCTGACTGAAGCAGAACCTCTATGCATTCACCGCTGGAGGCTGCAATCGGGTGTGTTGCCGGGCTGCAAACCGCCAATGGAATGAACCAACTTCGACGCACTACCACCGGTTCCCGTGGCAACGGATTCCATATCAACAAGAAGTTGAAAAACGGGGGTAGGACGATGTCCGGTGTTTCGACGAAGCTGGGCAGCCTATTGGGCTATGCCAGTATCATTGTCCTGGATGAGGATGAGCGGACACGGAGTGACTTGAGGGATCGACTCTCGGTGGAGTTCCCCGAAGCATCCGTTCTTGGGTTTGCCGTCGAGGCAGATGCTAGAGAGCACGCCCGGCAGGCTGATCGGCGGTCTTGCATATTCGTCGTCGCCCATTCATGGTACTGCGCAGCGTCGCTACCTGGCTTGCTAGACGAATTGCCAGATAGTGATACGTTTCTTCTCTACGGTGACCACATGACAGCGGACGACATTCGCGGAGCGGTCCAATCTGGTGCCTTTACGGGCGTGTCCAACGCCGACGTGGAGTCGGCCGTACACGGTGTTTTCATCGCCGACGAACTTGCCCGGGCCAAGACTGGGGCTCCCGCTGCCGACGCCATCCTGAACGGTGCCAATATGGGCATCAGTATTCTGAGCCCGCAGATGGACGTGCTTTGGATGAACGACAGGACGTCGCAGATTGTCGATGACGCAAGTTCCGCGCACAGACAATGCTGGTTGCGGTACCATGGTTTCATGTACCGAGAGTGGGCATGCCCGACATGCACGGCCAATGAAGTTCTTCGAAAGGCGTTAGATGCTCTTGGACGTGGAGATGCGGTCGAGAATTTCCGTCTTACCCGGGAGCACCTGTTGCCCGTTGCCAAACCGACGGAAGGCGGGTGGCAGCGGAAGATCGAACGTGTGGAGGTAAACGCGGCTCCGCTGATGAGTCATGACGGAAAGAGGGTTTTCGCCGTCATCGAGGCAACACGGTTCATTACGGAGCAGTGGGAAGAACAGACGCCGGCCCATCGCCGTCTGTTGGAAGTCATCGAAATGGCCCGCAAATTGGGCAGACAGTCCGAAGCCGCGCAGTTGGCGGAAGCCGTTTCCGTTTACTATCGGCCTGAGGGGACTGCCCATTTTCATTTGTTTGACTCGGCTGCGGACGATCGCGACGCGGTCGCAAAGTTGCTTCGGCTGCCGGAGCGTCACGAGGCCTACTCCCAAGTAGTCGAGGAAGAGGGACACCGGTTCTTTGTCGTCGAGTCCGAAGGCCGGGTGTGTCGCCACTTTGTGTGGGCGGGTCGATCTCCGTCGATGGACTACGAGATCCTGATCGACGTCGCCTATTCCGACGAAAAGCCGGAGGGTCTTCTTACCGAGGATCTGCGTCCTTACTGGGAATATGTTGTCGACGTGTTTGCCCAGGCGTGGGCAGACAGGGAGGATGAGATAACCCGGAACATCGATGGTGCGTTCCAAGGTTTCGCGGATTGGACCACGGTCAGCATTCAGGACGAGGACAGCCTCGATCGGGCAATCGAGGTCTTGGTTCAGTGTGTCCAGGATGCGATAGACCCATTTTCGATGTACATCCGGATTTTCGATCATGCGTCGGGAATCTTTGTGAAGCGCGGTGGATTCGGTCCCTATTGCCAGATTGCTCCCAACTCACGCGCATTGCAGTTCGGTGGAATCGGGTCGTCTGAAGTCGCGGAGACACGAGGAGGTGTATGGTGCAAGGATGAGGATGTTTCCACGATCGGCCAGCACCTGGACCGCGAGCCAACGGACGATGAGTTGCAGATGCTCGGTCGCATCTCCAGCCATGTTACCTTACCGCTAACAAGCGGCGACCGCGTCTTGGGAACCCTTTGCATCCAATTCGAAGACGATTCGCTCTTCTCAGATGCGAAGTGCCAATTCATCCGCACGATGATGAATGCCCTTGGGACGATGTTGGGGAATCGTCATTGGGCGCTTGAGCGAGCGGCCATCATCAGGCGGTCTCACGAACTCGACGCCACCATGTTCGATCGTTCCAGACATCCGGAGGAGGAAGAGACCCTAGTTATCGCCAACGTCATGCGCATGGTCTTCGAACTTACCGCTGCGGAACTCGTCGCGTTCTATCGGTACGACGACCAAACGCGGAAACTACATCTCGTTTCCGATTCCGTTCAAGGATGCCTACCTAAAGACACCCGCATGGCGACCGTTCTGGACGATGGCGTTGGTATTGTGGGACTTGCCGCCCAAACGAGGGATGTTCATCGAGCCGAAGATTTCCGAGGTGGCGATTGGCAGGGGGTGCGAGACTCGCTGCTGCAGACCTTTTCGCCCGGCCCCGAACGCCGCTTCTGTGAGTGGATCGGTTCGGTTATCGCAGCGCCCGTGATTGCCGATTCCTTTGCCAGGGGGGTTCTCGTGGCGTTCAGTTCCATCCCCAGATGGTTGAACAAAGATGACAAAGAGGTGGTCCGCGAGTTGGCGTTCAAGACCGGCCTCTGGCTGGCGGCCAAAGATTTGACGCGGCGGCTGAACTGGTACGACCGTACCAGGATATCGCTGAATCGCATCACGGGCTGGATGGCACGGATCTCCGATGTAGATATTCTCTACCGATCGTATCTCATGGCCGTAACAGCCGAGGAGTGCTTGGGGTTCAATCGTGCCGTTCTGTTCCGCTGTATCGAGTCTGACGGAACCACGTTTGTGGTAACCGACGCAATCGGGCAGTGTTCGCTGAAGGAGGCAAGGGCCCGATGGAAGGAGGCGCGCCACGTCTCCTTGACCGCGAAGATGGAGGCCTGCCAAGAGCCTCTGCCCATTCGTGACGGCGACGTGGCGAATTCTCTCGATGGCCTCCGTATTGACCTTGGAGCTGTACCAGCGGGGGTCCTTGCCGCTCTCTCAAATCGAAAGACTGTTGTACGGCGCCGGGGAGAGCCGCATCTGATTGATGACGGAGTGTATCAAGGGCTTCGTGCGAAAGGCGGAAATGACGACCCCGAATATGTCCTTATGCCCATCTGGGTTCGGGGAGAATTGGTCGCCCTGGTATACGCAGACCGGCCGTTCCTGCCCCCGGCGGAACTTGAGGCTTCCTGGCTCGAGTTGACTGAGCTTCTCGCTGGCGAATTCGTCTTGATGCTCGATGCCCTGAAGTTGAGGGAGGAGAAACACAAGACCTCGATCGCCGAGGACTTGGCCCGAGGAATCAGTTACACGTTGCGTACGCGCGCGGCTGGCCTGGAAGCAAGAATCTTGAATCTTCCCGAAGAACTTCGGCGCGAATACCCGGACGAGATTGCCGGACTTAGGGAAGCGGTGCAGTTCTTTGATAGGGCTGGCACTAATGCCACAAACATCCTCCGGATTGAAGAAATTGCCGTTGGCGATGCTGAACCGGTTAGCGTAGGCGAGACGATTGACGAAACGGTCGCTTTCTTGCGGGACGGGCGAATCGTCACGCGTGGTGTTGACCGTTCGATCCAGGTTCGCACAGAGCGACAATTGCTGGTAGACACGTGGCTAGAACTCTTGTGGAATGCCTGTGAGTTCACGGACAAGGAAGATGGCAAGATTGTAGTCAGCGTGCGCCGCGAAGGCACAAACGCCCGCATTGACATTTCGGACAACGGGCCGGGGATTCGTCCGAACTTCCGGCCATACCTTTTTGAGCGATTCAAATGCTATCCCCTAACACGAATGGGATTAGGGCTTTCTTATGCGAGAAGCCTGGTCGAGGCGTGTGGAGGTTTGATCGACGAGATCGGTGCGAGGCAAGAGGGTGCGCACTTTGTAGTAAAGATTCCGCTTATGGAGGAAGACGAAAATGACTGAGTCGGTAAGGCAGCCGCTGGTGTTGGTGGCCGACGACGATCAGAAGTTCCGCGAGGAACACATCCCCAAGGCATTGGGGAGAATCAATGCACGCATTCTGAAGGCGGCCGACGTTGCCGAAGCGTGTCGCCTTGCAGTTGAGCATGGCCCGGATAGCGATGATCCCCTGGAGCTCGTTGTTCTCGATATGCATATGCCGTTGCGCGAAGACGCAATCGAGGCAGAGCATGACGGGGGTATCCACTTCTTGAAGAGCATTCTGGACATACAGCGCCCAGCTGTTGTATTCACCGCCTACGCTAGTTTTCGAAATTGCACATTAGCGATTCGGGCTGGCGCATCTGCATACCTACCCAAAATGTCACAAGAGGTGTATGAAGGTGGTCGGGAGGGAGGGGTAGACGATCTCGTCGCAACCTGCAAGCGCCTGCTATGAGATACGTCTACCGAAAGACTTGGCGAAGAGCCCCCCAAAGAATCCGCATGTCCATCAGGCCCAATCCGGCGTGCGTAAGAAAGAACAACCTCTGGCAATGGCGGCGCGGATTCCCCTTCTAGAACGTGCTGGGCATGCGCGGCGTAATTGACAAGCGGATGCTCAGCATCAACGCCCTGGAATTCTATTCCATGGAATGGTCATAGCCCGCTTTCCGCACATCAGGACCCCAAAGGGGGACGCAATCGGGGACATTGCTGATATTGACGAGGCGAGAAGTCAGTGACGTCCCTCGTTCTGGCTCCCTTTTTGCACTGAAGGACAGCCGTCGGCGCCTTTCTCGATCGCCACCGGCAGCCTACAATGGTAGC
>CAYUIQ010000280.1:0-10770 GCA_964444795.1 uncultured Planctomycetaceae bacterium
CCTTTGCACGGTTTCATGATTACTGCTCCGTTTCCTCTGGGGCGTCGAACGGCAGTTGACGTTGAGGCCAAAGCTTACCTTCGATACTATCGGCCACAAAAAGGGCCCGGTCCAGAATGAGGTCAACGAGAGCCTCCTGCACGTCTTTCTCCACGTCCCATTCCGTGGGTATTGTCTTCGTCATTGTAGCAACTGTTGGCCTATCGATTCGGCGAAGGTCGCTGGACGCCTGCCGCACGTTGGTTCGGTCACAAAACTCTCGGAACTCCGGAAACAGACCGAAGACACGTTCATCCTTCTTACTATCGATGTGCCGCAGTCTTCTTGTCAATGGGCGTCCACAGGTAAAACAGTGCGTGTGGTCAATCGCCTTCAAGAGCAACTCCCCCGAGGGGGCCTCCTCGCTCAAGAAGACGTTAGACCGGTTCACGCGGGGCGGATGCATGCCCCTCTTGGGGGATTCGGAATAGCGGTCGCAATTCAGGGTCCAGGTATCGAACACGACCAGACGGCTAATGTCCTCCGGATTCGTCAGCCGCCTCAATTGCCTCTTGTCTCCACTCCACTGCTCCCCCGACTCGGCCCGCGTGATAAACGCCGGTCCGGGCTTGCCTTGTCCGCCTCGGGCAAACGGGATTTCATCCTCCTCGGTGACGTGAATCAGCGCGAAGTCGAGCGTCGGAAGCCCCAGCCACCTCGCCAATTGAGTGCCGACCCACTCGCAAGCAAGAGTGTGCGGTCCTTCAGGGCCCCCAACGTCTTCAAGTAGCCTTTTCCCGCGTCAGTCTCCACGAGAGCCACACACGCGCTGGTTGGAAACGACCTGACGAAGCGACGAATAGTCGTCGGTTTCCAGTGACGGGGTGAACGGGGCACAAGTCACCTCAGTGAAGACATCGGCGGGTAGACCGTTCTCGGGGCAGGATGGTCATCATAGCCCTGATTCATCCCGCACTCAAGCAGGAAACGGGCTGCAAGGATTGCCCCATCATCGGCGGCCAGCCAGCCGCCCCATTCACGTCGCATGCCCCGCCGCCCGCTCTAGATGGGGCTCTCTACGCTTCGCCCTGCTGCCGGCGAAAGGCCGTCGGTGTTTGCCCGGTGTACTTCTTGAACACGGCGGCGAAGTACTGGCTCGTGTCGAAGCCGACTTCTCCAGCCACGGCGGTGACCGCCAAATCGGTCTCCAGCAGCAGCCCCTGGGCCGTCTCGACGCGGAGCCGCTGCAAGTAGTCGTTGGGCGATAGGCCGGTGTTCCGCTTGAACACCTCGTGAACCCGCGTATGCCCCAGCCCGAGAAATTTGGCCAGATCGGCCACGCGAACGCGCTGGCCGACGTGTTCTTTGAGAAACTTCATCGCTTCGGCCACGTACAGATCGTCGCGCGATTGGCTGCCGGCACGGAGGCATCGCGAGGTTTCCAGGATCATCTGGCAAATGAGCGTGCGGATGGCGGGGTTCGTCTCCGGCAAGGCCGACTCGCGGGTGCGGGCTAGTAGGGCCTCACGCAACCAGCCGACCATCTTGAGCAGCTTCCCACTGGCGTCGAAAACGGCGTTGCCCGCCTGCTGAAAACCATCCAACAGGCGATCCCACTCCGCGGCGTCCAGGGGCGAATTCTTCAGTCGGCGCCGGGTATCCGGGTAGAAGGTGATCCAGGCAAATCGGTTGGGCGAAAACACGTCTCCCACCCCGCGGTGACGAAATTCCGGCGGCGTGATACGTACTTGCCCCCCGTGGGCGGGTCCCAGTACGGTGCCATCCGGCAACTCCCAGCTTAACGTGCCATCGAGAATGATGGCGATCTCCCACCCCTGGTGGGTATGCCAACTGGCCGTGTGCGCGGTCAACGACTCGGAGAAACCACCGTATTCCAGCATCGGCAGACCGATCTGCCGGCCGGTCACTTCCACCCGGCGATGCTTGGTTTCGGGCAGGCTTGCCATGACGTGTAAAATCGTCCGCTGGAGGATTCTGATAGGAGTATTCTTGCCTTTATTGTAGTCTGAAGGGCATGATTGTCGAGTGCGATTTCTCGGGAAAGACAGTACCATGAAACGTCGAAATGGTTTCACTCTGGTGGAACTCCTTGTCGTCATCGCCATCATTGGCATTCTCATCGGGCTGTTGCTGCCCGCGGTACAGGCCGTCCGCGCGGCAGCCCGCCGCCTGCAATGCAGCAACAACATGAAGCAACTCGGGCTGGCCGTACACAACCTGCACACGGCCAATGGACTCTTGCCGCCGCTAACGGCTCCCAATCAGTACACGGCGGTCTCCGTCAGCGGACCGTACCAAGGGCGTATCGGCTTCACCGTCTTCAATTGGATGTTGCCGCACGTGGAGCAGAAGGCGTTGTACGATCAGTGTGTCGAGGAATCCGATGACGGCGGATTCAATACCATTGGGGCCGATACGGCACACTACCAAGCCGTGCCCGTCTACCTTTGTCCGTCGGAAGTCAATTTGAACGGCCCGCGCGGCTTTGGGCGGGGACTTCACGACGGGATCGGCGGACCGACCTGGTGGGGTACCGCGAATTATGCGGCCAACTATTTCGTCTTCGGCAATCCGCCCTTGCCGGATACCCAAGGAGCGCAGACGTTCAGCACACTCCGCGACGGAACGAGCAACACGATCCTTTTCGCCGAGCGTTACACCAACTGTACCAACACGGCCAGCACGAGCAGCGTGTACTCCAGTCTGTGGAGCGACTCGACCAGCTACTGGCGGCCCGTTTTCTGTATCAACAACCTTGCCCGAACGCCCACGACCGCGGGCTATCCGCCGTGTGCCAAGTTTCAAGTAACCCCCGATTGGTTCCGCACCTGTGACGCTAGCCGCGCCCAATCGCCCCACTCCGGCGGTATGAATGTTTGCCTGGTCGACGGCAGCGTCCGCTTTGTCAGCGGCTCGGTCGCCGACGACATCTGGGCCGCCGTATGCGACCCTCGCGATGGTGAGACGGTAAGCGGAGATTGGTAGGGGAGTGAAAAATGGGGACTCCCTTGTTCTCAGTTTGAGTACCGTATCCAAGCCATCACCGCCCTCAAAATGAACGCCATGCACAACCACTTTTCTCGAAACATTGCCTGCTGCTGTATCCTCCTGGCCATCGCAGGCTGCGGCGGCACCGAGGCCGAGCCGCCTCCGCCGACGTTCGTGGTCACCGGTCGAGTGCTCGACCGTGACGGTCAGCCGCTTACGGGGGGCATCATTCAGTTCGTCTCGAAGCGCGACGGCACGCTCAACATGTCGTCGATTATCAACCCCGACGGCACGTTCGAATTGACCACCATTGCGGGCAACGAGAACCTCGCCGGCGCGATCGAAGGCCCCTGCCAGGTGATGGTTACGCTGCCCATCGTCGGCGGCCAGCCGCCGGAGATCATTATTCTGCCCAAAGAGTACGAAATCGGCACATCCACCAACGAATTCGAGATCAGGCTTGCTACAATGTATAAAATAGTCCGCTGAAGGATTTTGATAGGAGAATTCTTGTGTTCACGGTAGTCTGGATAATCGATGTATAATCGCGGGACTCCCGGATCAGGAAATTTCACGCAAATCACCTCAGTACCTCATCTTTTCAGGAGGGTCGCCACCATGGGTCGTTTCAAGAATGCTTGGGCTTCCACCGCGCTGGTCGCGTTGATTGTGTTGCTGTTGGGTGCCGGAACCGGTTCGGCGGCGATTGTCGACAATCTGGTCGCCCATTGGACGTTCGACGACAACACGCCCGGCAACGAGTATCTCGACTCGGCCGGCAGCAATCACGGCACGGCCCAGGGCACCGTGCCCGCACTTGCCACCGGGCTGATCGGTGCCCATACCCTGGAACTGGGCGGCGCCGGCACGATCAACGTCGGCAGCTCGGCCGACTTCGACACGACCACCTATTCGATCTCCACGTGGCTCAACGCCGATACGACCGCCGGCTGGCGCACGGCCGTGGGAAGTTGGCACGGCGGTGCCTATTGGACACACTTGGGAAATAATGCCGGCGGCGACTTCGGCGACCACGGCGGCGGGCAGACCAGCGGAGGAGTTGTGACGCTTGGCCAGTGGAACCACGTTGTTTCGGTCCGCAACCCGGGCGTGGAGAACCAGCTCTGGGTCAACGGCGTCAAGATGGCGCAGACGTCGACCGGCACGCCGCAGATCCCCGGCGGCAACAACGTCTACATCGGCACGAAGAACGGCGCCGAGAATTGGTGGGACGGCAAGATCGACGACGTCGGCATCTGGGACCGGGCGATCACCAGCGACGAAGTCCGGGAGATCTACTTCAAAGGCATCGAAGGGAACAACCTAACGGAAGCGGCTGCGGCGCCCAACACGGCCGTCGTGTGTTACGCGTTCGACGGTAACATGTTCGACAGCGGCCAGGCGGGCGCAGTGGCCGATAATCTCGACGCCTGGAATTCGGCCAACGTGCCAGGCGCCACGCCGAACTACGAGCCGGGCGTGGTCGGCCAGGCCGTTCGTCTCGGCGACACGACCGGTGCGCAATGGGTCGGCGCGCCCGACAGTGCCGACGCCGACGTTTCGTCGACCTACACGATCGAGGCGTTCATCAATCCCGACTCCGTACCGGGAGCATCGGAATTCCAGCGACTCGTGCTCCATTGGGCGGGCGGCAACGCCTATCATCTGGGCATCCGCGGCACCGCGGCCAGCATGTTCCACGGACAGTCCAACGGCGCGGCAGTCAATGCCGACGGCGGCAAGCTATCGGCCGGTCAATGGTATCATATCGCGGCCACCGCCGACCCGACCGATGGCATGATCCGCACCTGGCTCAACGGCGTCAACGTCGCCTCGACCGCCTACGATGGAACCATCGCCAACGACAGCAACCGGCTCTTCCTGGGCAGCACGCCGGGTGGCCATCATTTCGGCGGGTTGATCGACGAGGTGCAGATTTACGACGGCGAAGCCAAGGACGCCGCGTACATGCAGCAGCGGGTTGCCCAAGTGGCCGCTTTGGACCCGCAAAACGGCCTGGTTTCTCTCTACCAGTTCGAAGGCAACGGCGACGACACGGCCGGCGGTTTCACCGAAAGCACCAGCACCATTGTCGACAATCTCTCGGCCGTGGGCGACGTCGCCTACGGAGCCGGCCAAGTGGGGCAAGCGGCCGATCTGAACGGCGGGTACTTTACTGTCGCAAACTCGGCCGACGTCCAATTGCCCTCCACGTTTACCGTCGAGGCGTGGATCAATCCCGACAATCCGAGCACGGCCTGGAACCGCCTGTTGTTGAACTGGAGCGCCGAATTGTCGTATCACTTTGCACTGCGCAACGGCATGGTAAGCCTGTACATCAAAGAGGCCGACGGAAACGTCTTCGAGGTGGCCGTCGGCGGGGCGGTGGCCGCGGGCGAGTGGCAACACATCGCCGGTGTGCTGGATGCCGACACGCTCACCGGCACCGTTTTCCTCAACGGTGTCGAGGTGGGCAGCGGCGCCTTTGACGGTACTCTGTTCACTACGTCTACCGATGGACTGGGCGTGGGCGACTCGGCCCTTGGTAACGGTGGAAGTATGCGCTACGTCGGCCTGATCGACGAACTGGCCATCTGGGAGACCGCCCTCACGCCCAGCCAGATCGCCTCCCACTACCTGGCCGGCGCCGATGGTTACGGCCTGGGCGTTCCCGAGCCCGGAACCCTCGGGCTGCTGGTCCTCGGGATCGTCGGCCTGATACCCGTGTTGCGCCGCCGCAGGAAGTGAGCGCAACGAGCAGGTGACTTGACAGCCGAAGTCGAGTCGGGCTCCAATACATGATGCTCTGGAGAGAACGGACTGATTCAAAGGAGAATCTCATGCGAATCCTCGTCTCGACGCTGGTGGCCCTGAGCGGATGGATGACGATGGCGGCGACGCACGCGGCGCCACCATCGGGCGATGGGTTGGTCTGCTTCTGGGGTTTCGATCGGTCGCTCGAAGACACGGCCGGTGCGGCCAAAGACACGCTGGCCCCCGTCGCGGGTGCGGCGAGGTTTGTTTCGGCGGACACGATACCCGGCACGGTCGACGGGGCGATTGCCTTGGGCGTCGAGCCGGGCGATGCGAAGTATCTGGCCGCGGGGGTTTCGCCCGACGTGCAACTGGGACCCAACTACACGATCGAAGCCTGGATTCATCCCACGCAAATCGGCGGCTGGAACCGGCTCGTGTTGCATTGGGGCAACGGCGTCTACGCCTATCACCTGGCCGTCAACAACGGCACGCTGAGCCTCTGTCACGGACAGGCCGACGGGAAGTACCTCTTCTGCGAAGGCGGCGCGGTGACGACCGACCAGTTGCAGCACGTCGCCGGCGTTGCCCGGCGTAACGAACAAGATCCGGCCACCAGCACGTTGACCGTCTATCTCAACGGCCGCAAGACGGCCACCGCCACGTTCGACGGCACAATCGGCAAACTCAACGACGCCCTCGGGATCGGCGACTCGGCGAGCATTCCCGGCGAAGGTTCCCGATTCCGCGGGTACGTTGACGAAATCTCGATGTGGAACCGGGCCCTGGACGTCGACGAAATCAAGGCCCACTGCAACGCACCCAGTCGGGTCGAAGCCTTGCGGCAGTCGGAACTTGTCCGCGAGCAAATCGAGCGTAAGCGCATCCAGGCCGAGTTGGCCCAACGGGCCGCGGCCATTGCTCAGCTCGAGCAGGCGGACGTCGAAGAGATCGTCTTCGCCCAGCGGGGCCATGGCCGGGATATCTCGGGGCATTACTACGCCAACTTCGGCTACGCCTGCATCGATCCCGACATCTGGTTCCATGCGGCCGACGGTACCAAGCTGAACAAGCTGAACATCCGCACCGGCAAGATGACCCATTTGGTCGACGATCCCGGCGGCTCGATTCGCGATCCGCAGGTGCATTACGACGCCCGGAGGATCCTCTTCTCTTACCGCCCCGGCGGCACGCATCGCTATCACCTCTACGAAATCAACACCGACGGCACGGGCCTGCGGCAGCTCACCGACGGACCCTACGACGACATCGAGGCGACCTATCTGCCCGACGGCGATATCATCTTCTGCTCGACCCGATGCCACCGCTGGATCGGTTGCTGGCTGGCCGAGTCGGCTATCCTGTATCGGTGTGACCCCGAGGGCGAAAACATCCGCGCGATTTCTTCCGGTTCGTTTACCGAGAACACGCCGGCGGTGCTGCAAGATGGGCGGATCTGCTACACGCGATGGGAGTACGTCAACCGCGACCCGGTCAGCTTCCATCATCTCTGGTCGATCAACCCCGACGGCACCGGTCAGATGGTCTACTTCGGCAACATGCGTCCGGGCGGCGTGTTCATCGACGCCGTGGCCATCCCCGACACCAACCAGATCGTGCTGATCAACACGCCGGGCCACGGCAGCAACGAACATCACGGCTACGTGGCCGTGGCCACCGGCACCCATGGCCCCAACGCCCCGGGGGCGATCCGCAACATCTCGAAGGGCCGTGACTACCGCGATCCGTACCCCTTGGGCGAAGACCAATTCCTGGTCGTCCAGGGGAACCAGATCCAGGTGATGAACTCCGCGGGCCTGACGGAGGTGCTCTATGCGGGGACCGGCCTGCCGTTGCACGAGCCGCGTCCGATCGTATCCCGGCCCCGCGAGCCGGTCATCTCGTCGCGGGTCGATCTGGCGGAGGATTCGGCCACGGTCTTCCTCAGCGACGTCTACTTCGGCCGAAACATGGCCGGGATCGAGCGCGGCGCGATTAAGAATCTGCTGGTCATGGAAGACCTGCCCAAGCCGGCCAACTTCCACGGCGGCGGGTCGCAACCGATCGGGCATGGCGTAACCTCGACCATCAAGCGGATCCTCGGCACGGTGCCCGTCGAGCCCGACGGATCGGCATGCTTCGAGATCCCACCGATGCGGAGCATCTACTTCGCACTGCTCGATGCGGACGGCAAGTCGATCAAGCAAATGCGCAGCTTCGTCACCCTACAGCCGGGCGAGAAACTCAGTTGCGTCGGTTGCCATGAATCGCGCGTACAAACGCCCGGCCACCGCTCGCACACGGGCCAGATGGCCATGGGCCGCGAGCCGAGCGTCATCGAACCGATGGCCGACGTCCCCCAGATCTTGGACTTCCCCCGCGACATCCAGCCGATTCTCGACCGTCACTGCGTCAAGTGCCACAATCCCGACCAACCGGACGGCGGCATCGCCTTGACCGGGGATCGCGGACCCGTCTTCTCGCTGAGCTACTACGCGCTCTACTTACACTGGCAGATCAAGGACACCGGCGGCGATCCGCGTCACGGTACGGGCCGGCAGTCGGGCAATAACGAACCCTACTCGACCTATAGCTCCGCCTCGCCGCTGGTCGACATGCTCGAGCCGAGCCACCACGACGTGAAACTCACGCCGAACGAAAAGAAGTTGGTTCGGTCGTGGATCGACGCCGGGGCAGCCTATCCGGGCACGTACGCCGCTTATGGCTCGGGCCAGGTCGGCGGATGTTGGGGCAACAACGTGCCGACTCGCGTGATGGCCGATGGTTGGCCTTCGACGCCGCCCGCCGTCGAAGCGGTCACGCGACGTTGCGGCTCATGCCATCCGGCACAGCAGCTTCCCTACCACGTCACGGCCAGGACGGCCATCAACGGCTGGGGCGACATGCTCTCCTGGACCCGGCCGCTGAGCCGCTATTCCCGGCATCGCGTGTTCGACCTCACGCGGCCCGAGAAGTCGCTCTTCCTCATGACGAGCCTGGCAAAGCAGGCCGGCGGCCGTGCCGACGGAAAGCCGGTCGCCGAAATCTCGGATCCGAAGCCGACGCCCGAGGATCGCGGCCGGCCGCCGGGGCCGATCCACCATCCGATCGTCTTCCGCGACACCGGGGATCCGGACTACCAGAAGATTCTCGCCCACCTGCAAGCGGCCCGGGCGAAGCTCGACGAGATCAAGCGGTTCGACATGCCGGGGTTCAAGCCGAACGAGCATTACATCCGCGAGATGAAGCGCTACGGCGTGCTGGGCGAGTCGTTCGACCTGGAAAAAGACCCGATCGACGTTTATGCCGCCGACCGGGCCTAC
Organism: uncultured Planctomycetaceae bacterium; assembly: GCA_964444795.1. Taxonomy (GTDB): domain Bacteria; phylum Planctomycetota; class Planctomycetia; order Pirellulales; family Thermoguttaceae; genus JABMRP01. The sequence goes on from CAYUIQ010000280.1 coordinate 9,066, forward strand.
TATCGAACCTTTTGGCATCGCCCGCGCGGCGATGAATGAGAACAAGTGGTGCCACCCGCATGGGGTGACACTGCCTTTCTCGCGGTGGCAGAGTACCCTCCACCGGTTCAAGCCGATCAACTCGCGCGGCGTTTCTTGGTTGCTTCACAGTGCAAGCAACGGCCGAGAGGAAGCACGGGCAAGATGCCCGTGGCACCCCGATCTTGCCGTGCAAGCCAGTGAGTGCCCCGGCTACCGAACGACGGAGTAGCGTCTCGGGTTGAGGCGGAAACGGGCCAGCGAGGCTTGCGTGGCAAACATGTACAGCCGACCGTCGTAGGTTACGCTCAGATCGGTTTTTCCCTTGACCGACTCCTGTTGATCGGCCGCCAGCACCGGATCGTCTCCGCCGAGCACGGGCGCGTAGCGCAACGGGTTGGTCAGAAACTTCTGCTGTTGCTCCGGGCTGGCAAATAGATAGGTCGTGCCGGCGTGAACGGCACCCCATCGCTTGTCGCCGGTTGCCCACTCACCGGTCTCCACCAGAGTCACCGGGCAGAACTCGTCCAACCCCATTACCGCCGCCGATGGTTGGGGTCCTTCGACGGGGTCTCTGGGTGGTCGATCGGGAAACGCTTCGCGCATCGGTGCTCGCCAGTCTTCGGCGGGTCGCTCGAACGTCACCTGATGGGGCGGTTCGACCGGATGCTCGAACTGGGGAATCGGTCCGGCGTTTCCACCGAAGCCGTCGGGGCCGCCGGCCGGTTCCCACTGATGCACGAGACGGCCGTCTCGCAGCGACGGGCCACTGCCCGGTGGAGGAAGCGGCGCCATGGCAAACGGCGCGCCGAAGGACTCGGGCCCGCGGTCGGCGGGCGTCGGCAGAGGTAGCGGCGAACCGGGCGGCGGACCGTTAATCGGTCGCGACAGGGTCGGACCCGTCGGCGGCAGCGGCGCCATCCCGATGGGCATGCCGTCGATCGGCGGCTCCCTGTCCGAGGGAAGGCCCGGCAAGGGGGGCAGATCGCCGGAAGGAACCGGACCAAGCGGTTCCGCCGGAACTTCCAACGGAAGACCGCCACCCGACGGGTCAAGCGGAATTCCTCCCTCCGAACTGCCCGGTAGCTCCGGTAATCCTCCCTCGCCGCTCGGCTCCATCGGCAACGGAACCCCCGGCTCCAGCTCCGGCACGAACGGTGAGCCCGGCACTCCTTCGGTCGGCTCCAGGTCTTGGGGAAGCCACGGCTTGCTCGGATCGGGAACCGTCGGATCGGGCATTCCCGGAAGACGATCTTCCGGCCGTATCTCCCGCGCCGGTGGCAGCGGCACGTCGACCGTACCGACCGGCGTGGGGAGAACCTCTCGACCGATCATCGGGGGGAACGTTTGGTCCGGTCGAGCTTCGGTTGGCCACGAGCGCCATCCCGTCTGGTAGTGTCCGAAGTTGGGTGCGTTGATCACGCACACGCACCCGCTACCCGACACGCAGCTTTGACAAGGGGCTCCCCACGCCCGGCCGCCTGGCAAAACAACGACCAGAAGGGCGGCACACAAGGCTGTCCAGCCTAATGCCGAGTGTCTGTTATCCGTCATGCTTTTTCCCCCATGTTGATGCGCCCATGCTTCACTCGTGGATCGCAATAATAGGTCGCCATAATGAATCGCGTAAGTGGTCCTAGTATCCGCCGCGGCCCTGGTTGTAGCTTCGGCCGAGGGTTTGGAAGGT
>CAYUIQ010000281.1:0-10737 GCA_964444795.1 uncultured Planctomycetaceae bacterium
TCATGGAGAAGCCGGTAACCGTCGATGGGCCGACCACCCGCAGGATGATCGAGCTTGCGGAGGAGGCCACCAAGAAGAACCTCAAGGTGGGCGTCGGCCTGATGATCCGCCATTGCCGGGCCCGGATGGCGTTGAAGGATCGGATCGAGTCGGGCCAGATCGGCGACATCATCTCCATGAGAGCCTACCGATTGGGTTCGCAATCGATGAACGCGTACGCGCCCGCCCGTACAGCCGACGATCAGCGCGAGTTGAGCGAGTTGCTGTACCAGGTTAGGCGGTTCCACAGCTTTCTCTGGGCCTCGGGCGGCGTGTTCAGCGACTACTATATTCACCAGATCGACGAGTGCTCCTGGATGAAGGGCGCCTGGCCGATCGAGGCCCAAGCATTGGGCGGTCGCCACTACCGGGGCGAGTCGGTCGACCAGAACTTCGACACCTACTCGGTCGAATACACCTATCCCGACGGCACCAAACTCTTCTACTTCGGTAGGAACATGAGCGGTGCCGATCGAGGGTTTGCCAGCTACGCCCACGGCACCAAAGGCGTGGGAGTCATCTCGGCCTCAGGTCACGGTCCGAGAGGAATCCGCATCCACGAGACACACGACATCAAGAACACTGATCCTGTTTGGTCTTTCCCTCAGCCTGCACCGAAGAACAAGGAGTCGGAGTGGCAGGACCTGATCGAGGCGGTCCGTCAGGACACGCCTTTCAACGAAGCGAAACGAGGGGCGGAGGCCAGTTTGGTCACCTCGATGGGCCGGATGGCCGCGCACACGGGCAGGACCGTCACGTTCGACAAGATTCTTAACAGCGACCATGAGTTCGCACCCAATGTTGACAAGCTCTCGATGGATTCGCCCGCCCCGCTGTTGGCCGATGCAGACGGCAGGTATCCGATCCCAATGCCGGGGCTCAATACGAAGCGGGAGTTCTGAGAGATGTCGCAAACGACCGACTGGGAAATCCGCGGCGCTGAATCGCAAACGATCTTCGGGACGGTATACAAGCCTGACGATGCTCCGATCGGCTGCGCGATCGTCGCGCATGGCTTCAAAGGATACAAGGATTTCCGCATGATTCCCGCGATCGCTGCGGAGCTTTGCCGAGCGGGTTTCGTCACTCATGCGTTCAATTTCAGCCACAGCGGCATGACCGCAAATCCGAATACCTTCGAGCGGCCAGACCTGTTTGAGCTCGATACCTGGAACAAGCAGGTCTTTGACATCCAGTGCATCGTCGAGGCGATTGCCCGCGGACAGCTTGTAGGCTCCGGGTTGCCATATGTGCTTTTGGGACACTCGCGGGGAGGCGTTAGCGCGGTACTTTTCGCAGGGCGGCAAACTGAAGGATCACAACTTCCCAAGCCCGCGGGCGTTATCACCGCTGGTTCACCTGATCTTGCGTGCGGCTTGTCCGACAGCGAAAAAGACGATCTTCGCCGCATAGGCTATCTTGAGTCGCCTTCGGCGCGCACGGGACAGATACTACGGATTGGACTGCAGTGGCTGACAGAACAGGAAGCGGAGCGCGACGCCCACAATGTGCTCGACAACGTATGCAAGATCGAGTGCCCGGTGCTTGTGGTTCACGGCGAGGACGATGAAACCGTCAACGTCCAGAGTGCGGTGTCGATTGCTGACGCCGCTGCGAATGCTCGTGTCGCCAGAATCAAGAATTGTAATCACGTATCTAACGCCCCCAACCCGCCTCCGTCCGACGTGCGCGAGATACCCGAATTGGCTCAGGCGATTGACGAAATCGTGAAGTTTTCGCGCAAATGTTGCGAGTCGTAGTCTCAAGGAGGTTGTGGTTGAAGAAAGTTGGGCTGCTGGCCAAATCGTTCTAGTGAATGACCACGGGGACGAAAGCCATAGGATGGAAACGGGAAGACCCATGAATGAGACAGAAGACGCTGTGAAGACGTCCCTTCGTATTCCCGGCAATTGGTCGCATCCCGGAGAACTCATCGAGCGTATGCCAACGGGCATTCGCTTGACACCCGAAGCACTAATCTTGCCGGACGGAACCGAGATCGATTTCACGCCGATGCCACCGGACGATCAGTTCGCCCAGATCTTCAAATCCTCCTGCCGGCAACCGCCCACAACCGATGAAATGGACGTCATCAACAGCTACACGGTGAATGTTGGACTGACCGGCCCAGGCGGTTCCATTCAGGCGGCTTTGGCAATGATGCAGGCCGGCGCGGCTATCATTCGCGCCGGTGGGGCCGGTGTGTTCATCGACAACAGCGTCGTGGCCCATGGCGGAGGCGATTGGATCAAAATGACCGAAGATCGCGGTTCGGACGCCTTGAGCTTCGCTTTTGTGGGCATTGTGCGTGGCCGGCAGGAAGTATGGACCATGGGCATGCATGTGATGGGTCTGCCGGACGTCGTGATGAAACGCTTGGATCTAGACTCCGACGATAACGCCATTATCGAGGTCATTCGCTACCTATGCCGCGGCGAGAAACCGGTCGGCGACGGTCACGTACTTGCCGACGAAGACGGCCCGCGTTTCCAAGCCACAGCGGAGCCAGATGAGGAAATGGATGCCGGTAGTCCGATGCATAATCCCTTCGGACGGTTGAAGCTGGTAAGTATCAAAGATATCGCCGAAAGGAACTGAAGAAGTGGCGACGGTTCTTGTCTTGTGCCCGATTATCAGGTGTCTGTGTCGAGAAAGATGACAACGATGTATCGAAACTCACTTGGATTGTTTGGAAGCTTGGTGTCTGCTCTTGTTTCGCTTCTGGTGATGGGGCCGGCATCGCAAATGACGTTTGCAGGAAGCGACGGCGAAAAGGCACGACAGTTCCGCATCGGATGGGCATCAGCCGACTTGACGCCCGGAGAACCCGTCGTCCTCACCGGCTTTTCGCGAGCGCGCGTTTCCGAAGGCGTTTTGGACCCAATCACCGCGACGGTCTTGGTTATCGAATCGGTCCAGGACGGCGACGCGGCCGGGATGGTGATCTTGGTCTCCTGCGATTTGATCTCCATCAGCGACGAACTGCGGGACCGGGTCCGGACCAAGGTGAGACAGGCGCTGCCGGAGATCGATGCCAACGCCGTGATTCTGAACGCAACGCATACTCATTGCGGTCCGGAAACTCGCACGAAGCCCGATCTGGCCGAGAAGCTTGGCAAGTTTGGTTTGGAGATACCGCTCGCTTGGTCGCGTTGGGGCATCGATCTGGGGGCGACGTCGCCTCTGGACTACTTGGAATTCGCCAGCGATCAGATTGCCAAGGCCGTCCAGCAGGCGTGGAAGAAGCGAAGGCCCGGCGGTGTGAGTTTCGGTTTGGGGCATGCGGTGGTGGGGCACAATCGCCTGACGGCCTACACAGACGGAACGTCGCGCATGTACGGCAAGACCGACCAGCCCGACTTCAGCCACATCGAAGGCTATGAAGACCATTCGGTCAACTTGCTGTATACCTGGAGTGCCGATCGCGAACTGACAGGCGTACTGATCAACGCTGCTGTACCGTCCCAGGCAAGCGGGGGTTCCCGCATCTCTGCCGATTTTTGGCATGAAACCCGCATCGAGCTTCGCCGACGCTTGGGAGAAGGGCTTTTCGTCCTTCCGCAGTGTTCCGCCGCCGGCGATCAATCGCCCGTCGTCCTCGTGCCAAAGAAGGCCGAGACGCGAATGGAACGCCTCACGGGGCGGAGTCGGCGCGAGCAGATCGCTGTACGGATTGCCGATGCCGTGACGTCCATCCTCCCCGTCATGGAGAAGACCGTCGACTGGAATCCAGCTTTCGCTCACCGCATGGAACAGGTCGAACTCAGCCGGCGACGTCTGAGCGAAGAGGATATTAAGACACCCAGGAAAACGCACCATCGTCCCCAACTGGAAACGGTGGAAGAGGCGTTCGAGCGGCTGCGGGAAGAATACGGAACGATGCGTCGTAGAATCGAGGAACAACCCGAAGTTAAGGAAAAACGCGGCTGGTTCAATGCGATCACGGCGGTGTATTGGAGGATGGGGCGGGCATCGAGAGTGCTGGACCGCTTCGAACTGCAAAAGACCCAGCCTACCGTGCCCGTCGAGGTCCACGTGATCCGGCTTGGCGACATGGCAATCGCCACAAACCCCTTCGAGTTGTATCTAGATTTCGGCATCCAGATGAAGGCCCGCAGCAAGGCCGTTCAAACCTTCGTGGTTCAGCTTGCCGGCAGCGGCAGCTACGTGCCCACCGAGCGCTCGGTGGCCGGAGGCGGCTACGGGGCAATTCCCGAGAGTACGGAAGTGGGCCCCGAAGGCGGTCGCGAATTGGTCGAACGAACTCTGGAGCTACTGGATTCACTCTACTGAGTTTGCTTGGTGCTATCCGATATCCAAATCGGCCAATGGAAAGTGCTGCTGGCACCCGTACACGTCGTAGTCGCCGGGCGCGCCGGAACTGCTGCCCGGCCGCGGTAGCGATACTTTGATCGTGCGAATGCGCTCGAATGGGCAGATCTGAACCGACGAGGCGGCTACTCCGTACAGACCGGCGATGCTGTCTTCGGTGAAGTGATCAGACGCCACCACGCGATCGAACATCTGACGATCGTCGAACATCAAGTCGATGGTCAGCGTGAACGGCCCGGCATTCTTGCTGCGGATTACTCTGGCACAATCGTACAGCCGCACGGTCACATCTCCATGTAACGGATCGGAAAGAAGGAATCTGTCTGGTTGGTCTCCATCAGATGGTAGATGGCGAACTCGTACACCTCGCCGCCACGAAAGTCGGACGGTGAAAATGGAAACGCCAAGTTGCCGGCCGTCGTTTTTCGTCCTTCGAAGTGCTGGTGCAGCGCCGTAGAACGGGCCAGGCTAAGTACTGTGTCGGCGCACTCTTGGGTAGGGGCGATTGCCTCAATGACGATTCCAACCTCGTGCGGCGGTGAGCCCGCGAGTACGCTTCGGCCTCCCGTGACCGCATCCAGACCGTACCTAAGGAAACGTAAAGTCCAATCGTCCGGCCGGACGACGCCCTTTAGATTTTCCGCTACAGCCTCGCATACTTGTCGCTGGATTTCGTCAAGATTCGCAATCACTGCCGGATCGCATACGCCGGCCACGGTGATCGACCGGAATCCCCTGGGCATGGCCCCTTCTATCTTTATGGATGGTCTGTGAGGTGCCACCAGTCGCGTCCCGGCGACTCGGACGCCCCGCGGACCGGACTGCTCAAAAGAACACTCGGACAAGTCGACCATGCCTTCTGGCTCGTAGAAGCGATCCGGTGCTGGCTGTTCGTACAGCGAATGGGCAGCCACGGAATCGGGCAGGCAGCGTTTTGCCGGATTGGCCGGTTCGACACGGAAAGAATCGCTGGACAACTCGCACAGCAGCGAATCATTAGCGCCGCCCGGGCGAGCGCACATCGTGCCGCATTCGGCGATCTTCGCCAGGTGCAACGCCAACGCGGGATCGAAACCTTGCAGGATGGGCATCGCTGCGAAGATCGCCGTGTCGCAACAGCGTCCGGCCACCACAACGTCCGCCCCTGCTTCGAGAGCTCTGATAGTCGGCTCGGTACCCATTTGGCCGACGATGTGCGTGCAGCCCGAGATGCGCGGTTCGGTCAGATCGCCGGCTGGACCACAAGGTGCTATTCGTCCGTCATCGAGGGCGGCCAGCACCGTCCGCGCTTCAATATCGGCGTCGATGACCGCCAAGCGGAAGTGCAAATCGCGGCACCGGACGATATCGACCAGCACCTGGACAAACGACTCCACATGGGGCCTTGCGCCCGAACCGCCGGCCGTGCCCACGATCAGGGGGATCTTGGCCGTTCGGGCCGCACAAAGGGCCAGTTCGAGATCGCGTCTGAGCTGCAGCGGCTTGAGGAACGAGGTCCCGCTGCCGAGATAGTAGGGCCCTGGGTCCGTCGAGCCGTTGTCTACGCCAAGAAAGGTCGGCTTGGCCTGCATCCCGATCCGCAGGCTCTCCTCGGGAAACCCATAGCCGAGCATGCCGCAAATCGAAAGAAATCGCATGGGCTCAGGCATGTTTCTTTTCCGGTTGAAACGTGGCGCTGGCGTTGACCTCGGTGAAGTCGAACCCATCGGGGATGCCAAGATCTCGGTGGATCGACTCGATGCGCGACAGGGTATCGGCGTGGAGTCTTTCGAAGTAGTTGTTTCCACGTGCATCCATCCCAACAAAGAACGGCCCGAGTTTCTGAACCTCGAAGACCCAAGTCGCCTCGGTCTTGCCCAATTCGTCCAGAAAGTGTACGCCGTGGATCTTCTTGACCTGGGCCGCAAGTTGGTTGCCGCAAATCCCAAGTTTGGTCAAATACACGCCTCCGGTTTCGCGGAGCGTCTCGGCGGTTTTCGGCCCCATCGTGGTTTTGCCGATCAGGGTCCGAAGCTTGAGCCTGCGGACCACATCGGCGCCGTACCGTTCGAATCGGATACTGGATGTCGGCTCGATACTGACGATCTTCCACTCGGCGTCCTCTTGCCGCACCACGGGTCCGACGTGGAAGAAGCAGTTGATCGCGTTGAAATCGATGGGAGGAACGATGTCCTGCTCGATGGCCCGGATGTGGAATCTGCTCCGGCCCGTGAAAACGAGTCCGCTCACGGTGACAAGGGTCCCCAGAGCAAGATCGCGAGCCACGTCTTCATTCAACGGCAGTTGCAGGTGACGAATCGTGTCGCTCATCGGATCTCTCCTGAATAGGCAACCGTGTTGTTCGCGTCGATCGACGCGGTCCATCGGCGGCCGATCAAGCACTGTGCGTTGACCGCTACCGGCAGCGCCGCAGTGTGGGTCACGGCGGTCTCGATGTGCAGGCCAAGCACGGCGTTGATTCCACGGCTGCCCATCGGGCCGATTCCCAACCGCCGAGTGGCGGCCAGGAGTTTGTCTTCCATTTCGGCGATGCGGGGATCGGCGTGGCGTTTGCCCAGCGGTCGAAGCACGGCAGCCTCCTTGGCCAAACGCATGCACAGATCGGCCGTTCCGCCGATTCCCACGCCAAAAATCGCCGGAGGACAGATTTTCCCTGCGTAGCAACCTGCCGCAACGCTATCGAGCACGAACTTCATGATGCCAGGTTCGCCGTCGGAGGGAAACAGCATGCGATAGAATGTTCCGAAAATCTCCGATCCGCCACCCTTGGGCGCGGCGACAAGATGTAGCCCGTCTCCATCGCCGGAAAAGGTCAGCTCCAGCTTGGGCATGCCGGGGCCCAGGTTGTTGCCGGGGTTATCGCGGCTTAGCGGATCGACCATGGTAGGTCGCAGAAAGCTGTCGTCGGTGGCTCGGGCCGTTGCCGCCCGCGCCGCATCCCAAAGCGAGCCAAATCCGCCTTCGATCTGTGTTCCGCTTCCCGCAGTGACGAAGAACAGCGGATACCCCGTGTCGCCGCAGACCAGGCCGTTTCCCTCGGCGGCCAGCCGTGCATTCTCGAGGCTTATTTCGAGGTGCTTGCGGGCGAGCGGGTCCGATTCTTCGGCCAAGGCTTCATGTAACGCCGATTCGATGTCGGGAGGCAACAACGTGGCCGCCCGTCGCATGGCCTCGTACATCGTCGTTTCAATTGTCTTGCAGGCAATCATTGTATGCGTCTTCTCACCATAGCAGCGCGTAAGTCGTTATCGTAATCAAAGCCGTCGCGAACAGCTTCAAAAAGAGCCCCTCGCGGGCCATCTCTGCCGTGGACACCAGGCCGGAGCCGTAGATCACGGCGTTGGGCGCGGCCGCGGGCGGAAGCATGAACGCACAACTGCAACCGAACGTGGCCGGCAACATCAACAAGATCGGGTCGATCCCGGCCGCCCGGGCCGCCGCCGACAGCAACGGTAGAAGCAAAACGGCCGCCGCCGTGTTGGTCATCACTTCGGTGATGAACGAGGCGCCCAGGCACACGATAACGACCGTCAGCAGCGGGGGCCAGTCGGCGATGCCGGCCAGTTGATGCCCGATCACTTGGCTGAGTCCGGATGTGTCAAAAGCTCGGGCCATCGCCACGCCGCCACCGACCAACAGCAGAATACCCCAAGGGATCTTGACAGCCGCCTTCCAATCCAACAGTCGATCACCGTGTCCGTTGGGCAGCACGAACATTGCCAAGGCAGCCAGCAACGCGACGGTATCGTCACCCACGCCCGGAGCACCGATTAGACCGCTCCATCCGCCGAACGGTTCCTTGCGGGTGACCCAGGCTAGGGCTGTCAGCAGAAAGACGATCAGTACGCGGCGTTCTTCGGTGCGCCACGGTCCGCTACGGGACACCTCGATCCGGTCGGATGGCCCAAGCCGGCGCGTGAGCCAGAACCAAACGACGGGAAACAGCACGAGCATCATCGGCACGCCTAGCTTCATCCAGTCGAGAAAGCTGAACTCGCAACCGGTGGCATCGGGATAGGCGGCCATGAAAATCATGTTGGGCGGCGTACCGATCGGGGTGCCAAGGCCGCCGACGTGGGAGGCGTATGCCATCCCCAGCATCAGCGGCACGCCTAACGCCTTCCGGTCTCCGGCCTGTTCCATGGCCGCCAGTGCCACCGGCAGCATCATCAACACACTGGCCGTATTGGAGATCCACATACTCAATACGGCCGTAGCGATCATGAACCCCAACACAAGCCGGCGTCCTCCCCGGCCGCCGACCGCATGGACCATTCCCAGGGCCAATCGTCGATGGGCACCACTTTTCTCCATCGCCGCGGAGATCATGAACCCGCCGATCAGCATCAGTACGATATGGTGCCCGTAGGCAGAAGCCACTTCCTGATGGTCCATCACATTGGCCAGCGGAAACACGGCGAAAGGGATCATCGACGTGGCCGCGATCGGAATCGGCTCGAAGATCCACCATGCGGCGCAAAGGCACGTGACGGCGGCAGTCCAGCAGACGACCGACGGTTGGCCCGAAACCGCCAACGCCACGGCAACGGCCGCTGCAACGATCGGTCCTACGAGAAATCTCCACCTGCTTCCGATACGCATCGTCCCGATCGTGTCCTGGGTTTCAAATCAAAGGGGAAATCTCTCGCAGGTTCAGTTCGAGTGCTCCTTCATACGCCTTGCGGCCGCCTTGGGTTGGCCGTCCGGCAGCGCGGCGATCCATTATATGTTGAATGCATCAAGCTGTCAGGCTGCCGCACTACGCAGGCCGTTGTCTCAAATACGTCGCATCGCCCACGAAATAACTTCCCAATTTGTCTCGGATTCTGTTTCGTGAGCGTTGCTATCGAATTCCCGTGCCACTCCTCAGCATTCCGAACAAACATCCAGTTTTGACACGCCGTGCCGCGTGACGGCGAAGTCTTTATCGGATACAAAATCAAGAGCCTCGATGCGTTCGTCGTGGCGAAAGACGATCTGTAACCCCAGTCATTCATCGCCCGATCGAGATTCGAAAGGAACATATCATGGTCGACTCGGAAGCCACACCCCCGCCCGAACCGCCCTCGAAGGAGGAACTCCGACTGGCAATGAAGGCCTTCCGGAAACGCCTCAAGCTAACTCGTTTGGATGACGAATCCCGAATGGGCTACGGCCCTACGTCCTCCGGCCAGCAGTCACGCATCGCTGCGATTCGCCCACCGGACCAGTTTTCCGATGCCGTCTGGCAGGAACTGGCGAAACAGGGAAAAATCAGACACGATGGTCGCGGACTCTATTCGCTCGTTGAATCGTAATCGGCTGGACATCCGGCACCGAGCGGCGGAATAGTCCGAAGGATTCACAACTCGGGGCAACTATTCCACGCGATCAGGAACCGCCGGCCGTGTCCAACGCACTCACGTGCCGCAATGCCCGACCGTGCAACTTCTCACTGCGTTTGCCTTCATCAATGGCAAGATTGCCGGCGAGAAACAGATAACACACCCCCGTCGAATGAACGGCCGGCTCTTCGAACGTCGCCCGATCAATGTAGGTCTTCGGATCAAAGACGACGATGTCGGCGTACATGTCCTCACGCAAATAGCCCCGCCCCGGCAGCCCAAGTACGTCGGCCGGCAGACCGCTACAACTGCGGATGGCTTTGGCCAGAGGAATCACCTCGCGTTCGAGCGTGTATACTCCAATCTTCCGCGGAAACGTGCCAAAACTCCGCGGATGGAAACTGCCCCCTGGCTTGGCCACGTGCCCGGAGCCGTCCGATCCGGTCGCCACCCAAGGAACGCTCATCCCAAACAGCACGTCCTCCTCGGACATGGAAAAACTAACCGCCTTGGCGCCGCCCTGCTCGTGCAACTTGACCACCAGATCCACAATGTCGATGTTCTCCGCCTCGGCGATCTCTGCCAAGTGACGGCCTCGCCACTTCGACGTCTTACACGCCGACAACGCGATCGTCCTGGTCAGCGAAAGCTGCGAGCGGATCAACTCGCGAATCATCTTGTCAAACTCGGGATCGGCCTTCATCCGCTTGATCACGCCGTAGCGGCCCTCCGGGATTCTGTCGTGAGGCAATAGAATGGCGTCGACCGAAGTGGCGCACGCCATATACGGATACTGATCGGCCGTCACAACCAGCCCCTTCTCGCTGGCCTTGTCAATCAGGGCAACAGCATCCTTGAGGTGTCCCCAGTTGGGTTTGCCGTTCGACTTGAAGTGGGCGATATGAACCGGGATATCCGCTCGCCGTCCGATCTCAAGAGCTTCCTCGATCGCCTCGATCAATCGATCCTCTTCGCTGCGAATGTGCGTTGCGTAAATCCCGCCATGCGCCTTGACCCTCTTGGCGAGTTCGGCAAGCTCATC
>CAYUIQ010000282.1:0-10729 GCA_964444795.1 uncultured Planctomycetaceae bacterium
GAACGCAACCAACTGGGGGCTCGCTGCGCTCGACCCCAGGCACCCGGCGTTTCTAGTTTGTTTAGCCCCGGCACTTGTGCCCACCACCACGAAGGAGACACCCCAATGTCACGGACCCCTATCAGCCGTTTTCTCACGTTCGCCGCCGTCTGCGGCGCAATGATGCTCATCACCACCACCGTCGCCACCGCCGAGGAACAAGCCCATCCCGGCATCGCCGCTTTGGCCGGTGCCGACTCGCCGCTGGCCAAGGGCGAGGCGATTGCGATGTTCGGCGATTCGATCACGCAAGCCGGCGCTCGGCCGGGTGGCTACTGCCGGTTGATCGCCGATGCGATTGCCGAGGGTCATCCGGACCTCGAGGCAAGGATCATCTACGCCGGCATCAGCGGTCATAAAGTTCCCAACCTGCAAGGCAGGCTCGATCGCGACGTCCTCTCGAAGAAGCCGACCGTGGTCTTCATCTACATCGGCATCAACGACGTCTGGCACAGCACGAGTGGACGGGGTACGTCGAAAGACGACTTCGAGGCCGGCCTGCGCGACCTGATCGCCAAGATCACCGCCGCCGGGGCCACTGTCGTCTTGGCCACGCCCAGCATGATCGGCGAAGCGCCCGACGGCAGCAACCCGTTGGACGCCATGCTTGAGGAGTACGCCGCCATCAGCCGCAAAGTGGCCGCCGACACCGACACCACGATGTGCGACCTGCGGAAGATGTTCGTCGGCTATCTCAAAAAGCACAACCCGGAGAACAAATATAAGGGCGTGTTGACCGGCGACGGCGTACACCTCAACGCGGCGGGCAACCGGTTCGTTGCCGACCGGGCGTCGGAAGCCATCGCCGCGGCGTTGAAGAAGCGGGCACGTTAGCCAGATGGGGGCGTTGGACAGCCCGGCGGCCTATTGCTACAATACGTTGAAACTCGGCCCGGGCAGACCCGAGGAACCCGATTCAGCACGAGAACCAGTCGATTCACACAAAGGAGAGAATCATGCGTGGGAAACTTGCCGTGACGTTCGCCGCTATGGCGGTGTGTTTGGTCCTGTCGGCTTCGGCCGCGGCCGAGGACAAAGGGTTCCGGTCGATCTTCGACGGCAAGACGCTCGAAGGCTGGGACGGCAATCCGGACTTCTGGAGCGTTGAAGAAGGGGCCATCACCGGCCAGACCACGCCGGACAATCCCACCAAGGGCAATACGTTTATCATCTGGCGCGGCGGTACGCCGGGCGATTTCGAGTTGAAGCTCGAATACCGGCTGCGCAACCACAACTCGGGTATCCAGATCCGCAGTTGGGAAGAGCCCGATAAGTGGGGTAAATGGGTGATCGGTGGTTACCAGGCCGACATCGCCGAGGCCGCCCGATTCGACGGTATCCTCTACGGCGAGCGTTATCGGGGCATCCTCTGCATGAGAGGCGACAAGACGGTCATCGGCGAGAATCACAAGCCCGAGATCGTCGGCAAAGTGGGCGACCCGGACGAACTGCTCGCCGGGGTGAAAAAGGCCGACTGGAACGAATACCACATCATCGCCAAGGGCAATCACCTGACGCATTACGTCAACGGCAATCAGATGGTCGACGTTACCGACAACGACGTCGAGCAGCGCCGTGCCGACGGACTGATCGCCTTCCAACTACACGCCGGCCCGCCGATGAAAGTCCAGTTTCGCAACGTCCGCATCAAGGAAGCGGCAACCGCGAAGACCACCGCCGAGCCCGGGGCTAAAAAAAAAATCGTCCTGATCGCCGGGAATAAGAGCCACGGCTACGGCAGCCACGAGCACAACGCCGGTTGCCTGTTGCTGGCCAAATGTCTCAACGAGAGTGGATTGCCCGTCGAGACGGTCGTCTATCAGAACGGATGGCCGGAAGACGCCGATGCACTGGGCGGCGCCGATTCGATCATTATTTTCTGCGATGGCGGCCCGCGGCACGTAATCAACCCCCATCTGGAGCAAGTCGCGCCGCTGATGGCGGAGGGCGTGGGATTGGGCTGCCTGCACTATGGCGTCGAGGTGCCCAAGGGCCCGTCGGGCGACGCGCTGGTGGCCTGGACCGGCGGCTACTTCGAGACCTTCTGGTCGGTCAACCCACACTGGGTCGCCGAGTTCAAGGAACTCCCCGACCACCCGGTCGCGCAAGGCGTAAAGCCTTTCACGATCAACGACGAGTGGTACTACCACATGCGATTCCCGGAGGAGATGAAGAACGTCACGCCCATCCTCTCGGCCATCCCGCCGGATAGCACGCGCGAGCGCCCCGACGGAGCCCACAGCGGCAATCCGACGGTCCGCGCCCGCAAGGGCATGGCCGAGCATCTGATGTGGGTGATCGAGCGTCCCGACGGCGGCCGTGGGTTCGGTTTCACCGGCGGCCACTACCATTGGAGTTGGGGGAACGACAACTTCCGCACCGCGATCCTCAACGGCATCGTCTGGAGCGCCGGGCTCGACGTCCCCCAAGGTGGTGTGCCCTCAAAAACGCCCACGCTGGCGGAGTTGAAAGAGAACCAGGATTACGAACCCCGCAAAGACTTGACCCAGGAAGACATCGATCAGATGCTCTATCCGAGCGGTCGGTAGTCCAACGAGTTAGTCCGGTCGGCAAGCGACCGGAAAATGGGGACGTTGCCACGAGTTTACCCGTCGCAGGCGACGGGGCTAACATGGGACGGCAACGGCCCCGCACAAGGAAGAACACCGTGGCAATGCAGCCGGCCCAACGACAATCCTTGGCGTTCCGCCTGGGTGCGGTCAGTTACCTCAACGCCAAGCCGCTGACATACTACCTGGCGAGTTTGGCGCCGGAGGCGGAAATCGTCGTCGATTTGCCCAGCCGGCTGGCCGACGCGCTTTCCGGCGGCCGTCTCGACGTGGCCCTGGTTCCGTCGATCGAGTATTTTCGCAATTTCGACTGTACGATCGTCTCCGACGCCTGCGTGGCTTGCCATGGTCCGGTGGCCAGCGTGATGCTGTACAGCCGCGTGCCGATGCGGAAGATACGCACCATGGCGCTGGACGAAGGTTCGCGAACCAGTGCGGCCATGTGCCGCATCCTGCTGGAAGACCGCTACGGAATCCGGCCGGAAATCGTTGGCCTGCCCATTGGAGCCGCCGGAGAAGACTCGCCGACCGATGCCGTGATGCTCATCGGCGATCGGGCCATGCATCTTCCCCGAGGTACGTTCGACTGCCGCTGGGACCTGGGGGAAGAATGGTCGCGTTGGACCGGGCTGCCGTTCGTATTCGCTCTGTGGGTTGCCCGCCCGGACGCCGATATCCCCCGACTGGAGCAAATCCTCGGCGCGGCACGCGACCGGGGTGTGGCCGGGTTCGACGAAATCGCCCGGGCCGAGGCGCCCGGGGTCAACGTCTCGGAGGCCGATTGCCTGGCCTACCTTCGCAACAACCTGCATTTCCACCTCGGGCCGCGGGAGCGACTCGGGCTCTACACGTTCTACCGAATGGCCGCCGAACACGATCTGGCCCCCAGAGGATTGGAATTTGCCCTCGACACTCAAGACCTTGCTCGATAAGGCGGTAGACGGCGTTCGGCTGGGGCGGGACCAAGCGTTGCGGCTGCTCGGCTGCGACGATCTGGCCGCCCTGGGCCGGGCCGCCGATGCCGTGACGCGCCGGCTCCACCCGGAGCCCTATCGCACCTACAATATCGATCGCAACATCAACTACACGAATATCTGCGTGGGCGGATGTCGATTCTGCGCCTTCTCGCGCCGGCCCGGCGACTCGCACGGCTACGTCATCGATCGGGATACGCTCTTCGAGAAAATCGAGGAGACGATCGCTCTTGGGGGAGATCAAATACTACTGCAGGGTGGCATGTACCCCGATCTGGAACTCCCCTGGTACGAAACGCTTCTGCGTGACATCAAGAGCCGGTTCCCGCGGATCAACGTCCACGGCTTCGGGCCGGCGGAAATTCAGTTTCTGGCCGATAGCTCGGGGCTCGACGTGGCGGCCGTCTTGCGGCGGCTTCAAACTGCGGGCCTGGGGAGTCTGCCGGGCGGCGGAGCGGAAATTCTCGTCGATCGGGTGCGTCGCGAGGTGAGCCCCTGCAAGGCAACGACTGACCAATGGTTGAATGCCTGCCGTACATGGCACCAAATGGGGGGGCGCGGATCGGCCACCATGATGTTCGGCCACGTCGAAACGCTAGCCGATCGGGTTGAACACCTGGACCGGCTGCGTACACTTCAAGACGAGACCAGCGGATTCACGGCCTTCATCTGCTGGACCTTTCAGCCAGACCGCACCCAACTGGCCCATCTCCGACCGTGCGGCCCCTTCGACTACCTGCGAACCCTGGCGGTAAGCCGCCTGTTTCTCGACAATTTCCCGAACATCCAGGCAAGTTGGGTAACTCAGGGGGTGAAGATCGGGCAACTTGCCCTACGATTTGGAGCCAACGACATGGGCAGTCTGATGATTGAAGAAAACGTGGTCGCCGCCGCGGGTACGGCTCACCGCACGACTGTCGAGGAAATCCGGCTGGCGATCACCGATGTGGGATATACCCCTCGCCAGAGGAATGTCTTTTACGAGCCTGTCGACGTGCCGATGTAAACAATCTCGGTCAGGCCCCGTAAGCTAAGATGAGGTATAGGGCCGCGCTACAACGCCTGGGCAGCAGGACGCCGCAATGATCCACGTGCGCCAACTGACCAAACACTACGACGACCTCCAGCGGGGGGAGCTTGTGGCATTGGCGGGGATCCGTTTCGACGCCATGCCGGGTGAGATTTTTGGGCTCTTGGGACCCAACGGGGCGGGCAAGACGACCACCCTGCGGATCCTGGCCACGATGCTGCGGCCCACCGCCGGGACCGCCGTGCTCAACGGCTACGACGTGGTGACCCAGCCGGCCCAGGTGCGGCACCAGATCGGTTTCATGTCGGCCAATACGGCCGTGTACGACCGAATGACCGCCTGGGAGATGGTCGAATACTTCGGCCGCCTGCATGGCGTGGAAGAGGACTGGCTGCACGAGCGGATGGAAGGCCTCTTCGCCCGGCTGCAAATGGACGACATCCGCGATCTGCTGGGCGCCAAGATGTCGACCGGCATGAAGCAGAAAGTATCGATCGCCCGGGCTATCGTCCACGATCCACCGATCATGATCTTCGACGAAGCGACCGCGGGGCTCGATGTGCTGGTCGCCCGGGCGCTGCTTCACGAAGTGGCCGACTTGCGCGATCAGGGGAAGTGTATCGTGTTCTCCACGCACATCATGCGCGAGGCGGAGAAGCTGTGCGACCGGATCGCCATTGTCCATCGGGGGCATATCCTGGCCAACGGCACACTCGACCAGTTACACGAGCAGTATGGGGAAGAGGACTTGGAAGAACTGTTTTTCAGGCTGATTTCCCGTCACGAGGAGACACGCGCGGCCGCGGCCGTTTGACTGCGTTTCGTTCACACACATCCGACAAATATGAAGTGGTTCAACGTCAAACTGATCCTTCTCCGCGAGGTCCGCGATCAACTGCGGGACCGGCGGACGTTGTTCATGATCGCCGTGCTGCCCTTGTTGCTCTATCCGCTTCTGGGGATGAGCTTCCTGCAGATGTCGACATTTATGAAGGAGAAGCCGACGCGGGTGCTGGTCGTGGGGGGCCGAGGTCTGCCCGAATCGCCGCCGTTGTTCGAGGACATGGAGAACAAGCGGTTCGCGACGAACCTGTTTTCCAACGCGGATCGCGCTGACTTGCTGGAATTGGAGTTCGCGGCCGACGAACCCGACGAAGATGCGGCCACGCCCGACCAGCAACGCGCCGCCGCGCGCGCGGCGGTACAATCGGGCGACTTCGAGGCGGCCGTCTATTTCGCGCCGGAGTTTTCCGGGCAGCTTGCGTTGTTCCGCCAGTTGGTTGCCGAGCGGATGGCGCGGACGCCGGCCGAGGACGGCACGCAGACGATGGCCGAGTCGTTGCTCCAGGTTCCCAGCCCCGAGATCATTTACACCACGGCGCGGGAGAAATCGCAGATCACCTACGCCCGGCTGTCGGAGGTTCTGCGTCGTTGGACGGTGGAGATCGGTCAACAAAACCTGCAAGAGCGTGGGGTACCCCGGTCGGCGACGATGCCTTTCGAGGTGACCCCGGCCGACGTGGCCGACGAGACGGGTTACCAGGGCGCGGCCCTGTGGTCGAAAATCTTGCCCGTGCTGCTGCTGATCTGGGCGATGACCGGCGCGTTTTACCCGGCGATCGACCTGTGTGCGGGAGAGAAAGAGCGGGGCACGCTGGAAACGCTTCTCAGCAGCCCGGCCCAGCGAAGCGAGATCGTGATGGGCAAGCTGATGACGGTCATGGTCTTCAGCGCGATCACGGCGGCGTTGAACCTGCTGAGCATCGCCCTGACCGGCTGCCTGGTTCTGGTTCAGATCCCTCAGTTCGGTCCGCCCCCGATCTCGGCCGTCCTGTGGCTTTCCCTGGCCCTGATTCCCGTATCGGCCCTGTTCAGCGCCTTGTGCCTGGCACTGGCCGCTTTTGCCCGAAGCACCAAGGAGGGGCAATACTATCTGATGCCCCTGCTGCTGGTGACCATGCCGCTGGCCATTTTCCCGATGGCCCCGAGCGTGGAGCTGACGCTGGGCAATAGCCTGATTCCGATCACCGGCATCGTGCTCTTGCTGCGCACGTTACTGGCCGGCGACCACTGGCTGGCGCTGCAATACTCGCCGCCGGTGATCCTCGTCACGTGCGCATGCTGCTGGGCGTCCATCCGCTGGGCGGTCGACCAGTTCAACAGCGAATCGGTCTTGTTCCGCGAGAGCGAGCGACTGGACGTCGGGTTGTGGCTGAAACACCTGATCCGCGACCGGCGGCCCACGCCGACGGTGGCGATGGCCTTCTTCGCCGGGGCAACGATCCTGCTGATTCGCTTCTTCATGGGCTTTGCCATGTCGATGCCGGCCACGTTCGGCCAATTTGCGTTGATCGCCCTGGTTAGCCAGTTGGTCGTGATCCTGGCTCCCACGGTGCTGATGACGACGACATTGACCCTCAGTCCGCGCAAGACACTGCTCCTATACCGGCCGCGATGGACCACGATTCCGGCGGCCGCGCTGTTGGCCCTGGCGCTGCATCCGACGGCCACCCTGCTGCGCGATCTGGTCGTCCGGCTCTATCCGATGGGCGAGGAAATGGCCGGGCTCGAATCGGCCCTGCAAGGCGGAACGTTCTGGCAGTTGCTGTTGATCATCGCCGTCGCACCGGCCATCTGCGAGGAACTCGCCTTCCGCGGGTTCGTCCTCTCCGGGCTGCGGCACATGGGGCACCGATGGCGGGCCATCATCATCAGCAGCCTCTTCTTCGGGCTGACGCACCCCATGTTGCAGCAATCGCTGGTCGCCTGCCTCGTGGGCATCGTGATCGGGTATATCGCCGTGCAGACGGGCAGCATCCTGCCCGGTATGATCTACCACATGATTCACAACGGCCTGGGACTCGAACTGGCCTACGGTCAACTGAGTCAATGGTTCGCCGGCACGTTTCCCGGCCTGGCGGCAATCCTCGACGATTTGTTCGGTGTTCTGGTTGTCCAAAGCGAGGGCGGCGCCTACCAGTATCACTGGTCGGCGGTGGTGCTGGGCGGAGTGTGTGCCGTGGCCCTGTTGGCTTGGTTCCGCCGCGTGCCGCATGTCATGTCGCCCGAGGAACAACTTCAACAGGCAATCGACCGCGGTGTCACCGACGTTGGCGCGGGTGTCGACCGGGGCCGGCCGATGGTGGAAAACGCGTGATCACCGAGGTGGACAAAACAGATTCCCTCGCGGAACCCTTCGCCGTCAAGGCCCGATACGTCTTTCCCGTTGCGGGTCCACCCCTGTCCCAGGGTGTGGTGACGATCCGGGGCTCGAAAATCGTCGCCGTGGGTACGCAATCCGACGACGCGCCGGTCGAAGATCTGGGAAACGTGGCCATTCTACCCGGATTGGTCAATGCCCACGCGCACCTCGAATTCAGCCAGTTGGAAACGCCGATCGGCGAGCCGGGGATGGGGTTCGTCGATTGGCTGGGGAAGGTCGTGGAGTTGATCGGCCATTGGGACCACGTCTCGGGCGACGCGGTGGAAGTCGGTCTGGCCGAGTCGGCCCGGTTTGGCACGACGACCCTGGCCGACATCGCCCGGCCGGGAAGACCGTCAAGTGTCTACACCCCGATCGGCCCCGACGCGGCGGTCTTCCTCGAATTGATCGCCCTGAGCCACGAGAGCGTCAACCCGATCCTCGGTCTGGCCCGGGCGCATCTGAAGTCGGCCCAGTTGGCCCAGGATTGGCGCGTCGGGCTCAGCCCCCACGCCCCGTACACGGTACAGCCCGAGTTGCTCGAATCGGTCGTCGCCTTATCGGCGGTGGCCAGCGTTCCTTTGGCCTTTCATCTGGCCGAATCCGAAGAGGAACTCCAACTTCTCCGCAATGGAACCGGGCCGTTTCGCGATCTGCTGGTGAAACTGTCCGCCTGGGACGACAGGCGAATTCGCTCGGGAACCCGGCCGCTGGATTACCTTCGCCAGTTGTCCATGGCCCATCGGGCGCTGATTATCCACGGCAATTATCTCGACGACGAGGAGATCGCCTTCCTGGGCAAGCGCTCGGGGCAGATGGCCGTGGTCTACTGTCCGCGCACCCACGCCTTCTTTCGTCATGCCCCCTACCCTCTGGAGAAACTGCTCGCCGTCGGGGCTCGCGTGGCGGTAGGCACCGATGGCCGGGCATCCGCTCCCGATCTGAACCTGATGGCCGAATTGCGCACCATCGCCGCACGGCACGAAGCGGTGGCCCGCGAAACCGTGTTGCACATGGGTACCATCGACGCAGCTCGGGCTCTGGGGCTGGCCGCGGAAATCGGCACGCTCGAAGCGGGCAAAGCGGCCAACCTGACCGTGCTGGCCCTGCCCGACCGGGAGGCCGACGACCCGCACGACCTGCTCTTCGACTCCAACAAACCGGTGGTAGCCACCTGGCGCCGCGGCCGGAAGAACGACGGCTGGACGTAGTCTCCGTCCGGTGCCACTCGAACGATCCCTGAATTTCGGGACCCGTGTCCAGTCCGGCAACATCCCTTACGAGAGAGCCACTTCCCACGTTGCAGCGCTGGACGAATGATCTCCCTCCGTTCGCCGCCGAGGTTGAAGCTATCGCACTGTAATCAAGGCCCCCCTGGCCCGCGTGTCGGGTCGGGATCGGTTCTATCTCGCGGAGACGGCCGGGAGAAACATTGACTTCGGCAGCAGATCTGCGATCATGGATCCACGCTCACCCGCCATGGGCCGCGGCCAACCTGAAACCGTTCCGGCCTGGATCTTGTCGGCGTCTCCCGTGAGGGTGGCGACCGTTTTCACTTGGACTCATCCACGGAGACCGGCGGCATGACCATTCGGGGAAAACAGATCGCGCGATCGTGTATCGGCAGTTGGGGGATCGTCGTTCTGTCGGCACTGGCCGCCACGGCCGCCGAGCGGATGGCCTCCGTGCGCTCGACGGATTGGCCGGGCTGGCGCGGTCCCCGTGGCGACGGCGTATCGACCGAAGCGAACTGGCTTACCGACTGGCCGGAGAATGGACCGAAAAAGCTCTGGCAAACGCGCGTCGGCGAGGGACATTCGACTGTGGCCGTCGTCGCCGGATGCGTCTACACGGTCGGAAGTAGTGAGGAGGGCTCCGGCCTGCTTTGCCTCAGTGCCGATACCGGAAAGCTTCTCTGGAGTTCCGATCCGCCGGAAGATGGGCGCCGCGAACCGCCGACGATCGACGGTAACGCCACACCGACCGTCGATGCAGGCAAGGTCTACATTTCAACGAGCCGCGGCAGCGTGTTCTGCTTCGACGCTAAGAAGGGCGACCTGATCTGGCAGAGGGATCTAACGAAAGAACTCGGTGCGGACGGTCCCGGCGTGTACAAATACGCCGCTTCCCCGCTGGTCGCCGACGGGCTGGTCATCGTCCCGCTCCGGCTCGACGGCGGAGCGTTGCTCGGCCTGGACAAGAACAACGGCAAGGAGGTCTGGAGGACCTATCATCACGGCAACCCAACCTACGGACTCTGGTCCTCGCCGGTTGCCTGCACGATCGAGGGCCACCGGTGCGTCGTTTGGCTGACGGGGCTTCGTGGCGTCGGGTTGGCCATTGACGACGGGAAGACACTATGGCAGTACGAAATTGCCCCACCCGAATATCCGTTGGGCCGAGACGACCACCGCGGCACCGTCGCCTCCACGCCCGTCATCTCCGAAAACAAGATCGTGGCGCAATTCCATCCGCCGCACATGCGTGGGTTTACATTCTGTCTGGAAATTCGCGACGGCAAAGCGAAAGTCTTGTGGAAGGCCCCCGATCTGGCGACCTGGTACCATAGCTGTGTTCTCCACGACGGCCTGGTGTACGGGGTGGACGAGGCACCGGGCAAACCGGGCCCCGAGGTCGCGCCGCTGCAATGCTACGAATTCAAAAGCGGCAAGTTGCTCTGGTCGGCGTACCCGTTCGACACCGGCGGCGCGGCCGGCGAACGTCCGGCACGCCCCAAGCCGTGGGCGTCGCCGACCTTTATGATCGCCGACGGCAAGATGATTCTCTGGGGCCGCGAATTGGTCGTCGCCAAGGTCTCGGCCGACGGATACGAGATCCTCTCGAAGGCCAATCTCGGCCAGAGTGGCCGCTGGACGGTTCCGATCCTCTCCGGCGGCCGGATCTACTGTCGAAC
>CAYUIQ010000283.1:0-10613 GCA_964444795.1 uncultured Planctomycetaceae bacterium
TGCCATGGGCGGCTTGCCCGCCCTTGCCGAATCGCCAAGACAATCAAGGGCGGGCAAGCCGCCCATGGCACCCGAGAGTAAACCTGTCCCACGTTACGCGGCAATCGCGAGTTAGCTTTTCCGCCTTGGGAAGAGGAACAGTCCAAGCACGCCGAGCATGCCGAGAATCCATGTCGCCGGCTCCGGCACGGCCACTGCTGCCGCCAAGAACTGGTCATCCGGCAGGTAGCCATCGCTGATGCGAAATTCGTCCAGCAGTCCCTGGAAGGTGTTATACCCACCTACGTGTGAAGTGCGGCCGATAAACATGTTGGCCGAAGTGAAACCGGGCTCCCAACCATCGGCCGTAAGAACCGAATCGGTCAGCGTCCGGCCGTCCTCATTGACCACCGTCAGATCCAGCAGATCGGCCCCATCCTGGTGGTCGTATCGTGCGGCAAAGTAGTGCCACTCGCCGTCGGCGAAGTTGTCGGGGTCGTCGGGATCGGTCAACTCGGCCCAGTGATAGGAGTTATCCATACCACGCATGGCAAACCGCAGCGAACCAGGATCGGCTTCGTTCATTCGCACGATATAGGTTTGTGCCCCGACGCCCTGTTGGATGATTTCCATCATATTGCCGGACTCGGAGGTCTTGAAGTATCCTTCGAGGGTGAAGTCGTCGACAAACGACATGTCGTTGCCGAACTGGCCCACCTCGAAGAACAGCGTGCCGTTGCCGCTGGAGCCCATTGCACTGGGGTCGAACGACCATTGATTCAAACCCACGGCAGCCCCCGCAATCGACGGCGGCGGCGTGTCGTTGTTGCGGGCGTAGCTTCCCCAACCGCCGTCCCAATACCAGAGTGGGTTGTTGTTGCCCGAGGAATCGGTGATGGCGTCGTTGCCGGCCGAGTTGTGGCTTCCCGGGCTGACGTCGTCCTCGAACTTCCAATAGGCCACGGTCGGCGAGAGGGCCCCCTGTAGTTGCTCGCCGGCCAGGGCCGCGTCGCTGAGGCGAAGCTCGTCGATCTTACCCCGGAAAGTCGCCGCCGGCGGCGCGTGCCACTGGCGGCCCACGAACAGGTTGCCGGTCGAGGTGGCTGGCGAGAAGCCGGCGGATGTGAGGCCATGAACAGTGGATCGCGTACCGTCTTCGTTGAGCACGGTCAGGGTCAGCGCGTCGGGGCCGTTTCGCTGGTCGTAGGTCGCGGCGAAGTAGTGCCATTGACCGTCGGCGTAGTTGCGGTCGGTGAGACGAATCATGGGGGCGCCAGCCATGGCAAAACGGACTTCACCCGGCGAACCCTCGTTGAGGTTGACCAGGTAGTTGTAGGCCGCTTGCGACTGATACAACACTTCCATCCGTCCGGCGCCGGACTGATCGCCGTCGGTCTTGAAGTAGCCTTCCAGGGTGAAACTGTCGCTGAAGGCCATCTGGTCTCCGAACTCGTTCCGTTCGAAGAACAACACCCCGTTGCCGCTGGTCCCCATCGCGCCGGGGTCGAACGACTGCGAACCGCCGTCAAAGCCGGGCTTGAACATCGAAGCAGTCGGCACGTCGCTACTGGACTGAAAGTCGCCCCAGCCACCGTTCCAAAACCAAAGCGGATTGCCCCGCAAGCCGGAATCGCTGATCGCGTTGTTCCCGGGCGAGTTGTGATTTCCCGGGCTGACGTTATCCTCGAAACGCCAATGGGCCACCGTAGCCGGTGGCGCCGGGTCGGGGCTCTGCAAGGAGAAGCCGCTGATCCAGCCGTTCTGGTCGCCACCGGTGCCCTCGAATGTCGCGTTGAACGTGTCGTCGGCCGCTGTGAAATCGTACGAGATCAGCACCGCCTCGCTGGTGGTTGGGTTGGCGTTGATATTGGAGAGCGTGTCGCCCTCGAAGTTCACATTCATCTTGCGCGTAGCGTTGTTGTCCTTGACGATCCAATACGCCTGGAACAAGTAATCGCTACCCGGGTTCAGCCCGCCGACGCTCAGGGCGCCCGGTTCGTTGGCGTTGGCCGTTCCGGCGAGCCCGTTGATCAGACTCTGGAGGTCACCGGTGAATCCGGTCGACCCGCCATACGCTCCCGAGAAGTTGACCGGAGTGTACGTGCTGTTGGTGTTGGCGTGCGTGATGCCGTTGACCGTGGCGATTCCCGTGCCGCCGAAGTTGGCCGCCTCGATCACATGTCCGCCGAGATTGACGATGTCCGTTTCCGTCGTCAGCGCGCCGGTCGAGATCACTCCCGAACTCGCCGGCACGGCGGCCAGCGTTAGTGCCGAAAAAACGGCCAAACCAATCGTCACAGTCCTGTTGCGGGTCGTCATGGAGCACCTCCCAATCCGGGTCTGAGTGTTGCGGGTTACGGAGAACCACGCCATTGGTTACGATTGGCCAATACGCGGGCGAGTTGGCTCAGCACTGGCTCGCGATCCAGTATAACGTTCCGGTATTCTCGATACCAGAAAATTCGAGCGGCCGCAGTGTCTTGGCGAACGAGCCAGATTCTACGTGGCCCACCCCTCCGGTGAGTGATCTTCCAGGAATTGCCAACAGGCCCAATTTCCATTTCAGGCGGACGGTGGAATCGCCCAATGGCAGCCTGGGCGGGAAGTTTGCTTCACGGAAAGATGTTTTTCCGAAAATTAGCCTAAAAACGAACTATACACCGGCCGGCTGACGAATTAAGATAGTAGCTTGAGATATCGTCCGGGGGGTGCGGCCGCAGGGGGTGGCCGCTTGGCCAGTGTTTCTCATCTTATCTGCTCCCGGTCAGATCGCGGCGAAGTCGGCGGATCGAAGAGGCAACCCAGCAGACCTCGATGGAAAGGGGTTCTGGCTCGTTGGACCTCCGGAGGGACGTGCGATGTCGCTCGAAGTCGTTTGCCCGAACGGGCATCACCTGCGCGTGAAGCACGATTGCGCCGGCAAAATGGGGCGCTGTCCGGTGTGCAAGGAACGCGTTCGCATTCCGGACATTTCCGAGGACGACATCCTCAATCTGCTAGGTCCCCACCAGACCAACGGGACTTCTCGCAGCGAGGAACCGGTCGATCCAGAGGATGCCCACGACCCGGCCGGTCCGCACACCGGCACGACCGCTCCGATGAAATGCTGTAACCGGTGCCAGCGCGAGATCCTGGTCGATACCCACATCTGCCCCCACTGCCACACCTATATCGCCGGGCTGTCCGATCTTTAGCCCGTTTAGCCCCAAGCAACCAACGCCGCCGGCTTACCCGCTCCTCGGCGGGGTTGGCCCCGGGAAATCGACCTGGGCCGATTGGCTCGTCGGCATGAAACGACCATGCCGTTTGTAACACCCTAGCAGTACAAGACTTGCGAAAAACTCGCCGACACCGCTGGTCATGGCGCCCCGCATTTAGGTATAGTTGAAGGTACGAGGTTTTCCCAATTTTCTTGACCGACAACGCCGGCTGGATTTCCGGTGTCGAGTGTCGATGTCTGAGGCAGCCATTTCGGTCCTGGGGTCAGGGGAGCTGTTGGCGGTGCTGGGCACTTGCGATCAGCACGCGCGGCGATTGCGCGAGGCGTTGGGTGTGAACATCGCCGCCCGAGACGACCGCATTCACATCCAAGGTAATTCGCCGGCCGTGGCGCGCGCGACCGAGGTGCTTGAACAACTCCGCGACCACGCCCAGCGGTACGGCACTCTGGCCGAAGACGACGTCACCCGCATCCTCGATTCTGTGATCCACGACCGCGGGGCCGAGGAAGCGTCGCCGATCCGCGTTTTTAACGCCGCCAGACAGATCCATCCGCGCACCACCGGTCAGGCGGCCTACGTCACGGCCATTCGCAACCATTCCCTGATCTTCTGTGCCGGGCCGGCCGGAACGGGGAAGACCTACTTGGCGGTGGCCATGGCCGTGGCGGCGCTGAAGGAAGCGGCCGTGACGAAGGTCGTGCTGGTGCGTCCCGCGGTCGAAGCAGGCGAGAGCCTTGGTTATTTGCCGGGAGACCTGCAAGCCAAGATCAACCCCTACCTGCGGCCCTTGTTCGATGCGCTGGGCGAAATGATGGACCACGATCAGGTCAAATCGTATACCGAAGAGGATCGCATCGAAGTGGTTCCCCTGGCTTACATGCGAGGCAGAACCCTCAACGAGGCCTTCGTCATCCTCGACGAAGCACAGAACACGACCGTGTCGCAAATGAAGATGTTCTTGACCCGCATGGGCATGGGATCGAAAATCGTGGTTTCCGGTGACACGACCCAGATCGACTTGCCGCCACAGAACCGTAGCGGGCTGATCGACGCACTTGCCCGATTGCGAAAAATCAAGGGGATCGCCACGGTGAAGCTCACCAAGGCCGACATCGTTCGCCACCCACTGGTCCAGCGGATCGTCGACGCGTACGATCGGGGTCCCAAGAAAAAGGGGCATCGCTAACACCGATCCATTCCCATGATGGCCGCAGGCGGACAAAAACGAACCCGTTCCCAGCGCGTCGCTTCGCTGGAATTGCCTCCCGGGCGCTTGGCCCGGACGTGGGCGATTCTGCAGCATCGCGACGTTCTCTTGCGCATTGCCATGGTCTTGGCCGGCGCGGTCCTGCTGTGCGTGGTGACGACGGGTTGGGACCCGCCGCTGCCTTATCGGCTCGGCTATACACCCTCGGCCAATATCACCGCCCGAGTGCCGTTTGCCCAGGTCGATTCGCGGGCCACCGAGATCGCACGGGATCAGGCCCAGCGCAGAGAACGGCATGTCTATGCAAGGCATCCGGAGTTGCTGGCCGGGCCGCGCGCATCGTTGGTCAACGCGGTGGCCGAGGTGATTCGCGCCGAAACGCTCGCCGATTTGACCGACGGGGAATGGGATCAGTTCCAGCCACCGGAGTCCGAGGACCGGATCGATCCCGGTCGGCAAGCCGCGGAAGTCCAGTTTCAGCGGTTCCGCGAAGCCCTGGCCGGGGATGAGAAGCTGACTCGTTTCGAGGAGGCAGTGACGGCGGCCCTGGCTCCCTGGGAATCGCGGGGATTGCTGGAGAAGCTCTCCCAGGGTCCTGGCGAAGGGAATCCGGAAGAAATCGTCGTCTATCCGGTCGGGCAGCCCGACCAGACCCTTGTCGTTGCCGTGTCCGACGTGCTCATCGGCGACGGGACGGCCATCCACATGAGCCTGCACAAGCATCTCCAGCCGGAGGAGGTGTCCGACGCAGTCTTCGAATGGCTGCAGCGCCATTTGACCGACACGCTGGTATTCGACGAGGACGCTACCGACGGGGCCAAGGCAAAGGCCGCGGCCGGCATTCCCGATCAGTTCAAGCGCTACGAACCGGGCGATGTCATGGCCAAGGCCGGCATACCGCTGGACGCCGAGACGATGCGAACGCTCCGCCAGGAGCATCGGGCCGTGATCTCGGGAACGCCGACGGCCCAAAGAGCCTTTCGGATGTTCTCCCGGGCGTCGGCCGTGATCGTCATGGTCCTGATCCTCTTCACCTTCTGTGGCATCTACGGCTACTACCGCACCAGCCGTTTCCTTGTCGATTCCAAGCAACTGGCCCTGCTGCTTGGCCTCATTGCGGTCACCGTGGGCGTCTCGCGATGGGCGGCCATCGAGCCGGTTCGCGCCGAGATCATTCCCCTGTTGCTCTTCGGCATGGCCGTGGCCATCGCCTTCGGACGCGAGACGTCCATGCTGTTATCCGGGGTCACCGCCCTGATCATGGTCGCGGGTTTGGGAACCGGGTTGACCGGTTTTCTCGTGCTGATGGGCGTGACTACCGTGGCTATCCTCATGCTCCAGCGGATCCGCAGCCGCAGGAAACTGATCTACGTCGGGTTAGTCTGCGGTGCCGTGGCGATGGTGGTAACCGTCGTGGCCGGGCTGCTGGATAACCAGCCGCTGGCCGATCCGCTTTTGACCGACGCCCTGCGAAACGCCCTCTGGGCGCTGGCCGCCGGGTTCCTCATGAGCGGGTTGCTCCCCTTTATCGAATCGCTCTTCGGCGTGGTCACGGAAATCAGCCTGCTCGAGTTGGGCGACGTGGCCCATCCCCTGTTGCAGGAACTGGTCCGCCGCGCGCCGAGTACCTACAACCATTCGATCAGCGTCGGGGCCATTGCCGAAGCGGCGGCCGAATCGATCGGCGCCCGCGGGCTGCTGGTGCGCGTGGGCGCCTATTTCCACGACATCGGCAAGATGCTCAACTCCGGATACTTCATCGAAAATCAGGGCGAAAACGGGAATCGCCACGAGACGCTCAAACCGACCGTCAGCACCTTGGTCATTATCGCCCACGTGAAGGACGGCGTCGACCTGGCACGCCGAAACCACCTTCCCGAGCCGATCATCGATTTCATCGAACAGCATCACGGAACCTGGCTGCTGGAGTTTTTCTACCGCCGGGCCAACGAACAGAAAGAGACCGACCCGGACGCCGGCGAGGTGGAAGAAGCGACCTACCGCTACCCGGGCCCCAAACCGCAAACCAAGGAAGCCGGCGTCCTCATGTTGGCCGACGCCGTGGAGAGCGCCAGCCGAAGCCTCGTCGATCCCGCCCCGGCGCGATTGGAGAGTATCGTACGCGACATCGCCGAGAAACGCTTGCGAGACGGCCAGTTCGACGAAAGCGGATTGACCCTTCGCGAGTTGCGCACCATTCAAAACAGCTTGGCCAAGTCGCTGGCGGCAATCTATCACGGCCGAGTGAAGTATCCCGATCAACGGACCGCCTGACCATGTTTGACGTTGCCGTCTCCAACCGGCAGACTCGCCTTGCCGTCGATTGCGACCGGCTCGGCGAGGCGGTGCGCGCCGCGCTGGCCGGTTCGACAATCACCCGGGCGGAGATCTCCGTCGTCGTCGTCGACGATCCCACGATCCACGATCTGAACCGGTGTTTTCTCGACCACGATTGGCCGACCGACGTGATCAGCTTTCCCCTGGAGCAAGAGGACGGCTACGTCGAGGGTGAGGTGATTGCCAGTGCCGATACGGCGTTGGCCGAAGCGCCGACGTACGGCTGGTCGGGCGAAGACGAGTTGTTGCTCTACGTGATTCACGGTACACTGCATCTGGTAGGATACAACGACGGCACGCCGGAGGAAAAGGCCGAGATGCAACGCCGCCAACGCGAGATCTTGGCGATCTTCAACCTCCAGCCCCGCGATGAGGAGGCCGCTGTCGATCCCCCGTCGCCGTTGTCCGATCAAGGAGGTACGAACCCCCCGTGATCTCCTTGGCGTTCTGGACGGCAATTGTCGCCCTGGCGGTCGCGTGTGCGGCGGCAGTCGGGGCCCGGTCGCTCGGCGAATTCTCGCGACACGATCTTGAGGAGATCTGTCGTCGCCGAAAATCGCGCCACCGGCTCGGCCAGATCCTCCACCTCCACGACGAGGTGGCTCTGGGAGCCGAGAGTCTCCGTGTGTTGGCGACCGCCGTGGCGGTCGCCGCCGCGACGATCGGGTATCGTCTCGACCTCGTCTCAAAGGAAGCCGGACACTGGAGTTCGACCGTACTGGTCGCACTCGGTGGTGTGCTGCTGTTGGCCGCGGCGCAGATCTGGATACCCCGGGCGATTGCCCGACTGTGGGCCGAACCGTTGCTCTATTTCACCTGGCCCGCCTGGCAATGGGTCGGTTGGGTAATGACCCCCATGGCCTGGAGTGCCCGGTTCGTCGACACGCTCTTTCATCGGCTGGCCGGCCGGATCCCCGAAGTACCCGACGAAGAATCGTTCGAGGACGAAATTCGCACGATTGTGACCGAAGGCCATCGCGAAGGGCTCCTGGAGGAAGACGCCCGGGAAATGATCGAGGGGGTGATCGAGCTGGGCGACGTCAGCGTGTCGGAGATCATGACCCCGCGAACCGATATGGTCTCGATCCCCATGGCGCTGAGTTGGCAGGAGGCGCTGGACTTTGTTGTCCAGGTAGGCCATACGCGGATCCCGGTCTATGAAAAAACTCGCGACGATATCGTCGGTATCCTTTACGCCAAGGATCTGCTGCCCGAGTTGGCCAAGGGGCCGACCGAACCGGTTCAGCCCTGGACCGCCCTGCTGCGCGAGCCGTATTTCGTGCCCGAGACCAAACCGGTCGACGTACTCCTGCAGGAGTTTCAACGCACGCGCCACCATATCGCCGTAGTGCTCGATGAATACGGCGGCGTCTCCGGGCTGGTCTCCATGGAAGACGTGTTGGAAGAGATTGTCGGCGAAATCGTCGACGAATACGACAAGGATCTGGTCGACGGCATCCGCCAGACCAACGACGGCGGCGCCGAGGCTCTGGGCAAGGTTCACATCGACGAGATCAACGATCGGCTCGGGCTGGAACTCTCCGACGAGGGCGAGTTCGACACCATCGCCGGGTTCGTCTTCAGCGAGTTCGGCCGCATTCCCGCGGTGGGCGAGGAACTCATCCGGGGTAACGTCCGCATCACGGTCCTGGAAGCCACCCGCCGCCGCA
Source organism: uncultured Planctomycetaceae bacterium (assembly GCA_964444795.1). Taxonomy (GTDB): domain Bacteria; phylum Planctomycetota; class Planctomycetia; order Pirellulales; family Thermoguttaceae; genus JABMRP01. The sequence goes on from CAYUIQ010000283.1 coordinate 8,415, forward strand.
TCGAACGGTTGCGCATCGAAACCCTCGACGCCCCGCAACGCGGCACGGCGTGAGTGAAGTGGAGGACGCCGGTGTGTTTGGGAACGGGATGATTTCGCTCAGCCCAGTCCGGGGAGGATACTGTCGTCCAGCCCGGAGCGGCGAAGCGTGCGGACCACGGAGATGAACTGCTCCAGGCTGACCGGCTTGGTCATGTAGCCGTTGACGCGCAGATTCTCCCCCTCGAGTACGGCCTTGTGGACTTCCGAGGCGGTCAGCACGACCACGGGCAAGCTCTCCAGATGCGCGTCGGCGCGGACTTGAGTGAGTACCTCGCGACCGTCCAACTTGGGCAACTGCATGTCCAGCAGCACCAGATCGGGACGCGGGGTGCGGGCGAAGATCCCGTCGCGATGGAGAAACCGCATCGCCTCGTCGCCGTCGCGCACCAAACTCACCCGGCACGGCACGTCGCACTCCTTGAGCGCTTCGATCGTCGTGCGGGCGTCTTCCAGGTCGTCTTCCACAAGCAGGATTTCCATGGCCCTGCCCACGGCATCACAGCTCATGGTCGCTCTCCTTCCTCACGGTGTACTGGTGCGCGATAGCCGAGCCTCCTGGGAAAATCGCCAGGACGACTTCCCAGCATGTCCGCAGTCTACCCCACGAGATGGAATACCGCCAGACCGTGTCACCAAGAACCCAAACGTCGCCAAGAAACCAAACGCTCCGGTCAGGCGGCGTGGCGTGCCGATCCAACCGGAGCGAGAGGAGAGAAGGAGTACGATAAAGACGAGGGGATTCCGTGCCCGGCTAGACCGTGGCCTTGTTTCCGGCATCGTAGCCGAGATCGATGTACTGGTTGGCCATCCACTTGCCTTTTTCGTGGAAGGCCTCGAACGATTCAACCATCTCGTTGATTTCGTTGGCCGAATCGGGCAGCAACTCGGTCAACTCGGTTGCGTTCTGGTGAAAGGCCTTGGCGTGTTCTCCCGCTTCAGTGAAGCTGTCGGCGTAGCCTTCCTGGGCCCGGGTGGCGCTGATGTCGGTGAGCCACTGTTGCACCTGGACCACGTTGAGATTAGCATGGGCGGCGAGTGCGGCGGCTTTGGGAGCGTTTTCCAGCGACTTCATTCGCGTTTCGAGCGACTGCTCCAGTGCGGTCAGGCCGTTGGTGATCGCGTCGCCCGATTCATCCAGCGTATCGTCGATCGCCTCGAAATCGGCCTGCGTGGTACGTTCCTCGCTGACTTGCAGCGTTTCGGTCGTGTTGCTGTTGGCCAACCAGCCCACCAGGCACACGACACCCATTCCGACGACACTGGCAACCCCGATGGCCGCCATCTTCGCTGCGATCTTCACTGACAGTCTCCTTCTCCCGGATATAGAAATGGGGTAACCGACGGCCCACGACCGCCACTACCCGCTCCGAGTGCGCGGCTGCGCACTCCTCTTGTGGTGTCTCTCTCTCGTGAACGTCACGAAAACGTAGGTTGTGGGGGTGCGCGGGTCAAATGTTCGGGAATTACGTGACAGACATGCCACCAAGGGTAGGGTGTATTCCATACGGGACCGCACATCGACCGGCCGACCAACCCCCCCAGGCCGGACAGCCACGACTTGCTATAACTCGTGTGCGAATAGCCGATTGCTGTGATTCACTACGCCCAGCGGGGGCTTGCGGACGAAAGAGCTCCGGCCCGGCGGCGAGACAGTGAGCCCCTCGTCGGGCCTTCCGGCCCACCACGCGGGTCACTCGGCGGGGGGCGATTTCTTCTTCTGTTCTTCGGGCGGGAGGAGATGGAAGACGATGCGGTAGGCCTGATGGCCGGCATCCAATTGCTCGGCATAGAGGGCGGCGATTTCGGCCCGCAAGGCGTCAGCCGTCTCGAAGCCGTCGGGCCGGGCGTCGGCGTCGGTCAGCGCGGCCAACTCCACTTCCTCCACCGCGGTAACGCGGATGTAGCCGGCGCCCGGGATGTAGCTTCGCTGCCCCGCCTTCATCCGCCGGTGTTTCCACAAGCGGATGGTCTGAGTCTTGCGCCCCTGGCGGATCGCGTCGAGAAACTTCTTCTTGAACAGCAACATGGGAGTTCTCGTTGGTCGGAGGACGGCGCCGCCCGTTAGCCTAGCCGTTTTACCTAGGCCGGGTCAAGTTTCGCAGCCCGTTGGAAAATGGCAACACGGACGGAACGTGTGCCACTGCTTGCTTGCAAGCAG
>CAYUIQ010000284.1:0-10565 GCA_964444795.1 uncultured Planctomycetaceae bacterium
GGGCTCGCTGCGCTCGACCGCCAGGCACCCATCCGACTTCTTCAACGAAGGCCGCCAATCGTCACTTCTCCTCCCGTTTTCCCGCCGGCCGGGCGTTCGCCTTGAGTTCGGCGTCGAACTCGTCCATCACCCCCAGCAGCCGCTGGACGACCTCGGGGTTCGCTTCGGCCAAATTCGTGGTCTCGCTGATGTCCTTGTCGAGGTCGAACAGCTCGATCTCCTTGGTGCGCCGCAGTTTCCAGTTTTCGACTCGCACGGCTTCGAGCTTGGTGCCTCGATAGTAGAAATAGGCGTCGTGCGGCGTTTTGGCGTCCTTCCGACCGCTCAGCAGGGGCCAGATGTCCTTGCCGTCGATCACCCGATCGTCGGGCACTTCCGCTCCGGTAAGCCGGGCGATGGTGGGCAGTAGGTCGATCGTAGCGGCGATTTCGTCGCAAACACTTCCGGCGGGAATCTGGCCGGGCCAGCGCATGATCGTCGGCTCGCGCATGCCGCCTTCGTAGGTCTGAAACTTGAAGCCTCGCAGCGGAAGCGCACAACCGCCACGCCCGTTGCTCAGCTTCCACGGGCCGTTGTCCGACGTATAAACCACAAACGTCTTCTCGTCGATGCCCAATGACTTCAGCGTCTTCAGCACCTCACCGGTGCTCCAATCGATCTCTTCGATGGTATCGCCGTACAGGCCACGCTCGCTACGGCCGAGGAAGTCCTTGGAGGCAAACAGCGGGATGTGGGGCATCGTGTGTGGCAGATAGAGGAAAAACGGCTTGTCACGGTTGGCGGTGATGAACTCGATCGCCTCTTCGGTGTAACGTTTGGTGAGCGTGGTCTGATCGACCGGGTATTCCACCACCTCTTCGTTACGCATCAGCGGCACCCAGTTTCTCCGGGGTTTGCCCGTTTTGGCCTCGTCGAGCGTCATTCCCTCGCGAAATAGGCAGTTTTCGGCAATGTTGGCCTTGGGATCGATCGTCATGTCGTTGCTGTAGGGGATGCCCAGATACCGGTCGAATCCCTGTCGCGTCGGCAAGAACTCGGGCAGATGCCCGAGGTGCCATTTTCCCACACAGGCCGTGGCGTAGCCCTGCTTCTTAAGCATATCGGCGATGGTGATCTCTTTCGGGTTCAGCCCGTTGGTGTTGCGGGGGAAGAGCACACTGGGGATGTTGACCCGGGTCGGATAACAGCCGGTCATCAGTGCCGCGCGGGAGGGCGAGCAGACGGAGTTGGCCGAATAGAAGTTCGTCAGCCGCATCCCCTGCTCGGCCATGCGGTCGAGGTTGGGCGTTTTGATCAGCGGCGAGCCAAAGCAGCCGATGTCCTGGTACCCCTGGTCGTCGGTGAAAATGATAATGATATTCGGCTGCTTGACGTCGGTTTTCTCGGCCGAGAAGGCCGGGGCGACCGTCAGGCAGGCGAGCATACAGCCGAGTAGCAGCAGCGTGGTTCGTGTCGAACGGTTCATGGCGGGGTTCCTTGGTGTTGGAGGTGTGGCGTGGGGTAGGTTTCCAACCTGCCGTTTCTCGAAAAAGTGAATCACCGCCTTCCGGCAATTCTGGCAGGTTGGAAACCTACCCCACTTTTTCTGGCCGGCTGTTCGTCGGCCGTCATTATAGCGGTGGGGTTTCCACGGTGGCAAGCGGCAGCGTCTTTTCCATCCGTCGCCCATTGTAGCCGGATTCGTGAGAATTCGGGCGATTCACGCTATCCCCGTTCGATTGGCAACGACCTTCATGCTGGCTGGCGTGAACTGCTTGCCGATCTCGGTAAGGGCGAAACGTCGGCGAGAACGGAAGAGACGGCCTCGCTGACGCTTCGGGTTACTCGATCGACAGGCCGGGGGACCGGTGGAGATAGAGGAATCCGGGCGTTTTGTACGACGGCGTTGCGAGGCCGTCGAAGGGAAGCGGGGTGGCTGTGGCGGCTGGGATGGCGGCTTTGGAGAGTGTGCGACGACGACGGCTTCGGAGAGCCATCGTACGAGCGCGACGGGCTATGACACGCGATAAACTGGGCGAGGTCGGCGACCTGCGCCCAGGGCGAACGGAGCGAACCGCCTACGGCTTCAGCGGTTTGATGCGGATCTTGCGGAAGGAGACGACCGCGCCGTGCTCTTGCAGGCCGATGTGGCCTTCGCGGGGGAAATCTTTCAGGGCCGTGCGGTATTTGTTCTTGGTGCCGTCGGGGTTTTTGCCGGCTTCCGTCCAACTGTCCAGGTCGGCTTCGACGATCTGCTCGCCGTTAATGGCGATGGTAATTTTACTGCCAAGGGCGGTGATGACCACCTTATTCCAGCCGTCGGTGGCGGTGTTTTTGCTGGGTGCCAGTGCGTCGTACAATGCGCCGACGCTGTGCTTGCCGGGATCGCGCGGCCTGTCGACCTGCATCTCGAACCCGGTCTGTACGCAGTCGCGGGGCTTGCCCGTACGGAAGAAAACGCCGCTGTTGCCGGTCGTCTTGAATTCCAGTTCGAGGACGAAATTGCCAAAACGCTCCTTCGACCAGAGGTAGCCGGCACGCTGCTTGCGAGTGACCGCGCCGTCTTCAATAACCCATCCGGCCCCCGGCGCACCGCCGGAGCCATTGTTCCAGGCGGAAAGATCTTTGCCGTCAAACAACGTAATCCAACCATCGGCCGCGGACGCGTCTGCCGCGAGCAAACCGAGCGTGCAACCCAACAGGAGCGACAAGAGGAAAGGAAAACGGGTGCGAGTCATGGTGAGTCTCCTTGGTGTGGGAATGGCGGCGGGACACGGTCGATTTCCGGCACCGACGATTATAACCCGACGACGGGAGTGGTACAAAGCAGAAGCGAAGTACGAACAACGCGAAAAGGGTACCATTGGGGGGCTGGCATTTCGCGGACTCGGGGCGAGAATTCATTTCATCCAAGCGAATTACAGCGCAATCCGCCTCCGAATCAGGAGTCTCAGGATGCGGGCGCGAAGAGGGAAGCGTTGGTAGAAAATAAACTTTTCCACCAGGATTAGGGGGTCATTTCTGCGGTGGCGGATGTCCTCGGACGCGGTAACTTCATCGGGTGGTCTGTCATTCCTTGACAGCGGAACTCAAACGACTATGATAGCATCTTTGGAGTATCTCTGGCCGGTCGTCTTGCGCGGGGAATAGTTGTCGTGTTTTGTGCGAAAGAAGAGGAACGACAGAAGGATCGCCAATGACAAGGTCCTCGCAAGTTAGCCTACCCAAGAACAGTCCAGACGCATGGATCGCCCGCCTAACGTCGGTTTTTTAGCAGCAGGAAGTTTTCGTCGAGATCAACCGTCGCCTCCTGAAACCGTTTGATTCGTTGTCTGTGAGTTGACTGACGTCCCAATGAGCGCCGCGGGGGGGAACTCGCGGCGAGGCAAGTCAGGCTGGCACCCACCGAAAACGGCCGGCCGCTGGGGATCAGGTTTGCCTGCAAGGACGCGATAGACAACAGAGCAAAACAAGAAAGGTGTACACCGCTAGCGCGAAGCCTGCCAAGGCATTGCGAGTCAGGAGTTTGGTGTGTCACCCACGGGGACGAAGTGTGCGCGGGGTGATCCGACGGCGCGGGTCATTGGTCGGATGGATGTGAGATTCGTTTTGAGCATGTGATGAGGCAACAAGCGGGGGATCGACGATGCAAAGCGAAGCGACCCTATTTGTAGTGGATGAAGACACGAGTACGCAGGCAGCGGTCATGAGCCTGGCCGATGCGATGAAACTGCGTTGCGAAGCGTTCGACAGCGAAGAGCAATTCCTCCGCGTCTACGACGCTTCCCGTAGTGGATGCCTCATCACGGAGGTCCGCGGGACGGCGGTCTCCGGCCTGCGACTCCTGCAGCAGTTGGCCGCCGAGGGGGCGACCCTGCCGGTGATCTTTCTCACGGCCCACGCAACAGTTCCGCTGGCCGTGCAGGCGTTGCGAACCGGTGCGGTGCATCTGCTCGAGAAACCGGCTTCCGAGGAAGACCTCTGGGATGCCGTCCAGGAAGCCCTTCACCTCAACCGGCAACGCCGTCGGGCGGAGTGCGAGCAAGAGAGGATGCGATACGGCCTGGGAAAGTTGAACGAACGGGAAAGGCAAGTCCTGGAGGGGATCGCGCAAGGCAAGCAGAACCGGGAAATCGCCAAGGATTTGGGGATCGCCGTGCGGACCGCCGAACTCGCCCGGGCCAGGATGATGACCAAGTTGGGGGCGAAATCGCTGGTCGACCTGCTCCGTTTTGCCATTGCCGTATTTCCTTCGGTGGCGAACGAAACGCCGGAGGGGGCAAGCGTATCCGCCGGGCTGGAAGCGACAGCTTTGCAGACGGTGGCGGTCGGCGGCAACGGGAATGGGGCGAACGGGAACGGCCACGCGAAGACAGCGGAGCCACGTCTTCGCCCGAAATAGCCATGGCCATTTGGACCACGATAGGAGGACCGGAAGCTCTGTCGGCTCGATAAGGGGCCGGAATGACGAAAGCCGGGGCGAAACGGCAACATGGACGGACCAGACGCAACGCTTCGTGGAATGCCGGCCACCGACTTGCCACCGGCAAGACGCTGCCGAAGGCCCGCTGATCCGCATAACCTATCCCAACGCACCGATTTGGGCGGTTGCGGCCGACCGGGCATGTGATTTGCTGGGCCATAGGGGCTCGGGAATTGGGGCTCACGTGGCGGTTGCCCCGTGGGTGAGGGGCGGCCAAGATGTTTCCTTCGATAGACGGCGAGAGACCGTGCAAATCTTCGTGGAGATGACGCTTCGAGACCCCTCGGCAGGGGTGATTCCCGCCGAAGTCGATGTCCCAGCGAACCGGAATATACGCACCAGTGAACGAACCAACTGTAATCCGATCGGCGAATCCATCCGCGCGGCCGCTGGAGTTGGCCGGGGCGATCGCGTTGATCTGCGCATTGATCTTGGCGTATGCCGATACGATGGGCGGCTTGGCGCACCGCTGGTGGAACGAGTCGGACTATCAATACTGTTTCCTGGTGCCGATATTCGCCGCGTGGCTATTGTGGGCTCGGCGCGAGATGTTCGATTACGGCACGATGCGGGGCAGTTGGTGGGGACTGGCGTTCTTTGCCGCCGGCGCGGCTCTGCGATGGACGTCGGCATATTTTTTCTACACGTTGCTCGATCCGGTATCGATCGTGCCATGCCTGGCGGGGATTGTGCTTTGGGTTGGCGGATGGCGAGCGCTTCGCTGGGCCTGGCCATCGATCGTTTTTCTGATGTTCATGATCCCACTCCCCGGCGCGCTGGCCGGCCAAATGAGCCTCCCCTTACAGCGAATCGGTACGATCGCCGGCACCTTTGCCCTGCAGACGCTGGGGATTGCCGCCGCCGACCGGGGGAACGTCATCATGTTGACCGAAAACGAGTTGGGGGTCGTCGGGGCGTGCAGCGGATTGCGAATGCTGATGTTGTTTGCCGCCGTCTGCACGGGAACCGCGTTTGCGTGCCGGCGGGTGTGGTGGGAGAAGGCCGTCATTGTTGTCAGCTCGGTTCCCATCGCCATCGCCGCCAACGTGGGAAGGATTATTGTTACCGGAATCCTCTACGAAACTACCACCGCGGAACTGGCCGAAACGGTATTTCACGATCTGGCCGGTTTCTTCATGATGCCCACGGCCATCCTGCTGCTTTGGGCCGAATTGGCACTTATTGATAAATTGATTATTGAATCGCCCAAGGGGCCCTTGACCATCGGAGCGGCCGGTGGAGGGCTGCGGGCGGTTGGCACGACAACCCCCTCGACCGGGCGACGCTGACGGTCGGGGAAGTGGCCGCTCGCCCTGTGGGAACGGCTCGGCACCACAGCGCGGCGGAACACGGCGGGTCGAGACCACCAACGAGCGGCTAGCGACCTAGGAACGAAGAGAAACGGCACCACGTACTTTCGGAACCTGAGATAAACTCCATGTCGAACGACGAGAATCGCCCCGCTATGGACGAACCCGCGGACGCCTTCAGGGATGACGCCGTCAGGGATCTTGTCCCCCAGCCCGTGCTCGCGGCCCAGCCGATGAGCCCGTGGCTTGAGGAAGCAGGATTCGGACCACCCGTACCATCGAGCGGCGCCGGAATATCGGCCTATCTACACGCTCTGCGGCGGCGCTGGGTGGTGGCCGCTGTCCTGGGAGTGATCTGCTGCCTGCTCGCCGGTGCGGCCGTTCGGTTCACCGCCAAGGATCGGTACACCACCACGGCACTGATCCGTGTCGCAGCGCAAGAAGACCCTTATTTCAACCCCGTCATGGGCGGCGGAACCGAAAGCCCCGACGCCTTCAGGAGTAACCAACTGCAACACCTCCATAGCCTCTACGTTCTGGAAGCAGCGATGCGCCGAGAGAGTTTGGCGATGAAAGAGGCGAAGGAGGAGGGGGACGACGTCGACGAATTCCGGTTGCTGGTCGAGGATATTGACCCGGCTGGCTGGCTGGCCGAGAACTTGAAGACCGATTATCCAGGCAGCTCGGTATTCCTGCGAGTGCGATTGACCCGCGATAACGCCAAGGAAGCCGCTAGACTGGTTAACGCCGTGATCGAAGCCTACATGGAACTAATCGTCGGCGACGAAAGTCAACGCATGCGGGAACGGCGCGCGGAGTTCGACGAGGCCTTCACCGCCATGGATAACGAACTACGAACCCTCAAGTCGACACTGATAGCGATCATCGAGCAGACAGTCGCTACGGGATCCTCGACTAAGGAGTTGAACTATAGGAGCGAAATCGAGAGACTCAAATTCCTCCTCCAGAGCCAGTTCAAGTTGCAGGACGATCTGGTAAACGCGAATCACCAGATTGAACAGTGCCAGAAGAAGCTGGAAGACCCCGATGAAGTGACCATTTCGGAAGCCGAATTGGATACCCTCGTCGAATCGGATTACACTGCTTCCAAACTCATCTTTGAGCAAGATCGCTTGCTTGCCTTGATCCAGGATACGCTGGCCCGAGGAAACGAAAATAACCCAAAGATCAAGGAGCTGCTGGAAGGGCTCCGCGCAAGACTGAGTACCGTGAAACAGCAGTTGAAGGGACGACGGGCCGAGTTGAAATCCGAACGGGAACAGGAACTGCAGCGCCTGCAAGAGACTGCGATTGAGACGGAAATGGCCGAGTCGCAGGCTAAGGTGGCCTTTCTCAGCGAACGGTTGACGGCGTTAGAGACGGCCATCGAGATGCAGGAGACGGCCGTCGACGAGCAGGAAAGGTTGGTCGGGCCGGATGGCGGTGATTCTGTTGACGTGAAGAATTTGCGGGACAAGATCTCATTGAAGGAGTCGCTTCTCGCCACAATTGGTCTCGAACGTGAAAAGCTGATTATGGAAATGGATGCTTTCGAACGCGCAAAGCAAAAGGGGAAATCGGAAAGTCACAAAGGGCGAATCACGCTGTGGCAACCAGCTATCGCCCCCAAATCGCCGGACAAGACGGCCCGCGTTCCCCTGGTCATCATGGCCATGATCGGCGGATTCTTCCTGCCGATAGTCTGCATCGCCTGGTGGGATACCCGTGGCAAGCGGATCAATTCGCCGCTGGAAATCTCCGACGGGTTGGGCCTCAACGTGCTCGGGGCCGTGCCGGTGATCCCCGCCCGGGCCATCGGAAACCTCAACGGCTCCTCGAAGCGACAGCGGCAATGGCGTGCCCGGCTGGACGAATCGGTCAACGGCATCGTCGCCACGCTGCTGCGAAAGGCCGAGTTGGAAAAAACCCGGGTGGTGCTCGTAACCAGCGCGATGAGCGGCGAGGGCAAGACCACTCTGGCTACCCATCTGGCCTTGAGTCTGGCTCGCGCGGGAAAGCGTACCGTGCTGGTCGACTTCGACCTGCGGCGTCCGGCGATGGATGGAGTCTTCGGCGTGCCGCTGCAACCGGGGGTCAGCGAGATGCTCAGCGGTAGCGCGGATATGGCCGACCTCGTGCAGCCGACGGAAACCGAGAATCTCTCGCTGGTAACCGCGGGGCGAATCGACGCGAGCGTCATGGCCACGCTGGCCGGCGGCGCGCCCGGCGTTCTGTTTCAGCGGCTTCGGGCCGAGTACGATTTCGTTGTCGTCGATGGCAGCCCCATCTTGCCGGTGGTCGACGCGCGATACGTCGGCCAGCACGCCGACGCGGTCATTCTCTCGGTACTCCGCGACGTGAGCCAGGCCCCCAAAGTTTCCGCCGCCTGGGAAATCCTCGTTTCGTTGGGTATCCACGCGATTGGCGTGGTGGTTACCGGATCGTCCGAAGAAGCCTATTATCGAAAGTCCGGATACGAACAAACCATTCCCGCGTAGCGGGAAGGTGAGCCGTCGAAGTACAGCATCTTTGTCCAACGCCGGGACACCGCGGTCGCGGCAACCGGGTCACAGCAGCCAGCGAGTACTGACACGATGATCGGCACCATTGTTCTCATCTTCGCGGCCTCGTGCATGGTCAGTGCCGTCTTCACGGCGCTGCTTTGCCGGGTGGCTCCGCGAATCGGCCTCATGGATCATCCCGACGGCCGGCGGAAGATGCACGACCGGTCCGTCCCCTTGGGTGGTGGCGTGGCCATCTTCGCGGCAACCGTCTTGGTGGTTACCGTCGCGCTGGCAATACCCGGCCGGGTACAGACGGTGCTATCCAACCATGCATATAGCCTGGTGATTCTGCTGGCAGCCGCCACAATCATCGTGCTGGTGGGGCTGGCCGACGATCGATTTCATTTGCGCGGCCGACAGAAACTACTCGGGCAAGCCGTGGCTGCGGGAATCCTCGTCCTCGGTGGGTTCGTGATCGAGCGCGTCGGGGTTTTCGGCTGGCAAATCGATCTCGGACTGCTGGCCGTGCCGATGACCCTCTTCTGGTTCCTCGGGGCGATCAATGCGCTGAATCTGCTTGACGGCATTGACGGCCTGGCCACCATGATCGGCCTGATCCTCGTTGCCGCCATTTCCGCCATGGCCGGCCTGTTGGGAAAGGCCGACATCGCCATTATCGGCCTGGCCTTTGCCGGCAGCCTGCTGGGATTTATGCGATACAACTTCCCGCCGGCGAGGATTTTTCTGGGCGATACGGGCAGTATGCTCATCGGGTTGGTGGTCGGCGTGTTGGCCATGCTCGGTTCGCTCAAGGGGCCCGGCACCGTGTTGCTGGCCGCCCCTCTGGCCGTGCTGGCCATTCCCATCCTCGACTCCACAGCCGCTGTACTCCGACGCAAACTGACCGGGCGAAGCGTTTACTCGACCGACCGCGGCCACTTGCACCATCGGCTGCTCGACCTGTTGGGAAGCAACCGCAAAGTGCTTGCCTGGGTGGCCGGCTGTTGCGCGATCACTTCGCTGGCCGCGCTGGGCAGCGTGTTCTGGAAAAACGACCTGATTTCTCTGATCAGTTGCGCCGGCGTAGTCGCGGTTCTCCTGATCACCGGTGTCTTTGGCCGGGCTGAAGCCCTGTTGTTGGCTAGCCGGCTGAGCAAGATTGGCCGTTCGATGGTGCGACCGCTCGGCAGGTCCGACGGCCACATTTGGCAGTCCGCCGTTCGCCTGCAAGGCTCGCGACAGTGGGAGTTGCTTTGGCAGATGCTGACCGAATCGGCCGACAAGCTCCACCTCAACGACATCTCGCTGGACGTCAACCTGCCGGCCATGCGCGAAGGCTACCATGCCTCGTGGAAACGGTCCGGATACCACGACCTGGAATTGTGCTGGCGCATGGAACTCCCCCTGGCCATCGATTCTCAGCGCGTTGGACGCCTGTTGATCGCCGGACAGCGCAACGGCGAGCCGATCCATAACGTGTTGGACCAGTTGCTCGAGATGATCGGACCGTTCGAGGAGAAACTCCGGGAGTCGCTGGCCGCGGTTGCCAACGAAGACTCCAGCGACCCCACCCCCGAACACGCCCTCAGCGCCTCGGAGTAGATCGCCCATGAACACTGCAACACGCCTCTTCATCGCCGCGGTGCTGGTGGCGGCCGTCCACGGCTGGTTTTACGTGACCTGCCAATCCGGCCTTCCCAGCAATGTCCTGGCACCTGACCCGCCCCTGGAGGCGCTGCCGCTGCAGTTGGGTTCGTGGACGGGGGAGGACGTGGAAACCAACGAAAGGGTGTTCGACGCCTTGGGGGCCGACACGGTCGTCGATCGTTCGTATCGGAATGCCGACGGGTACCAGATCTCCCTGCACACGGCCTTCTTCAGCCAGTACGCCAACTACTTACCGCACCCGCCGCAAATGTGCTACGAGTACAGCGGTCACAAGCTGGTCAAAGAGAGAACCGTCGATCTGAAATGCTCCGACGACGACGCGACCTTGCCCGCTCGGATGCTGGTCTACGAACTGAACGGGACCAAAACTCACTCGCTCTACTGGTACCAACTTGGCCCAACCGTTCTCACCGAGCCGACTTCTCTCCGCGCGGCCCGCCGCCCGTTTCGCGGGTCGCAGAACTGGCCCCCCTTGGTCAAGGTCCTCCTGGTCCTGCAGACCGGCGCGGGCAGTGCCGAACAGGCCAAAGCACCTCTGAAGGAGCTTGCCGAGGAGGTCGTCGCCTGGCGTCACGAGCATTGCGAGCAATCTGCCGCTCTTGAACCGGCCGGATAGGCTTT
>CAYUIQ010000285.1:0-10562 GCA_964444795.1 uncultured Planctomycetaceae bacterium
CCCCAGAACCGCGTTTTCTGGGGGCTCGCTGCGCTCGACCGCCAGGCACCCTCCGCAAATTACCCTTTTTCAACAGGCTGCTAGGATTCCGGCGGATTCCAGAAGCGGGAGATCAGCCGCCGGAACCAACCGACTTGTGGGCCGGGATCCAGGGCGGTGAGCACTTCGCCCATGAACGTGTATCGGGCGGCCGGGTCTTTGGCCAACATGCGTGCAAAGGCCCGATCGACTTCCGCCGGCACGTCGGCGCGGAGCTGGCGAAGCGAGGGAATGGGCTGCTTGCGATGGGCGGACAGTTTGTCCATCATCGATTTGCCGCCGTAGGGTGGTCGACCGGTGAGCAGGAAGCAGAGCGTACACCCCAGCGAGTAGATATCGGCCCGCCCGTCGGCCGATTTGGCGTCGGCCGCCTGTTCCGGGGCGAGATACTCGGCCGTGCCCATGGTCTGGCCCATGCGGGTGAGTTCCTCGCCGGCGCCGGCCACCTGGGCATATTCCTCGAACTTGGCCAGGAAGAGGTTGGTGATTTTCACGCGGCCGCTCATGTCGATCCACAGGTTGCCCGGCTTGACGTTGCGGTGGTAAATGCCGTGCAGGTGCAATTGCATCAAACCGCGAGCCGCTTGCAGGGTGTAGTCGACCGCCTGATCCACGGGCAGCGGCCCGTGCTGGCGCACCAGTGTGCTCAGATCGGTCCCCATGACGAACTCGGTGGCCAGGTAGCGCACACCCTCGGTTTCGCCCGAGGCGTAGCCGACGATCAGGTTCGGATGATCCAGCTTACAGGTCACCTCCTGCTCGCGGCGGAAGCGGCGTGCCATCTCCTCGTGTTTGGCCGATTCGACGGGCAACACCTTCAGCGCGACCAGCGTGCCGGACGGTTGATGTACGGCCCGATACACGGGCGCGAATCGGCCGGCGTGGATCCGCTCGGAAACGAGAAACTCGCCGAACGTCTGGCCACTGAGATCTCGACTCTTGGCTGCCTTGGCCGCCGGCTCATCGGCAGCTTCCCCCTCGCCGCCGGCCGGTTTGGCCGACGCCAGAACCCGATCGTAGGCTGCCCGCCGATTGGCCGACGCGAGCACCTGCCTCGCTTGGGTCACTTCGACCAACAGCCGATTGGCCAGGGCCGCGTGTTCGCCGCCGAGAAACGTCTTCAGGAAAGCCAATCGCCCGTCGGTCGCGCCGTGGACCACGTCGACATCCGATTCCCCCGCCTCCAGCCCCAGCAGCCGGTACAGCGTCGGCGGCTGATCCTCCGGCGGAATCGCCAGCCACTTGTGATACGGATCGAACGAATTCTGCATCGGCGAGGTTCCTCCGGATACACGACGCGTGCGATGATGTAGCAGACACTATTGTGATCGACGCACCGGTGGATGTAAACCCCCGAGATTGCATGGCGCGCGGTCTGGCACGCTCGGGGAGCGTGTGCGGGGTTTCGGCTGAAGTCGCGTTGTGAAGCCAGATCTTCTCGCCGGTTCCCACGGCGATGATCGCGCCGTCGGGTGACCATTCCGTACGGCGGATCTCGTCTTCGGCGCAAATTCGGCCAGCACGGGATAGTGATCGCTGGTGGTTTCCAGCAACTCGGGCGACCGGCAGACTTTGGCCCGCGTACAGTGGGACGCCAGGCCGGGCGTGACGAGGATGAAGTCGATTCGCTCCAGAAACTTCGCCTGCTCGGGCGGTGTCTTCACGTGGGGCAAAATCCGCGTCGGGAACGAACCGAGCCCGAGCTCCTCGGAGTATGTTGGGTTGGGATGCGTCGCGTCAAACTTCTCGCGGACCAGATCGCGAAGCGGCGCTTCGAGCACGGTATCCATCACCGCGAAGTTGAATTTCCCGTCGACAATGAACCGATCCTCCGGCCGCTTCTTCGCGTCGCCGGGCAGACGTCGCTGCAGCAGTGCCGTCTGTCGATTGATCCAGGCGTCGTCCACCGCCGCATGGGCATTGAAGTCGCCCATGAGAATCGCCTGCCGCCCCTCCTTTTCGAGCCGAATCACCAGATCGCGCAGAATGGCCGCTTCCCGCGTCTGCCCTCGCCGGCTGCCGGGCCAAAGGTGAGTAACGATCACATCGATCCCGGCGGTCCGGCAGTGTAGAAACCCATGCCAGTAGTCCTTCGTCCGCCGCTGGAGCACCTCGATCGGCCATCGGCTGGTCAGCCCGATATTGTACCCGCCCCCTTTGAGCGTCGCCGCGTGGTCATGCCCCCAGTTCGTCGCCGCCTTCTTCAACCGCTCCTCGTTCCACCCCACCAGTTCCTGCCATCCGGCGATATCGGGGTTGACGGTCCGCACCCATTGGGAAGTTGTCTGGAAACTGCGGCCACCACGAAACCCATTGAAGACGTTGTAGCATAAGACCGTCAGGGGCTTTTCGAGGGTGTACGCCTCGCCCTGTGCCGCGGGATCGGCGGTAAGGGCGGCGGATACAAGTGTCAGTTGCATCAGGAGCGCGGAGAGCATGACGGGGTTCCTGGGAGGATGTTGCGGATGACGGTTGGCCGTTTAGCCCCGGCACTTGTGCCCGTTGTTGCCAAATACTGCCCCGATGGTACAATGCGCCGCAGAGGCATGCAAATCAAGCTCTGCAAAGACAAGAACGGCGGCTAGAGCAGTTCAATCGTTCCAGAAGAACGGAGGCGTGCGAAGACGTGCGTATCCTCGCCATCGGTGACATTCACGGCTGTTTCACGGCCCTGACCGCACTCGAAAACTACGTTCCGTTTTCGCGAGGCGACAGACTTGTCACCCTCGGCGACTATGTTGACCGCGGACCCGACAGCCGCGCGGTCATCGAATGGCTCATCGCTCGCAAGATGAACGGCACGCTTATTCCACTTCGCGGCAACCATGAACTCATGATGTGCGCGGCTCGCAAGACCGACCGACGCTACGATGAATGGGTCTCGTGCGGCGGCACTGCGGCCCTCAAGTCGTACTCGCGTTCACGCAATGGCGGAGAACTCCAAGACGTTCCCACTTCGCATTGGAAATTCATGGAGCGGGACTGTCGACCGTTCTACGAAACCAAGACGCATTTCTTCGTGCATGCAAACGCTTATCCAGACATTCCGTTGAACGAACAGCCCGATTACATGCTGTATTGGGAGCAGTTCAACAATCCGCCGCCACATGAATCTGGTGGAATCATGGTCTGCGGCCATACACCCCAGAGGGACGGACTGCCACGGAATATCGGCCATGCCGTGTGCATTGACACACGGGCACACGCAGGAGGCTGGCTCACTTGCCTGGATGTGGAAAGCGGAAAATACTGGCAGGCGAACGAGCAGCGCCAAACCCGCTCGGGATTCCTTGATGCCACAGGAGGATCCGAGGCATGACCATGGAATCACCGATCTCCCCCGAAATACGGGCCAGATTTGACGACATCGTACGTATCGGTCGCGCCGCCGTTCGGGAAGCGCAAGAGGAGAGCCGAAGACTGGGAGTTCCCAACGTCTATTCGATCAATGGGTTCCTGTACTACGAACTCCCGTCGGGCGAACTGTCTCGCACCGATCCGATGGAATCCGCGGATACGGCCGGAGAGTAGGCGCCTCCCCTTTCGCGCCGGGCACAAGTGCCGGGGCTAAACGGGGCGATATCTCACAACCGCGGAAACGACCCCTCCGCCACCAGCCTCAGCGTCTCGCGGTTAAGCAGCCGAATACGATTCGCCCCGGCGTCGGCGATCAGCCCCGCGGCCACCAGCCGACGAAACGTGCGGGAGAACGTCTCGCTGGTCAGATTCAGGTGGCTGGCGACGTGTCGCTTCAGGGCCGGCAGTTCGACCGTGCCGTCGGACCCCGGGGCGACTTCCAGCAGGTATCGGGCGATGCGCCCCGCGGCGTCGCGAAGCACGACGTCTTCCATCAGGCCGACCAGATGGCGGACCCAGAAGGCGACGCCCTTGAGCATCTTCAGGCAGAGTTGGTGATCCGATTCCAGGACTTCTTGGAAAAGGTCCAGCGGCAGCAGCATACAGGTGGTCGGGGCCACAGCCTCGGCGTTGGCCGGGCAGTTGAACCCGCCGACGGCGGCCACCTCGGCGAACGTACCCCCCGGTCCGACGATGTGCAGCACGTGCTCCTTACCGGCGGCGGAGGTCTTGAAGATCCGCACCAACCCGGTCCCCACCACAAACACGCCCGGGCATGCTTCCTCCTGATGAAATACCAACTGTCCCTTGCGAAACTTGCGGATTACCGCAATCGAAGCCAGCCGCTGCCGCCCCTCGGCCGACATGGGAGCAAACAATGGGCAACGGTCGAGGATAGCGGCGGCGGTCGATTGCACGGGGACCTCTCGAAATAATCTCAAGAAAAACAGGCAAAACTTGACCCAGATCAATGTCCCGCGGGGCCGATTCCCATAAACTTCCTGAAACAGACACAAACCGACGAGAAATTTTCCCGCGGTTGACCCAGATCAAGGACAGAACACGCGAAACATCCGATTCTATGAGGGCACGGCGGAAACGACCACCCGGTCCGCCCTCAACCGAAGAAATTAACCACCCATTCTGACTATACCAAAGGAGCACGTAGGATGTACTGCAATCAATGTGAACAGACGGCCAAAGGCATTGGATGCTCGACCAGCCCGGGCGTGTGCGGCAAAGACGCCGACATGCAATCGCTGCAAGAAACGCTGCTTTACGGCTTGAAAGGCATGGCCTCCTATGCCCACCACGCCCGTCGATTGGGCAAGACCGACGAGGGCGTCAATGCGTTCATCGAAGAGGCCCTGTTCGCCACGGTGACCAATGTGAATTTCGACATGGGGTCGCTGTTGGAGCTCGTGCTGGAATGCGGCAAGCAGAACCTTAGGACGATGGAACTGTTGGACCAGGGGCACATCGAGCGATACGGCGATCCCTCGCCCACTCCGGTGCAAGAGGGCACCAGCGCCGGGCCCGGCATTCTGATCACGGGCCACGACATGGTCGATCTGGAGAACCTGCTGAAGCAGTGCGAGGGAACGCCGGTCAAGGTGTACACGCACGGCGAGATGTTGCCGGCCCACATGTACCCCAAGCTCCGCGAGCACCCGAATCTGGCCGGCCATTACGGCGGCGCGTGGCAGAAGCAGCGCAAAGAGTTCGAGGCCTTTTCCGGACCCGTGGTGGCAACGACCAACTGTGTTCTCATCCCCAAGGAAGAGTACGCCGGCCGATTGTACACGACTCGATGCACGGCCGTGCCCGGCGCCACGATCATCACCGACGACGACTACTCCGCCGTGGTCGCCCAGGCGCAAACATGTGCGGCCCTTCCCGAGGCGATCACCGGGCAGTCCACCATCGGCTTCCATCAGGACGTAATCCTGGGTCTGGCCGACACGATTGTCCAGGCGGTGAAGGACGGGAAGATCAGCCACTTCTTCCTCATCGGCGGTTGCGACGGAGCCGAGGTGGGCCGCAACTACTTCAGCGACTACGCCCAGGCGACGCCGGCCGACTCGTTCATTCTCACCCTCGGCTGTGGCAAGTACCGCATTCGCGATTACGACTACGGCGAGTTGCTCGGTCTGCCGCGGTTGTTGGACATGGGCCAGTGTAACAACGCCTACGGCGCGATCAAGGTGGCCACGGCATTGGCCGGCGCGTTCGACTGCGGCGTGAACGATCTGCCGCTGACGCTGGTCGTCTCGTGGTTCGAGCAGAAGGCGGTGGCCGTGCTGCTGACGCTGCTCTATCTGGGCGTCAAGGGCATCACGATCGGCCCCAAGCCGCCGGCGTTCATCACCCCGGGCGTCTTCAAGGTGCTGCAAGAGAAGTTCGACCTCCGCCTGACCGGCGAAAGCGCCCAAGCCGATCTGCATTTGGCACTGGCCTAAGAACGACCGAGACCCCGCTTTCCCCCGGGACACGGCCGCGAAGCCGTGTTTCGGGAAATAACATGGCGGAGAATCGCCGTACCCCACCGTCAGGGGGCGTGAGTCAACCACGCAGAGTGACGAATTGGTTGACACCGCCGCAAGCCGGCCGACAATGTGGGTGGAATCAGACGCATCGGTTGGCCGATACCAACACGAGAGTACGAAAGGTCAATTTGGTCAGCACGGGACGTGAGCGCCATGGGATTTCGGTTCGAGGAAGACCTTCGGCAAAGCTTTCTTCGGCACGCGCCGCGCTCATTGTGGTCACCGCAAAGTAGTTCCGTGCATGTGCGGACGACCATGGAGAGCACATGTTCCGAAGGACGTGCCGATTGGGTGTGGGCCGGCATCGGATGTGATTGGCCCGCGGGAACCGCTACGGAGGCTTCCTTCTTGTTCCAGCAGCCCACATGCAGCCGTATTCTGGAAACTCTCAAGCCACGAGCTTTTCGACGGGAGTCCTTTCTGCTCGTTCGGTCGGGTGTTGCAAAGGCGACGTTTCGTGGCTGGCTGACGAAACTTGTGCAAACGGGGCTCGTTTGTGACCTGGGGGAGGGTCGATACGTGTTAGGCCCGCGGTTCGACTTGCCGCGGATCGAGATCTGCTCGTTCGAGTTCAAGCTGGAGAACTGGAAACGTGCTTTCTATCAAGCCAAGCGGTATCGGGCGTTTTCACATCGCGTGTTCGTCGTGATGCCGCCGATGGCAGCGGGGCGTGTGAACGGGTCGGCGGAGCACTTTCGCCGCTTCAATGTGGGGCTCATCACGCACGACTCCAACGGCGATTCCGAGCGCATACTGCCATCGCGAAAACGGAAACCGATCTCGCGAGCCGGTCTTATTCGCGCGGTGGGGATGCTGCTCGATCAGGACGAGGCGAATCCCGCCATTCTCTGAAACTCGGCAATTGCCCGCACCCATTCCATCAGATGATCGCGCCCGGCATTCCGGTCGAATTGGACGCCTGCCGCTTCGAGAAGCAGGTAGAGTCCGTCCGCGTCGCGCAACCACCGTACGGTGTTCTCCAGGTCGATCCGGACACGGCCCGACAGACGAGCATCCAGGGAGTGGAGCGTCTGCCAGTGGTGCTGCTGGGAGATCGGAGTGGTCCAGCCACCTTCCGTAGGCTGTGGCGAGTTGGAGATCATATTGTCCAAAAACACATCGGACAGAACATCATCGAGGCGTCCCGCTTCGTAGATGCTTTGGAGTTCACTCAACAGAATGGAGTTGCACAGCGGACCGGATGAGTAGCGTACGCGAGCTTGCCCGCCACCTGCCCTTTGCTTGACGAATGACTTCCGTCTGAATTGTCTCAGCGATTGAGACCAACACGTGGCGAACACATCCGCACCGACGGCCCGCAGTGGGATGCCCACGAAATCGGAATATCCACAGACGACGCGAAGCCCGTTAATGTGACCGAGAGCATGAACCATGTACAGAAGGCGGGCAAGATACTGGCTCTCGAAACGCTGGCTGTAGCCGTCAGCACTTCGGGCGACAACGAGATAGAAGCCGTCCATGTCCCAGTCCTCTTGCGTGACCGTGTCGAGGAATCCGTTCACTTCTTCACCGGCAGCAAGGGCCTCCTCGGTAAACACGAAACTCAAGAGCAGTGGTGGAGGATTGGTCAGGCTTGCATGGTGCTCCAGTGAAGCGTCCGCAAGATTGAGCGCAATCTGGTGCCAGCGGTTGGAAAAGGAATTGAAGATAATCGTAGGGGAAACAAGGCGATCGAACCCTAGGGCAACTTGAAAATCCAGGGTGTCTTTCACGTACTGACGAGTTCGGCGCGCACCGCCGAAATCGCTTGCCGTACGGCTCTCCGAGTAGTACGGGTACTCGGGCAGATATCGATCGTTGGGCGGATTGAGTGTGCTCACGTAGAACTGTGGATCGAGCAGTAATTCGCAGCCATCAAAGTTCTCGCGGATCTTGTTGACGTACGCTTCGAGTCGATCCGGCTTCTCGTTGCGAGCCCCGAAGATCACGCCGCCGATTGTACCATCGTCCAAGGCGGTTTCGATCTTGTCGGATTTTCCGTGACCGTGCTGAATGTAGAGTGCCATGGATATCTCAGACCTGATTCAGGGCATCGAGCAAGTGCCGGCAGCGCCGATAACGAAGGTGTGGTGACTTGGCAAGCATCCGGAGAATGATCTCATCAAGCTCCTCGGGAAAGTCCGCAACGCATGCACTCGGGGCTTCCGGCACATGGGTCGTGATCTTATTGAACAGGGATCGCGACGTGTCGCCCGGTGAGAAGAACGGGTGTTTCCCGGTCGCCAATTGGTACATCGTGACACCGAGCGAGAAGATGTCGGATCGAAAGTCCAACGTTCGGCGACTATTGAAATCGAATTGCTCGGGAGAATAATAGAGCGGCGTTCCAACCAGACCAATGCTCAATGACTCTCCTACCACGTCGAACGCGAACCCGGCGTCCAGCAAGACATACTCGTTGCTACTTTCTCGCCGCATGATGTTGCCCGGTTTGATGTCGCGGTGAATCTTCCCGATTTCCCAGATCGCCTGAATGGCATCGACAATGTGCAGCCCGAGCCTGACTATCTGATCGGGCGGGAACCTGCCGTCAGATCGGAGAATTACCCAAAGGTCGCGTCCCGCAATGAACTCCTCGGAGAAGTAGAGCAGCCTCTGGTCGGCGATGGTGGCAAAGCTCAGGCCGATCGACCCGAGCTTGACCATGTGCCGAGAACCGCAATCTTTCATTATGTCGACTTCGCGTCGTGCCCTGGCCTCAACGTTCTCCATCGAGACTTCTTCGCTCTCAAGATCCTCGGACAACTCGGGCACTTTGGCAAACTTCAGAGCATACTGCTCGCCGCCAATTACTCCTCTGAAGACCACTTTCTGGCCCCCACGGCCAGCAGGCTCGATATCGGACGCCCGTGGAATCAGTTGGGCGACCTGTTGCGGCGTGAGGTTGGGTAGATCGCTCATGGGACTCTTGTTGGTGTCCGGCCAAGCGTGGACGACAAGCCTTTGAGAAGCCCCCCTTTCGGAGGAGAGTGTTCACTGTTGTGATTCTCGACAATCTCGATCAACTGTCAACCCCTGGGAAGCGTGTGCCACTTTGAACCCCTCCCCGCGATGGCCTATATTCATGGGTAGGCGCGCGCCTCGTCGTGTTTCGGCTGTGCTGGCCGGGGCGAGCGTGCGTGGACATGTTCCCATGGGGAAGGGGAGGCGATCATGCGATGTGTTTTGATGGTTGTGGCTGTGACGGGTGTGCTCTTCTCGGCGTTGCCTTGTCGGGGGCAACAATCGCCCGACGTGCTCGAATTGCGGCGACAGATCCGCGCCATGGAGGAGTCGCTACGGGTGTTGGAAGAGAGCGACGGCGGGCCGCGGCGGGTGACCGAAATCGGCGGCGGGCGAACTTGGAGCCCGGGTGAACCCACGCTGGTCGTTCGTATCTACGATCTGGGCGATCTCTTCGCCGCGGCGCCCGACTACCCGGCCCAGCGCGACTGCGACCTGAGCGCGGACAGCCGTTCCCTGTTCCCCGCCGTCAGCATGGAGCGCACGGGCATGGGCATGGGCGGCATGGGTGGCATGGGCGGCGGCATGGGCGGATGGGCCGTGCGACCCGAGTCGCTGAAGACCTCCGGCAGCACCCAGCCGATCCTCCCACAGTTGGCCGCCGGCAGCGATAGCCTCGGCTCGGGACGTACCTCGATCGACGACCTGATCGAGGCCATCACCAGCACGATCTCGGTCGAGAGTTGGGACGAAGTCGGTGGACCGGCTTCGATCACCAGTTTGGGAAACTCCCTGTTGGTCTCCGCCGACGACCAGACGCACCGCCAGATCGACGCCCTACTGCAACTCTTTCAGAAGCGATGGGGGACGCTGCAAACCGTTTCGGTCCGCGCGTATTGGCTCTGGCTGACCGACGGAGAACTGGCTGGCCTGTTGGCTCCCGAAGGTACACCGGTGCCCGAGGAGCTTCCGCCGTTTGGCGTGGTCGATTCGGCGTCTTGGAAGGAGCTTCTGGCGGAGAATGCCGCCCGGGGCGAAGGAGAACGGCCGGCCGGTTATCGGGCCGTCATCAGTTGCTACAACGGCCAGCGAGTTCACACAGTCTCCGGCGGGCAAAGCGTGGCGGTCACCGGCGTGATACCCGTGCCGATTCCCGTGTATCAGCCCGAGGAAGGTGAGGGCGTCGAATCTCCGACGGCCGTAACGTACGAACCGATCGTTTCGATCGTTCAGGAAGGCGCCGCGTTGGAGGTGACCCCGGTGGTCGCCGCCGGCGGAAAGTTCGTCGTGCTCAACCTGCGAAGCCGGGTGGTCGAACAACGCAAGCAGCCCGTCGCCGCGCCAGCGCCCGCCAGCACAGCCTCGGCCGTCTCCGAGGTCATCGCCGCGATCGATCGGCCAATGCTGAACAACCACCGGCTTTCGACCACGCTGCACGTACCGGTCGGGCGGCCGATGCTCGTCGGCGGGATGACCTACCAGAGCGTCCCCAAGCCGGGCGAGCCGGGCCTGTACCTGTTCGTCAACCTGTCGATCCACGAACTGCCCGAGGCCGAGATTCAGTCGCCACCGGCGATCCAGGAGGAAGACGACGCCGTTGAGGAGGCGCCCCCGGAAGAGTAGTCTGGCGGTAGCTTGGGTGCCTGGCGGTCGAGC